>WYEM01000093.1 GCA_009903775.1 Nitrososphaerota archaeon | reverse complement strand
GGTGCACGTAGCCCCTGGTCCCCCCGAGCAGGACCCGCTGCGCGAGGAGACCCTCCCTCCACAGCGCCACCAGGCCCCTGGCGTCCAGGTACTTCGGATGGATGCTCCAGAGCCTCATCCCGCGGATCGACGGGCCGCGCGGGCTGGGCACTAAAGGGCATTTCTGCCCATGCGCGGGATGTTGGTCAGATAAAGGGGGATCACCTCCGACGGCGCGCGCCCCACCCCTCTATGGAGCCGAACTTCATGAACGCGACGCAGTCGGACACGCGCAGCGCCTGCTCCAGGTCGTGGGTGACCAGCACGAGCGCCAGCTCGCTCTTCAGCCTCAGCATGAGCTTCTCGATCACGTCCCTGGAATAGGGGTCCAGCGATGACGTGGGCTCGTCCAGGAGGAGCACCGAGGGCCTCACGGTCAGGGCGCGCGCTGTGCGGAGGCGCTGCTGCTGACCTCCGGATAGCGTGGGCGCGCTCCCCCTCATGGAGTCCGACCTCCATGAGGGACCATTCGACAACCCCGTCAAGCTCCCCCCTGCTGACCTTCCAGTGCAGCCTGACGCCGAAGGCCACGTTATCGTATATGCTCATCGGGAACGGGTTCGGCGACTGGAACACCATGCCTATCTGCCTGCGGACCCACTGCGAGTCGGCCTTGAGCAGGTCCCGCCCCTGGAACTCAGCCCTCCCCTCGACCCTCGTCCATCGAGCTCGACCAGCCCGTTCATCATCTTCAGCAGGGCGGTTTTGCCGCTGCCCGACGGCCCCACGATCGTGTTGATGGCCCCCGCGTACACGTCGAGATAACCCCTCAAGGATCTCGGCTCGCCTGGCGCGGGGACCCTGACGCCCCTTCATGGATATCGCGAAGTTCCCCCCTCGCGCGCCTCGGAGGGTTGGCGGGCCCGCCGGGACTCGAACCCGGGACCTCAGGCTCCGCAGGCCTGCGCCATATCCAAGCTAGGCCACGGGCCCCCGCCCGAGCGGACATCCCGAGTTATATAAGGCGTGGTAGAAAACCTCGCCATTCATGGCTGGAATGGCTTAAAGGGCGATGCCCCTATTCCTTCACGATGCCCGCCGTGGGGTTCAGATTCAGGGCGCACGCGGGCCAGCGGACGTTGGGGGCGTTAAGGGCCCAGTTGCGGCTGGCCTGCGAGATCTATAATTCTCTGCGGCGGGCGGATATAGATTTCCACCGCGGGAACGAGGGGCCTGACCCTCACGGAATTGAGGCAGCTGGCGCTGGACCTGAGGAAGCGGAGCGAGGATTACCGGCAGCTCCACTCCCAGGCGGCGCGGGGGATCGCCGACCGGTTCCACAGCGCTAGGCGGAGGTTCCTCGAGGGCGTGCGCCAGGTGCGGATTCGTGAACCGTGATTTGACGCTGGGCGACAGGGCCTTCGAGCGCCCGGCCTGCGGCTGGAGGATCGACAGGGACTACAACGCGTCCCTCAACATTCTGAGGAGGGCAGGGTGGGAGCCGCCCGCGGCGCCTGTGGAGCTCCGCCCCCTGCCCGCGGCCGCGGGCAAGGTGGGGCCGTGAAGCAGGAAGCCTCCCCTTCAGGGCGGGGTAGCTCACAAGGTTCCCGTCCCCCGGCGGGCCGGACCGGCGCCCCCGGGCCGCGCGCGGGCGCAGGTCCTGGCGCGCCAGCCCGAGCGCTCGTACTCGGCGAGGACCCTCCTGTAGGTCTCCATGGTGCGCCCCGCCAGCGCGTCCCAGGAGTAGCGCTCGCGCGCGATCCTGGCGCCCTCCGCCCCCATCCTGGACGCCTCCTCCGGGTGATCGACGAGCCAGGAAATCGCGGACGCGAGCGCCCCCGGGTCGCAGCAGGGGACCTTGAGGCCGCTCACCCCGTGCTCGACGACCTCCGAGAACCCGCCCACGTCCGAGACGACCACGGGCCTCCCCATGGACATGGCCTCGAGCGCGACTATGCCGAACGGCTCGTAGGTGCTCGGGAAGGCCGCCACGTCCGCGGCGGCGTAGAGCTCCGCCAGCTCCTCGTCGCTCACGAACCCCAGGAAGTAGAACTTCCGGGCCAGGCCGGCTTCCTCCACGCGCCTCTGCAGCACGGGCCTGAGGGGGCCGTCCCCGGCCAGCACGAACTTCAGGTCCCACCTGCGCCTCAGGAGCTCCAGGGCCGCGTCCACCAGCACGGAGACCCCCTTCTCGTGGACCATCCTCCCGACGAACAGGACCATGCGCTCGCCGTCGGCCGCGTACCTGCGCCTGATCGACGCGCGGTCCGCCCCCGGCTGCGCGAGGGGCGTGAACCCGTTCGGTATCACGTCCACCTTGTCCGCCGGGACCCCCAGGCAGCCCCCGAGCTCCCGCATCATGTAGCGGCTGCAGGCGATCACCCTCCAGCTCTCGTAGGCCAGCCACCACTCCATCTCTGCTATGTGCCTCTGCAGCTCGTCGCGGATCCCGCCCCTCCGGCCGCACTCGGTGGAGTGTATCGTGGATATCAGGGGCCTCCTGAGCGCGTGCTTGAGCGCTATGCCAGCGGACGCGGAGAGCCAGTCGTGGGCGTGCACGATGTCGAAGTCCCCGGCGTCCAGGGCCGCCTCGACCATGCGGAGGTTGAACTGGTGGACCCATGCCGGGAAGTCGGGCGACGGGTAGCCGGAGGCCCTGACCCTCACGACCTCCAGGTTCCCGCTCACCTCGGAGTCCGGGACCCCCGGGGACTCGAGGGTGATGACCACCACCTCCGCGCCCATGGCGGCGAGCGCCCTGGAGAGGCCGTAGACGTGCCTGGAGAGGCCGCCGACTATCCTGGGCGGGTACTCCCAGCTCAGGTGGAGGACCCTCACCTGCGCCCACCCGCCAGGTAGCCGGCCAGCACGGAGGCCATCTCCTCCGGGGACTCGGCCAGCAGGGTCCTGTCCAGGGGGACCCCGTGCTCGTACCTCACCCTCATGAGCGCCGGGCGGGAGCGCGCGACGACCAGATCCGACCCGTGAACGGACCTCATCTCGAGGCCCCTGATCGCGGCGGACTGCAGGTCCGCGCCGGCCGGGGAGGAGTCGCCCACCGAGGAGATCAGCGGGACGCCCAGCCACCGCTTCACGACGGACCCCAGGGTGGACCCCGCCCACCCGTACCCCACGACCGCCGAGATCTCGCAGGGGTCCAGGGCGCCGTCCATGAGCCCGGAGATCGCGCGGGCGAAGTCCCCCATCGACGCCAGCACCGCCGAGACCATGCTGGTGTTGGCCTTCACCGTTATCGCCACCGGGTAGCGGATCCCCTGCAGGGGCCCGTCGGAGCCCCAGGCGTGGAGGTGCACCGCGGCCCCGGGGCCGAGCGGGGCCGCGTCCGCCGCCGGGTCCCCGTCGGGCCCGGCTGGCTCCCAAGATATCATTATCAGCCTCGGGGGCATGGCCTAGCTCGAGATCGAGATCGCCGATATCTCGCCCCGCAGCGTGAGGTAGAGTCTGTCGCCGGACCTCGACAGGTAACCCAGCCTCTCGCCCAGCTCCACGAGCCCGCGGACCTCGTGGAGCGCGGCGTCCGGCAAAAGCCTGGCCACCGACTCCAGGTCCACGGCGCTCCCCTCCCCCACCGCGCCCATCAAGTGCATGGCGCGGAGGAGGTCCCTGAGCCTCTCCTCGGCGCTCACGCGTACCCCTCCAATAGCGCTCCAGATAAGGATCGCACCAGTGGCTCCAGTACTGCGCCGGGTTCTTGACGGGCACCGGGTTGCCGGAGGCGCCCGAGGGGCTCGGGTTCCCGCCGAGCGGGGCGCTGAAGAGCTCCGACGAGTAGCCCAGGGCCCCCTCGGCCAGCATGTGGTCCAGGTTGTTCAGCAATATGCCGTCCACGTCCATCGAGAGGGACCTCATGTACTCCATCAGGTAGGGGGTGTCCCTGGGCCAGAGGACGTAGCCGTGGTACTCCGCGTCCCCCAGGTAGGGCACCCTCTCGACGTCCCTGGCGGCCATTCCGAACGGCGCCTCGCCGTCCCCCAGGACCACCATGCGCCTCCTCCAGATCAGGGGCTCCACCTGCGCCCACGCGCCCGACAGGTCCTCGATGGTGTGCAGGGTCCCCCTGAGGACGGCCATCGCCTCGACGGCGGGGGAGCCGGCCGTCCAGTCGGAGCGGCCGGTCGAGGGGTCGATGGTCAGCGGGGGGAGGCGGCCGGGCGCGCGGAAGCGCTCCCCGTAGCCGCCCGAGAGCTCCTCCAGGAGCCCCGCGGCGCCGGCCGGCACCGCCTCGCCGGCCGCCCTGAGCGCGGACGCGAGCGCGCCGTAGGACTCGATGTAAAGGGCGTTCACCTCCACGAGCGCGTAGAGGCCGGAGGGGTCCGAGGACCCCATCCAGTCGCGGGGGAGGCGGGAGGGCCACCGCCCGCCGCCCTCCCGCAGGACGACGTCGATCCAGGAGGAGCTGGCCGGGCAGAGCACGAGCCCGTCCCCGAGCACGCACCCGGAGAAGCCGCGCCTCAGGGCGGAGGCCGCCGCCTCCGCCGCCCTGGAGGCCGCCGCGAGGAGCCCCGAGGACCCGGTAGCCAGGGCCGCCGAGACCGCGACGTTGAGGAGCTGGGGGAAGGCGTCGCTCGCGTACTCGCGGGACCCTGGGAGCACCCTGAGGCCGCCCCCCTCCATCGCGGACCTCAGGAGCTCCAGGATCACCGCGGAGAGCCAGTCCCCGCACCCCAGCGCGAGGTAGGTCTTCAGGTTCCACCTGAGGCCCTCCACGATGTCCCTGGACCAAGGGCGCCTGAACCACATCGCCCCGGCCTCCGGGTAGTACGCGGCCCCCCCGGGGATCCCGAAGGACGCCAGCCTGCTGATCCTGAGGGCGATGGCCTCGGCCACCCCAGGGGGGGCGTCCAGCGACCCCGCCAGGTCCCTCAGGCGCCCCTCGATCCCCGGGCCGCAGCGCGCCGCGCGGGCGCGGGTGAGCGCGGGGGGCAGGGGGACCTCGACGTCCAGGCGGCCGTCGGACGACTCCAGCGCCAGGGGCGCGTAGACGGCGCGGGAGCTCGGCGCGAAGCGGACCGAGCCGCCCTCCAGCCGCCTGAAGCCGTCGCCGAGCTTGTAGACCCAGTCCGTCCAGATGCCCAGGGGGGCGGAGCCCCCGGACCAGCGGAGGCGGAGCGGGAAGGGGGCCGAGCCCGAGGTTATGGAGGCGGAGGCGCGGGGGCCCGAGGCGTCGACCTCGACTTCCCGGTAGTCGGGCGCCGATGGGGACTCCGCGTCCCTCAGGTCCAGGAGGGGGACGAAGAGGGTGGGGCGGGACGCGCGGACGCTCAGCCTCCCGACGCCCCCGCCCTGCCTGAGCGCGAACTCCACGCTGTAGGTTCCGCCCCCCTGGTCCGAGTACAGGTACTGCGCGCGCGCCCTCCAGACCCTGACGGACCTGGGGTATATGGGCCCGCCCTCCAGCGGCGCGTAGTGCAGGCCGTCCAGCGCCCTGTAGATCCTCCCGTCGAGGGGGCCGACGAGCAGGCCCTGCCAGTGATAGTCCCTGTTGGGGCCGTGCAGGATCCCCCTCGGGGTCGCGAACTGGACGTCGAAGACGGAGGCGGAGAACTCCAGGAGCCCGTCCTTCAGCAGGACCTGGAGGTTCCTGGCGAACCCCCAGTCCGGGTCCTCGCGGACGCCGGACTCGATGTACAGGTCGCCGCCCCGGGTGGCGCGCACTCTGGGATGGGAGGCAGGCTCGCCGGCGGACCCCACGGCGCCATTCGGGGAGGCGACCTACTTAACGGTGTCTGGCCAGGAGGGAGGCCGCCTCCCCCGCGGGGTCCCCCGACCCGGATGCGGAGTCCAGCTCCTCTGCCAGCTCGTCCCACAGGAGGACGTGCCTGACCCACGACTGGACGTCCCCCCTGGACAGGTGCTCCGCGATCGAGGAGGGGCACTCCAGCGCGCAGCGCCTCAGGTCCTCCAGCCCCCTCAGGGCGACGTCGCCGCGCGGCGTCCTGGCTATGAAGGACGTGGAGCGGGGGGTCCTGAGGCGCCAGGCGTGGGCCCCGACGTCGCGCGCGTAGGCGCGCAGGACGTCCGCGTAGAGGGACATCAGGGAGTGCAGGTAGCTCGTGTAGGCCGCCAGCGGGTCCTTGTAGGGGCTGAAGTAATCGTGAACCTCCCCGGAGGGGCCGCGCTTCCCGGACATGTAGTAGAAGTTATCGCTCACGCCCAGGTACCTCCAGTGCGTGAGCAGCTCCCCCCCGACGGCGCGCGCGTAGGCCCCGACCTCCTCGTAGAGCGCCAGCGCCATCCTCTGCTCGCGCGACCCGGCCCACGCGCTCGCGTCCTTCTCGACGTCCGCCCAGCTCAGGGTATCCCAGGGCGGCACGGAGACCTCGCCGGCGGGCGAGAGCCTGGAGGGCACCTCGGAGATCCCGACCGCCTCCACGCCGGCCGCCTCCAGCTCGCGGGGCAGGGCGGACAGGAACTCCAGTATCCCCGTCTCCCTCCAGTGGTGCTCCCCGAACGTCTCGATGTCCATAGCTATGAAAACGACGTCCCCGGGGCTGGCGGCTATCCACGACGCGTACTTGTCGGCCGTCAGCGGGTACTGGTCCCAGGACCTGTCGGAGAACCTGAAGGCGACGTCGTCGCTCAGCCTGTAGTTCCTCATGAGGACCGCGGGCCCCGCGGGCGACCTGTAGAGGTAGTTGGGGCTCCTCCAGCCGAGCACCCTCTCGGCGCCCTCCGTGAGGACGAGATCGAAGCCCGCGCGGGCCAGGGAGGCCGCTATCTCATCGTTGTACAGCATCTCAGTAGCCTCCGCGGCCGCCGGCCTCCCGCCGAGCGCCGCCCCGACGCGCCCGGCCTGGAGGCGGACCTGCTCCTCCATCTCGTCCAGGTCCCCCAGGAGCGGGGAGACCCCGTGGTAGTACGGCTGGGCCACCAGCTCCGCCCCCGCCCCGACCGCGGAGCGCGCGGCCCCCACCAGCTCGGGCCCCAGGGACTCCGCCTGCTCCAGCCAGATCCCGCTCACGCTGAGGGAGAACCTGAAGCCGTCGCGGGCGGCCTCCTCGAGTATGCGGAGGGCCGGCAGGTAGCACTTGGAGGCGACGCGGCGGAGGACCTCCCCGTCCAGGGCCGCGTCGTAGGAGGCGCGCGGGCCGCCGCGCATCCTCTCGAGGAGGGACCTGGGGCTCAGGGGCCTGATCCTCCTCGGCTGGTGGACCTCGAACATGAAGGCGGCGAGGCGCGCCACGCCGCCGGTGGGCGTGCCACGCTTAAATCTGTGGTGATCCGCGGCGCCGCGTGGGCCGGGCCGTCGTGAGCGTGACCCCGGACCTGGCGCTGGACCGCGGGAACACGTACGCGGGCGGGCTGGGCGTGCTGGAGGGCGACAAGTTCTACGCGGCGGCGCGGCTGGGGATGGACTACAGGGTGCTCACCCTGTACTACGCGAACGGGTACGTGCGCTACGAGTTCGACGCTGACCTGAGGCCCGTGCCGCTGCCCGAGCCCCAGCCCGAGGAGTTCGCGTCGTCCCTCAGGGTCGCGGACGAGTTCAGGGTCAGGCTGAGGGGGGAGGAGGTCTCCGTCCAGGCGCTCGAGGCCGCCGAGGGGTCCGCGCGCGCCGTCTTCCTGAGGCCGGTCGCGCCCGACTGGGCGGCCAGGCTGGCGGACAGGGTCTACCTGGAGGGGAGCGAGGAGGAGCGCTTCCTGAAGTACCTGCTGCTGGCGAGGGCCAGCGAGGCGTACATCCGGAGGGACGTGGGGACGGGGGAGGTGGCGCACGTGGACCTGCAGGAGGCCTACGCCGCGCTCCTCCCCCTCGCGCTCAGGCTTCCCGGCAAGTACAGGCTCGTGATACACACGCCGGGGCCCTGGGGGCACCCCGCGTTCCCCGCCCGCCTGCTGGCATCCGAGTGCGGCTACCGCCTAGTCTGCGAGAGCGTGCCGCTCACCGAGCTGGGGCTGGCGGCCGCCGAGAGGGCGTTCGCGGTCTCCAGGAAGCACGCGGAGATCCTGTCCAGGGTGTTCCCGCACCACGCGTGGAAGCTGGGGAGCGTGACGAACGGCGTGGACGCCGAGAGGTGGACCCACCCCGAGCTGCGGCGGCTGCGCGGGAGGGAGCCGGGGCTGGACGCTTTCATCGAGGCCAGGGCGAGGGCGAGGAGGTCCCTGGAGTCGCTCCTGAGGGGGCTCAAGGAGGTGGAGCTGGACGGCAGGATGCTGGTGGCCTGGGCGAGGAGGATGGCGCCCTACAAGAGGCCCGAGTTCGCCGCCCGCCTCGCGGTGGAGCTCGGGGACCTCCCCATTGTGTTCGTGCTGGGGGGGAGGGCCCACCCCGCGGACGGCGAGGGGCTGGAGTGGATGAGGGTCTTCATGAGGCTCCACAGGGAGAGGCCGAACGTCGTCTACCTGCCCAACTACGGGCTGCGCGAGGCCAGGGCCGTGCTCTCCGGGGCGGACGTCCTGCTCTTCACCCCCTTCTCCGGCTGGGAGGCGTGCGGGACCAGCTACATGAAGGCGGGGATGAACGGCGTGCCCACGATATCCTCGAGGGACGGGGGGGCGCTCGAGATGATCGAGGACGGGGTCAACGGGTGGATGTTCGGGGAGGACCTGAGGGACCTCGTGGAGTACTGGGGGGAGGAGGGCCGCAGGAGGAGCGAGCTGGAGTACGCCCAGCTGAGGGACCTCCTTCTGAGGGTCCACGCGATGTTCAGGGAGAACCCGGAGTCGCTCCACGCGGTGGGGCTGCGGGCCTTCGAGGGCTTCCGGGCGGTCGCCAGCGTCGAGAGGGCCCTGCGCGAGTACTACGCGGACGTGCTGGGGCAGCGGGATCGATCGGCGGCCTACTGGGAGCTCGACATGATCGCGCGGAGCTCCTCGGCTACGCGGCGCCTGTCCTCCTCGGAGAGCCCCAGCTCCTCGGCTACGCGGCGCCACTCCCTCATGTTGTATATGCAGCCTGGATCGGGCCCCATGACGTCGCCCGTGTAGCCGTAGGCCCTGGCCCTGCACCCCCCGCAGACGTACTTGTAGGGGCAGCTGCCGCAGAAGCCCTTGAGCTGGCCCCTGTCCCTGAGCTGCCTGAGGAGCGGGGCCTTCGTCCAGATGTCCCAGAAGGGGGTCTCGCGCAGGTTCCCGACGGTTATAGGGAGGAAGACGCACGGTATCAGGTCGCCGTTCGGCTGTATCCCGGCGTATATCCTCCCGGCGCCGCACCCGCCCACGAAGTCGGCGAGGGACTCCAGGCCGGGATCGCCCCCCACGTAGAAGTGGGTCGGCGCCACGTCCTTCCCCCCGCTCATCTGGAGGGACACGCGGCCGTAGTAGGGGGCGGTGGAGACCACCAGGAGCTTCCTCCTCCTGTACTCCTCGAACATCTTCCTCATCGCCCTCTCCCTCTCCGCGGGGTCCAGGTCCATTTCCACTATGTCCTTCCCGCGCCCGACCGGCACGAAGTTGAAGAAGATCACCCTCTGGACCCCTATCTCCTCGGCGAGGTCGAGGAGGTCGTCCATCTCGTCCACGTTCATCCTCGTGAGGGTGGTCGCCATCGCCGTGCTCAGGCCGAGCTCGACGGCGTTCCTGAGCCCCCTCACCGAGAGGTTCCAGGCCCCCCTCATGCCCCTGAACCAGTCGTGCTTGTCCGGGTCGGCCGAGTCTATGCTGACCTCCACGTACCTGACGCCCAGGGCCTTCACCCTCTCGGCGAAGCTCCTGTTGGAGAGCGCGATCCCGTTCGTCGCGACGGCGACGTACATGCCCCTCCTGGCGGCCTCCCCGGCCACCCTCATGAAGTGAGGGTGTATGAGGGGCTCGCCCCCGCTGAACGCGATCGCGGCGAGGCCGGCCCGGTCGAGCTGCGCCACGACGTTCAGCTTCTCCTCCAGGGTCAGCTCGTCCGGGAGGGGGCGATCCGCCCTCTGGTAGCAGTGCTTGCACCTCAGGTTGCACATGTTTGTGAAGTTCCAGACGACGAGGAAGGGGGCCGGCATCTCCTGCGGGACCGTTATCCCGTACTCCGCTATCCCCCTGAGCACGAGCTCTATCCCCCTCCTGACCGGGGGATCGCGCAGCATGGCCTTGACGCCCTCCTCGTCGGCGCGCGTCACCGCCAACCCGACCCTCAGTATGAGGTCGAGCAGGAAGCTCTGGACGCTGCACGTGAGCGACATCGGCCCCGCGTCCGCCCCCGCGTAGGCGGCGAGCGCCTTGTCGAGGGAGGAGCGGCCGTCGGGCTCGAGCCTCGTCATCGACTTGAGCACGAGCCTGGAGAGCGGGCTGCCGAGGGTCAGCTGGAGCGCCGCGAAGAAGCGCGATAGCCCGCCGCCCCCGCCCGACGCGCCGTCGCTCACTGGCCCCCACCTCCCTCCGCGCGCGCCAGGTGGACCTGACGCCCTCGAACCCGGACCTCACCTCCTCGATGAGCGCCCTCTCGTACTCCTCGAGGCCGCCGTAGATGCGCGGCGCCACCGAGCTCCTCATGCTCGAGATGGCCGACCCTATGGCGCGCGCCATCATGTCGATCATAGTCCTCAGCCTGTTCTTCCTGAGCTGGGAGAGCAGGTAGCTCGGCCTCATGTAGAACTTCCTGTAGGCCCAGCCCAGGAGCTTGATCATCTGGTCGCGAGCTATGTACATCCCCCTCATGACCGGGTAGACGGTGGTGTAGTAATCCCAGTCCCAGACCTCTATCAGGCCGTCCCTGAGCGCCTCCTCGTAGAGCGGGGTCCCGGGGTAGGGGGTGGCGACGGTGAACTGCGCGTAGTCCAAGTTCAGCCTCTCCGCGAACTTCACGGTGTTCCTCACGTCCTCGACCCTCTGCCACGGGAACCCCAGGACGAAGCTGCCGGCGACCTCCATCCCGGCCTCCTTCGTGGCGCGGACGGCGTCCTGGACCTGCCCCGTCGTTATCTTCTTCCTTATCCTGAGGAGGTCCTCGTCGTTGTAGGACTCCACCCCGTAGTAGATTATGTTGCACCCCTTGGCCCTCATCCGCTCCAGCAGGTCCCTGTTCACGCTGCTCACCCTGGTCCCGCAGGTCCAGGATATGTCCAGCTTCCTCCTATCCAGCTCGTCCAGGAATTCGTAGACCCACTTGTGCGATAGGGTGAGCTCGTCGTCCGCGAACACGACTATGTTGGTCCCGTACTTCTGGGTGGCCCTCTCTATCTCGTCCGCCACGAGCCTCGCGCTCCTTATCCTGTACCTGCGGCCCCAGTAGTAGCTCGTGGAGCAGTATATGCAGCCGTAGGGGCATCCCCTGCTGGCTATCACGTGAATTATCCTGACGGGCTTGTCGAAGACGGTGTACTCGTCCATGGGGAGGAGGTGGCGGGCGGGCTCCGGGAGCTCGTCCAGGTTCTCTATGGGCCTCCTGGGCCTCGTCAGCCTGGGGCCGGGGAGGGCGAGCCCGTCGACGGACTCCGCGTCCCTGGCCCCGGATATGGCCTCCACGAGCTCGGCCATTGTGCGCTCCCCCTCGCCTATCGCGACGTAGTCCACGCACCCCGTGGAGAGGGCCTCCCGGTACATGAAGGAGACGTGCTGGCCCCCCATGACGATCGGGAGGTCCGGGGCCCTGCTCTTTATCGCGCACGCGAGCCTGTAGCCGCCCTTGGCGGTCGGCGTCACGGCGCTTATTCCCACGACGTCGGGCCTCCACGAGAGCACCTCCCTCGCGGCCTCGTCGACGCCCATGCCCTGGGTCGGGGCGTCCAGTATCATGACCTGGTGGCCGGCCCCCTCCAGGACGGCGCCGATGTAGGCGAGGCCGAGGGGCGGGGAGCGCACGCCTATGCTCTGGTAGATCTCGAGCGGCCTGAGGCCCGGGGAGGAGACTAGGGCCACCCTCATTATGGAGGGAGCTGTGTGCGCGGTTCCCGTTTAAGCGTTTCCCAAGAAGGCGAAGGTGATGGGTGGCAAAGTTTGCGCGGGAGGGGGCCCGCAACGCACATTTAGCGCGGGCCCGGAGGGCGCGCGATGTCGGCCAGGAGGGAGTTCGTCGAGGGCGTCGTCGACCTGATGAGGGTGGCGGCGACGCGCCTCCCGGTGGACGCGCACGAGGCGCTCAGGAGGGCGGCGGAGAGGGAGGGGAACGAGCTCGCCAGGAAGCAGCTGGAGGCGATCCTGAGGAACGCGGAGCTGGCCGGCGGGCTGGCGCGGCCCATCTGCCAGGACACCGGCATGGTCTACTTCTTCGCCAGGGCGGGGCGCGACTTCCCCCTCCTGCTCGAGCTGGAGGACGCCCTGAGGGAGGCCACCAGGGAGGCCACGAGGAGGATACCGCTCAGGCCGAACGCCGTGGACCCCATGAGGGACAGGAACAGCGGGGACAACACGGGATCCCACATGCCGTGGGTGGACCTGGAGCTCACGGAGGGGGACGGGCTCCTCCTCACCGTCCTCTTCAAGGGGGGCGGCAGCGAGTACCCCTCGGTCTCCAGGGTCATCCCCCCCATCCAGGGGCTGAACGGCGTCAAGAGGTTCGTGGTGGAGTCCATGTTCAACGCGGGGGCCATGCCCTGCCCGCCGGTCGTGATCGGCGTCGGGATAGCGGGCGGGGTCGACGTCGCGTCCAAGCTGGCGAAGAGGTCCCTGCTGAGGCCGATAGGGGAGAGGCACCCGGAGCCCGAGGTCGCCAGGCTCGAGGAGGAGATCCTGGGGCTGGTCAACAGGCTCGAGATAGGCCCCCACGGCTTCGGGGGCCCCACGACCGCGCTGGACGTCAAGGTCGAGTACGGGCACAGGCACCCGGCGTCGCTCGCGGTCGCGTTCACGACGAACTGCTGGGCGGTCAGGAGGGGGACCGCCGAGTTTAAGGCGGACGGATCCCACAGGATAGTCTCGAGGCACATGGGGGTGCGACGATGGCCGAGCGCCGCATCAGGCTGCCGATCTCGGAGCAGGAGGCCAGGTCTCTGGCCGTCGGCGACGTGCTGTACGTGACAGGGAAGGTGGTGACCGCCCGCGACGAGGCCCACAGGAAGGCGCTGGAGCTCCTGAGGGAGGGGAGGCCGCTGCCCGTGGACCTCAGGGGGCTCGCCCTCTACCACTGCGGCCCGGTGGTGGAGAGGGAGGACGGCGGGTGGAGGGTCGTGGCCGCCGGCCCCACGACGAGCGCCAGGATGGAGAGCGTGGAGCCCGAGTTCATGGAGAGGACGGGGGTCAGGCTGATAATCGGGAAGGGGGGCCTCGGGAGGGGAACCGCCGAGGCGGCCCGGAGGCTCGGCGCGGCCTACGCGGTGTTCACGGGCGGCGCCGGGGTCCTCGCCGCGAACTCGATAAAGAGGGTGCTGGGCGTCCACTGGCTCGAGGAGCTGGGGATGGCGGAGGCCATGTGGGAGCTGGAGGTCGAGGACTTCGGCCCGCTCATAGTCACGATAGACAGCAGCGGGAGGAACCTGTACGCGGAGATGGAGGAGAGGAGGAGGAAGGTCCTGGAGCAGATCTACAGGGAGCTCGGCTTCCGATCGCCGCCGGGGGCGCGGCCTCCTCGCCACCACGCACATGGCGCCGGGCAGGTAGCCCAGGACCTCGAACCCGACCGAGCGGAGCCTGGACGCCGTCGCCCCGGGGAGGTCGCGCCCCCTCGCGCGGCCCGGCTCGCCCGTGTAGTGGACCAGGATCCCGCCCGGCCTCAGGACCCTCAGGATCTCGGAGTACATGTCCTCGGAGTACATGCGGGGGCTCAGGGCGAAGCGGGGCGGATCGTGTATCACGTGGGTGAAGGCCTCCCCCGGCATCGCGCGGACCGCCTCCAGCGCGTCCCCCAGGAGGAGCTCGGCGCGCCCGGACGCGAGGCCCCTGGACCAGGGGTTCACCGAGGCGATCCCCAGCACGTTCGGGTCCGCCTCCACGGTCACCACGCGGGCGGCCCCCGCGCGGAGCGCGTGCGCGGCAGTGTAGCCGAGCCCGGTGGCGATGTCCAGGACCACAGACCCCGGGCCCACGCGCGCGGCCCTCACCTTGGAGGCGGCGTCCGCCCAGGGGGTCGTGCCGGAGATCCTGTGCATGTGTATCCCGTCGATCTCGAGCGTTGGCGCCGTGCCCTCCACGTTCCTCAGCTTGTAGAATGAGCCCGAGAAGAACTGGACCTTCGCCAGGCCTCCCCCGGGGGCCGGGGCCAGCACGTCCCTCTCCGAGGCGTCGAGAGACGCCCTCCTCAGCTCCTCGAGCTCCACCTCCAGGCCGCGGAGGGATGCGCGGCCGCCGGCCAGGCGCACGGGCTCGGAGCTCAGGCCGAGGTCCAGGCTGACCTCGATCGAGTGCGAGCCGGAGCGCGCAGCCTCGAGGATCCTGAGGATCGACGACCTGGTCAGGAGGGGGACGGGGCGGGGCTCGAAGGCCACGCGGCGGGCGGGGGCCATGGTCCCAGCCGGCTCAGGGGAGCCCGGCAGCCCTCAGGGCGCGGGCGACGGCCGCGGCCGGCAGCACGGAGAGCGCGGACTGCGCGACGTTGAAGGCGGCGGTCATCAGGAGGACGAGCCCGAGCGGCGAGAGCCCCAGGCCCAGGTACCTGCGGATGACGTCCGCGGTGGCCCCGATGAGCCCGGGGAAGAGCGCCGAGAGGACCCAGTAGTTCAGCGCCGTCATGGCGGCGACCCTGATGAGCGTCGAGAGCGCGAACGCCCCGGCGAGCGCCGCCCCGGAGGGCGGGCCGCGCCTCGAGAATGGGTAGAGGCCCGCGAGCATGGAGAGGAGGGCGGCCAGCCTGAGGGCGGGCCCTATGGGGACGAACTGGCCCATCGCGTTCAGCACCCCGAAGTAGACGAGGGACGCCACGAGCGAGGGCAGGGGGGAGCCCGCCAGCATGAGCGCGGCCACCGGTATCTCCCCCAGGTCGAATATGAGGTAGGGGACGAGCGGGAAGGGTATCTGGACCATCCCCAGGGCCGATGCCAGGGCCCCCACCGCGGCCCCCTGGGCGATGGCGACCCTGTCCCTCGGGCGCACGGGGGCCGGCGGCCCACCCCTTATTTAAGCTTGATTGTAGCTACAAAAAATTTTGTAGTAAATGTGATATTGCGAGGGGACCCAGGGCGGGCGTGCCGGCGCGCGGGGGGGTCGGCCGCGGGTACCTGCAGACGCTGGTGGAGCTGCTGCTCATGGGCGCGAAGGACGGGCCGGTGCCCATAACGACCTCGGAGCTCGCGAGGCGCATAGGGAGGAGCCAGCAGGCCGCGAGCAGGCAGCTGGAGCTGCTGGAGGGGGCGGGGCTCGTGGAGCGCTACCGGAGGGGGAGGTCGACGGAGGTGAAGCTCACCCCCCAGGGGGTCAACGAGCTCGTCGGGCTCTACCTGGTCCTCAGGTCCGTGCTGGAGGAGCCGCCCGAGTCCTACCTGTTCACCGGAACGGTGTTCAGCGGGATAGGGGAGGGCAGGTACTACATGTCGCTCGAGGGCTACAGGTCCCAGTTCGCCAGGAAGCTGGGGTTCGAGCCCTACCCCGGGACCCTGAACGTCAGGCTGGATTCGCCGTCCCAGCGCATGCAGTTCAGGGAGCTGATCGCCAGGGGAGGGATACGCGTGAGCGGGTTCTCGGACGGCGTCCGCACCTACGGCGCGGTGACGTGCTACAGGGCGCTGATCGAGGACGTGGCCGGGGCGGTGGTCGTGGCCGAGAGGACCCACTACGACTACACGGTAATGGAGCTCATAGCCCCGGTGAGCCTGAGGGAGGCCCTGGGGCTCAGGGACGGCGACAGGGTCTCCGTGAGGGTGTTCTCGGAGGGCCAGCAGAGGGCGGAGGAATCGCGCCGACACCCAAATTAGGGCGGGGCGCCACCTCCGGGGGCGTTGGCCGTCATCCTGATGTTCGACGCGGGCGGCTGCTCGGCCCCCAGGCTCTACGAGCTCCTGGTGGCCCTCGGGAACGAGGTGCGCGTGGTCGACCAGTCCTTCAGCGCCGAGGACGCGCTGCGCGCCCTCGGGGACGCGGACGCCCTCGCCCTGGGCGGGAGGAGGCGCGCCAGCTCCGCCTCCGACAGGATCGCCACGGCTCTCCTGAGGGCCGCCCGCTCCGCGGGGATGCCGGCCCTGGGCGTCTGCTACGGAGCCCAGCTGATCAACAACTCGCTGGGCGGGACGCTGGAGCTCATGGGGGCGAGGCTCCGCGGGCTGAACCCGGTCAGGGTGGACCGCTCGGACCCCGCCTTCTCCGGCCTCCCCTCGGATGTGGCGAGGTTCTACGAGGCGAGGGCCAGGAGGATCCGGAGGCTGGCGCCGGGCCTGAGGGAGCTGGCGCGGAGCGAGGCGGGGGGGATAGAGGCGTTCTCCGGGGACGGGCTCTACGGCTTCATGTTCCACCCAGAGCTGAGCGGGGGGGCGGGCGTCATGGTCATGCGCGGGGCCCTGGGGGCGCTGATGGGGGGGCGGGCTCCGGCCCGCCGAGGGCGCGGCGGGCCGCCTCCTCCAGCACGGAGGCGACGCGCTCCCTGCCCACGTCCAGGGCGTAGGAGGAGAACCTGGGCCCGCTGTCCGCCCCTATGAGGGCGCGGTAGAGGGCCCTGAAGAGGGACGCCGGCTCCATGCCGCGCCTGCGGGCGGCCTCGAACGCGGCGTTCTGTATGGCCGCGGGATCTTCCGTAGACCTGAGCGCGGAGGCCAGCTCGAGCATGGCCTCGGCCTCCTCCCTGGTGGGGACGTACTCCGGGGCCCTCCCCTCTACCTCGAGGGCCCACCTCCTGGCCTTCTCTATCCTCTCGATGAGCCCCGGCGTGGCCTCCCTGACCATGCGGTACCTCCTCAGGCGCTCGAGGACGAACTCGACCGCCCCCTCCTCGGGGGCCGCGCGGCCCAGCTCCGCGAGGAGCCTGTAGGGCACGTGGACGTCGGGCGCGGGCGGGGGCCTGAGGAAGTTGACGTACTCGTACAGGCCCCTGAGCCTGGCGGCGTCCTGCCCCCCTCCCCCTCCGAAGTAGAGGTCCTCTAGCCTGTCGTACTCGTCGACGTACTTGGGTATGTCCTCCAGGGACACGTACCTCGTGCCCACTATCCTCTTGAACATCAGGAGGACCAGGCTGCGCTTCGTGCCGTACCTCAGCCAGGCCTGGGGCGTGACGACGTTCCCGGTGGACTTCGATATCTTCCTCCCGCTCCTGTCAAGGAAGAGCTCGTACCTGACGTGGTAGGGGTGGGGGAAGCCGAGGACCTCGTCGGAGACCCTGTCGTTAACCCTTATCGAGTCCTCCAGGTCCTTGCCGTACGCCTCGAACCTCACGTCCAGCGCCGCCCACCTGGCGGCGAGCTCGACCTTCCAGCTGAGCTTCCCCTCCCCGCTCGACAGCTTCACCTCGCCCCTGTGGCCGCACCCGGGCACCCACCTGCCCCCTATGCGCGCCCCCACGCACTCGTACGTCACCGTGTCGGTGCTGGGATCGTAGCCCGTGGCGACGGTCGTGTATATCCTGCCGCACCGCTCGCAGACGGCGAAGAACGGCAGGCTCCTGGTGAACTTCTCCTGGCCCGTGGTCTCGCGTATTATCTCGCCGACCTCCCCCGCGCGGGAGAGGATCGCCCTGGCCTGGGGCAGCAGCGCCCCGGATTTGTACATGCGCGCGCCCGACTCGTGGACGTACTCGACGCCCAGCTCGTCCAGGGCCTCCGTCAGGAGGGAGCTCATGTGATCGCCGTAGCTCCCGTGGCAGCCGAAGGGATCGGGTATCCTCGAGACGGGCTCCCCTATGTGCCCGGAGAGCCAGTCCGGCAGGCCCGCCGGGACCCTCCTCAGCCCGTCCATGTCGTCGGAGAACGCTATGAGCTCGGACCTGTGGCCCGAGTCCCTGAGGGCCAGCGCGACCCCGTAGGCCCGCACCGCGTCGGAGAGGCTCCCTATGTGCGGTATCCCCGAGGCGCCGAGCCCGCTCTCGACCCTCATGAGGGAAGTGTCCCTCCCCAGGGACTCGTCCCTCTCCACGATCCTGCGGGCGACCATGTCCATCCACGTGCCCCTGCCCACTATGCCCCTGGACCCCACGGGCGCGCGGGAGGGCGACCGATATAAAAAGGCGACAGCGCGGCCTACCTGTAGTAGGGGACGGGCTGCCTCTCGATAGTCTTGCCCTCCCTCGAGCTCCTCACGCGCTTTATGGCCTCCTCCAGGTGCCTGAGCTCCAGCGCGGCCTCCTCGGCGTGGTCCCTCGCGTCCCTCGGGTTGGGGTACTTGTCCAGGAACTCCTGGAGGACTATCGAGACCGCCGTGTTCACGACGGACGCCAGGTCCGCGCCGCTGAACCCGTCCGTGAGCTCCGCGATCTTCTCCACGTCGACGTCCTGGGCCACCGGCTTCCCCCTGAGGTGGATCCTCAGTATCTCCGCCCTGGCCTTGGCGTCGGGCAGCGGCACGTAGATGAGCTTGTCGAACCTCCCGGCCCTGAGGAGAGCCGGGTCTACTATGTCTATCCTGTTCGTGGCAGCCAGCACGACCACCCCGGAGAGGGGCGCGAGGCCGTCCAGCTCCGTGAGCAGCTGGCTCACCACCCTCTCAGTCACCATCGAGTCGGCGGATAGCCCCCTGACCGGCGCCAGCGCGTCTATCTCGTCGAAGAACACCACGCAGGGGGCGGCCTGCCTGGCCCTGCGGAAGACCTCCCTGACCGCCCTCTCGCTCTCGCCCACCCACTTGCTCAGCAGCTCGGGCCCGCGCACGCTTATGAAGTTCGCCTCGCTCTCGGTGGCCACCGCCTTCGCGAGCAGGGTCTTGCCGGTGCCGGGGGGCCCGTAGAGCAGTATGCCCTTGGGGATCGTGTAGCCCAGCCTGCGGTAGAGCTCGGGGTACTTCAGGGGCCACTCGATAGCCTCCCTCAGCTCCCTCTTCACCTGGTCCAGCCCGCCTATGTCGTCCCAGTGGACCTCGGGCACCTCCACGTAGACCTCCCTGAGCGCCGAGGGCGTTATCCCCCTGAGCGCCTGCTCGAAGTCCCCCATGGTCACCTGGATCTTCTCCAGGACCTCGGCGGGTATCTTCTCGGCCTCGAGGTCTATCTGGGGCAGGACCCTCCTGAGCGCGTTCATGGCTGCCTCCTTCACCAGGTACTCGAGGTCCGCGCCCACGAACCCGTGGGTAATGGCGGCCAGCCTCTCGAGGTCCACGTCCTGGGCGAGGGGCACGTTCCTGGTGTGTATCTGGAGTATCTCGACCCTCGCCTTCCTGTCCGGGACCCTGATCTCTATCTCCCTGTCGAACCTCCCTGGCCTCCTGAGCGCAGGGTCTATCGCGTTGGGCCTGTTCGTAGCGCCTATCACTATCACCTTGCCCCTGCTCTCCAGCCCGTCCATCAGGGCGAGGAGCTGGGCGACGACCCTCTTCTCGACCTCCCCCGTGACCTCCTCCCTCTTCGGGGCTATCGCGTCTATCTCGTCGATGAATATTATCGATGGGGCCTTCTCCTTGGCCTCGCGGAATATCTCCCTGAGCCTCGCCTCGGACTCGCCGTAGAACTTGCTCATTATCTCGGGCCCGCTTATGCTTATGAAGTGCGCGTTCGTCTCGTTCGCGACCGCCTTCGCGAGCAGGGTCTTGCCCGTGCCGGGGGGCCCGTAGAGCAGCACGCCCTTCGGGGGCTCTATGCCGAGCCTCTCGAAGAGCTCGGGGTGGCGGAGGGGGAGCTCCACCATCTCCCTTATCTTCTGTATCTCCTCCTTCAGGCCCCCTATGTCCTCGTACGTGACGTGCTTTATCCCCCTGAGCTCCGCGGCCCTCTCGGACACCGTTATCGCCGTCCTCTGGGTGATGACCACGGCGTCCGCCTGCGGCTGGACGGACACCACCTGGAAGGTGAGCCTGCCGCCGAAGTAGGGGACCATCACCGTGTCCCCCTTGGTCACCGGTATGCCCTCCAGGGCGTCCGCTATGTAGCGCTCGTCTACGGGGGGCACGTTCTCCAGCGGAGCCAGGGTCAGCCTCTCGGCGGGCACCGCCTTGGCCTTCCTGACGACCACCGTGTCCCCTATGGCGACCCCGGCGTTGTTCCTTATGAGCCCATCTATCCTTATGAAGCCCCTCCCCTCGTCTGAGGGGTATAGGGGGAGGCACTTGGCGACGGTCCTCTTCCTGCCCTTGATCTCCAGGACGTCCCCGGTGGAGGCGCCAAGCGTGTCCATGACCTCGTAGTCGACGCGCGCGACCCCCCGGCCCACGTCCCTCGTGTAGGCCTCCATGACCCTCAGCGTGACCGAGTCGACCATCGCCGCTCCCCACGATCCACGGGCGGGCGGCGCAGCTTATAATACATTTTCCGAGAACGGTTCGGCAGCACGCGCCGAGCGCCGCGAGCGAGGCCACGGCGGCGATGTACCCCGCGCCGAGCGCGGCGGCCAATGGGACCCCATAGGAGGCCTCGACGAGCACCCCGGGCCTCCCCCTGTACCTCCCGAGCGCGGCCAGCGCCTCCTCGGGCGGGGCCCCCGACAGGTCCTCGAGGACGCTCCCGTCCGGGCCCAGGATCCTCCTGGGGAGCCACCTGCGGTCCGTCGCCGCCTCCTCCACGCCGAGGACTGCGCCCCTCCTCAGCCCCGCCTCGGCGGCCCAGATGGCGAGCGCCGCCGCCATGGCGGCGGCCAGCTCCGGGACCGGCGAGAGGGCGCACCCGTTCGCGCCTATCAGCGCCATCGCCGCGACGTCGCCGGAGGCGGCCAGCCCGAGCCTCCATGCGGCGATCCCCAGGGCCGCCATGGCTGCGATCCTCAGGGCGAGAGGGACCAGGGCCCCCCGGGGCCCCAGCGCGACCATGAGGGCGACCCCGAGGGCCGCCGGCGCCCAGGTGAGGTCCTCCACCTCCCTGCTCCTCAGGTCCTGGTAGGCGGCCGCGGCGTAGCTCGCGGCCACGAGCGCGTCGCCCGCGCAGGCCCACCCCGCGGTCAAGGTCGGAGGGACCTCGCCATCACGAACGCGTCCTCCCCGTCCCTGTAGTATCCCGGTATCCTCCTGACCGGCCTGAAGCCGAGCCTCCTGTAGAGGGATATGGCCGGCTCGTTGCTGACCCTGACCTCCAGGTAGACCTCGGAGCAGCCCCTGGCCCTCAGGGCCCTCATGCCCTCGGTCATGAGCGCGGTCCCGAGGCCCCTCCTCCTGTGCCCCGGGTCGACCGCTATCGATATCACGTGGCCCTTCCTTGTGATGGGCGACCTGCCCACCAGGGGGAACCCGACCTCCACCCTGCACATTATGTAGCCGACGAGCCTCCCGCCGTCCCCCTCGGCCACCAGGAAGGAGTCCGGGTTCGACTCCAGGACGTCCTCGAAGAAGTCCTCGGAGTAGTTCTCGGGCAGGTTCTCCCTGTTGAGCCTGATGACCTCGGGCAGGTCGTCCCTGGTGGCCCTCCTTATGAGGTACCCCTCGGGGACCGCCCCGGAGCTCGGCTCCAACTCGCCGGCCAGGCCCTCGGAGGAATTTATTGTTTCCCGCCCGGCGGGGGCAGAGACGGCCCCGAGGCCGGCGAGGGCATCGCGGGATGGGATGAGATGAATCATTGAAGGGGGGAGCAAAAAGCGGGGAAGGCTGAGCGGGGCGCGGCCCAGGGTCAGCGCTCCCTGGACAGGTAGGCCCAGGCCAGCACGGAGACCATGCTGATGAAGCCGGTCGCCACGCCGACGAGCAGCCCCTGGACCAGCAGCGAGTTGCCCAGGAGGGCGACGAGCGCCGCCCAGAGGGCGTAGATGACGCCGGCCTTCACCAGCAGGAGGTCCCCTATCAGGCCCACCGCGAACCCCAGGAACCAGAACCCGACCAACGTCCCCAGTCCCTTCATGGCCTGGGGACTGATGGCGGGGGACAGCCGAAATCGCTTGGAGTCAACGCCTGTGGACAACTGTGTCAACCGCGGGGGCCGGCCCGTCCCGCGCGCGGCTGCCCCTCGGAGCGGCGCGTGGAGGAATGTTGCTAAGGAGAAAATATAATAAAAAATATCAATGGAAAGGGGATTCCCCTACCGATGCCTCACGAGGACGACTACCTCGAGGACGAGCACTATTATCGCGATGACTATCGTCGCCAGCACCAGGCTGTTGACGCTGGATATCTGGGCGGCCTCGGCCTGCACGGAGCTCAGCGTCGAGC
>WYEM01000069.1 GCA_009903775.1 Nitrososphaerota archaeon | reverse complement strand
AAGGTCGTGGACATGGACGCCAAGAGCGTGTACGAGCCGCTCAGCGTGAAGCTCCAGGTGGTGAAGGCCGCCACCGACGCCGCCTCGATGGTGCTGAGGATAGACGACATAATAGCCGCGAAGGGCACCACCGGCAAGGAGGAGGAGAAGAAGGGCAAGAAGGAGGAGGGCGACTGACCCGGCGGCCCTCCCACCGCCGAGCGCCCACTTCCCCCGCGCTTTATCTCCTTGATTAATTATTGATTCATTCGACCGGATACCCAGCCCATATCATTCTCCATCCGGGGCGCATAGTGCTCCGGGCGGGATTTGAACCCGCGATCGACGGCTCGAAAGGCCGCCATGCTTGACCGGGCTACACCACCGGAGCGGCCGCAGTGCGCCGCCCCCCAAGATTAACGTTGCCCCGCCCTCAGGTGAGCGCGGAGATCCCCCTGAGCTCCGGGGACTCCCTGAAAGCGAGGCAGGCCTGGCACAGGTACGCCTCGCCCTCCTCCGGCGAGAGGTTGCCCTGCGCGAGCGCCATGGCGAAGCGGTCGGCCAGCTCCCTTATCCTCGGGTTCTCCTCGAGGACCTCCATCCACTTGCCCCGCTTGCTCGAGAGGTAGAAGCTTATCGAGGGCTGCGTGATGCCCAGGAGCCTAGCTATCTCCGTCTGCGGAAGGCCGTAGTTCGCGGCCAGCCGCTTGGCGACGAGGGACCTGAATGCCGGCAGCACGACCCTTATCATCGCCTCGCAAGGGGGATGGAAGCCCCGCTGCATTCGGAGCTCGTTGCCCGAGCTCCGTTATAAGCAGTTTGTGAGAACCGGCGCGCGGTTGCGTCCCCACCCTTTTATAAGCGGCCGTCGGGGGCACCACGTGGCGGTGGAGTGGACCGGGGTGGACAGGAGGATCGCGGATTACGAGAGGGAGTTCGGCGGGCTCCTGGCGAGGCTGGAGGGGGAGGTGGACTCCCTCCTCAGGCGCTACTCGGGGAACCCGCTGGCGCCGATGCTCGGGTACGCAATGGCGGGCGGCAAGAGGCTCAGGCCCCTCATCACGGTGCTGGTCAACGAGTCCCTGGGCCCCGGCGCCTTCAGCCCCTACCAGGCGTCGATGATACCGGAGCTCCTGCACGTGATATCGGTCGTGCACGATGACATAATAGACGAGGAGCAGTCGAGGCGGGGGAGGCCCCCCTTCCACGCGGTCTACGGGGTAGGCAGGTCCCTGGTGCTGGCGGACTTCGCTTTCTCGATAATACTGGACATAGCGTCCTCCTACGGGAGGGCGGGCGTCCCCATCATGGGCCAGGTCTCCAGGGCGGCCATGATGATGGCCGAGGGCGAGGAGAGGGAGATGGACCTCATCTCGAGGGGCGGCGCCACCCGCGACGAGTACAGGGAGGTCGTGGGGCTCAAGACGGCTTCCCTCTTCCAGGTGGCGGCCGAGCTGGGCGCCGCGCTCTCGGCGAGCCCCGGGTCCCTCCCGGCGGCCTCGTCGTTCGGGTGGCACTTCGGCGTCGCCTATCAGCTGGCGGACGACCTGGAGGACATGGGGAGGGGCCGCGGGCGCGAGCTCGTGGACCTCGTGAGGCCGGCCCTCTCGAGGGACGAGCTGCTCGACTCCCTGAGGTCCGAGTGCTCCGCGGCCCTGGGGGCGCTGGGGGAGTTCCCCCCCGGGGGCGCCAGGGACAGGCTCTCGAGGCTCGTCGGCTTCCTGGCGGGATCGGCCGCGACCGGCCGAGGCCCCGCGCCCCTCCAGGAACCTCACGGCCTCCTCCGCGGCGAACGCCGCGGGGTCCACCAGCGACCCGCGGAACGCGGAGGCCCTGGCCCTGAGGCGGTCCCCTTCCTCCACCGCCCTCCTGACCAGCTCGACCGCCTCCTCGGTCCCGCCGGCCTTCAGCATCAGGCCCCTCCTGACCAGCTCCGCCTCTATCCTGTACTCGCCCGGGTACGCGCTCACCGTCGGGACCCCCATGAGCAGCGCCTCCTGGCTCATCGTGCCCCCGAGGCCCACGAACGCCAGCGCCCCCTCGAGGACGTTCGGGCCGAAGAAGCCCGGCCCCACGGCGCGCACGCCGTCCCCGACCTCCCCCTCCGAGTACCTGGACAGGAGGACCACCGGGTAGTCCCTGGCCAGGCGCCTGGCCAGCTCCGCCGCGTCCACCCCCCCTCCGTAGTAGTAGGCGCGGGACTCGCCCGCCCTCACGACGATCGCCCCCCTGGCGTCCTCCCAGGGCTCCCTCGGGGGCCACAGGTCCCTCCTGAGCAGCCACGCCATGGGGTCCAGCGAGCGGTACTTGGCGTAGGCGGCGGGGATCACGCCCGCCGCCAGCCAGTCGGACCTCCTGATGAGCCACGGCGAGTACAGGCGGCTGGCCAGGGGGACCACGAGCCTGGCGACCGCCACTGAGTGGGGGGAGTCGTTGAACGCGAGCAGCGGGATGCCCAGGCCGTAGGATATCCTGGCCGCCTCGGGGCTCGCCGTCGCCAGGGCCAGGTCGGGCCCGAAGTCCGCGACCATCCCGTGGAGCTCTAGGGACCTCCTGAGGCTCGCCTCCAGCTTCCCCCTGAGGTCCCCTCCCCCGTGGCTGCCCACCTTGACGGTGCTGAGCCCCAGCCTGGCCTCCAGGGCGTCCAGCTCCTCGTAGTGCCTCGTGGTCAGGAGGACCTCGGCCCCCCTGGCCTCCAGCTCCGCGCCCACGGCCGCCAGGAAGAGCAGCTGCTTCGGCGTCAGGGCGTCCAGCCACACGCGCACGCCGCCGTATCATTGAAATAATATTAAATAGCATTGCTCCGGGATGGGGCGGAGCACGCTGTTCTACGGGCTCTCGTCGGAGCTGCTCAGGCTCTCGTCGCGCGTCCCCGGGCGCGATGGCGCGTACTTCGTGGACGAGGTCCTGGGGGTGGCCTACCGCGCCTCCGACGTGGCGCGCTCGCCCCAGCAGGACTCCCTGACGCCCGTGGCCTCGCTGGACGGGGCCCTCTCGTCCTCCTCCGAGGTCGTCTTCGCCCCCCGCTACAGGTCCATAGAGGACCCGGGCCCCAGGCTCCAGGAGATAAGGTCCCACCTGGAGGTCCTGGCGCCCCACCTGGGGGACAGGACCCTGATCAACGCGCTGCCCGTGGGGCCGGGTGAGAACTCCCAGATAGAGGAGTTCATAGCGGACAGGACGGGCAGGCCCCCGCGCTACGTCTACGCGCCGGTGGGGCCGGACGGGTCCGTGAGGTACATAGGCGTCAGGCGCGGCGACGCGCCGGGCTGGCTCGTCGAGGCCACGGGCGGCGAGGTCATGGACGTGGAGGACGCGGAGGCCGCGCACATAGACTGGGCCCTCTCCTCCGCGATGCCGCGCCTCGTCAGGGGGGTCGTCGCCAGGGGCCCCCCGGTCGGCTACCTGCGCGACGCGTTCGCGGGGGTCCTCGAGGCGTTCCTCGTGGGCGCGGGCGCCGACCCCGGGAGCTCCGCCCACAGCGTCTACTCCCTCGTGCGCCGCGCGTTCGACGAGTACTCGAAGAGGCTCACGTCCTCCCTCAAGGAGTCCATAAGGGGGATCGGGATGAGGATGAGCCGCGCGAGGATAGCGATCCTCTGGACCCTCGACGAGGGGTCCCTCAGGGGCGAGGAGCCCTGGGCCTTCGGGCGGCTGAGGGAGGCGCTCGCCTCCACGTTCGTGGACCTGAGCCACACGAGGTCCGACAGGCTCCTCCAGCTGGAGGGGAGGGACGTCGCGCTCGTGTGCACCAGGCGCGACGAGGAGGCCCTCTCCGCCAGGAGGTTCGAGGGGCGCCTGGTGGTCAGGGTCCTCTACCCCCGCCCGGAGATCTCGGGCCGCCAGGCGGCCCCCCAAAGTTAATTTGGGCCCGCGCCTCAGCGCGGCCGTGAGCCCCAGGGTGGCGGTCGTCGGCGTCGGGGGCTGGGGCAAGAACCACGCGCGCGTCCTGAGGGAGCTCGGGGCGCTGGCCGCGGTCTGCGACGTCGACGAGGCGAGGGCGCGGGAGTTCTCCGGGCTCTACGGGGTCCCCTGGTACCGGAGCGTGGACGACCTGATAGCGGGCGCGGACTTCGACGCGGCGGTGGTCGCGACGCCCACGAGCACGCACAGGGAGGTCGCGCTCAAGCTGATAGGGGCCCGCAAGCACGTGCTGGTGGAGAAGCCCATAGCCCCCACGGTGGCGGAGGCGAGGGACATCGTCGAGGCCGCGGCCTCGGCGGGGGTGGTCCTGGCCGCCGGCTACATAGAGAGGTACAACCCGGCGGTCTCGGAGCTCAAGTCGATGATGGACTCCGGGAGGACGGGGCGCCCCCTCTTCGCTGAGTTCCACAGGGAGAACCGGAGGCCGGCCCACATAGCGGACGTGGGCATACTGCACGACACGTCGGTCCACGACATCGACACCGCCAGGTGGCTCCTGGGGGACCCCCGCAGGGTCTACGCCAGGCTCTCCACGATCGTCGGGCCGAGGGAGGACTACGCGGTCGTGGTGCTGGAGTTCGACGACCCCAAGGTGGCGGTGATAACGTCGAACTGGATAACCCCGAAGAAGGAGCGCCGCATGACCGTCGTGTTCTCCGAGTCCATAGCGACCGTGGACTTCGTCGCGATGAGGCTCACGATAGACGACGAGAGGGGGCGCTGGGAGCCCAGGATACAGACCTGGGAGCCCCTGAGGGCGGAGCTCGAGGAGTTCCTGAAGGCGGCCGCGGGGTCCGGGGGCAGGATAGTGTCCGGCCGCGAGGCCATGATCACCACTGCGCTCGCGGAGGCGGCCGAGGCGTCCGCCCGCGCGGGCGAGCCGGTGGAGGTGAGGGCGCCTTGAGCGGGGTCATCAACTACGTGGGCAGGAACGTGAGGATGGGCAGGAACGTGAGGATATGGCACTTCGCCTACGTGGGCGACAACGTGGAGATAGGGGACGACGTGGTGATAGGGAGCCTGGCGCACGTGGACAGGGACGTGAGGATAGGGAGCGGGACCAGGATACAGGGGCTCGTCTACATACCCCCGCTCACGGTCATAGGGAGGAAC
>WYEM01000010.1 GCA_009903775.1 Nitrososphaerota archaeon | reverse complement strand
CACGGCAGGCTGCTCTCAGCAATCAGGAACAGGATAGCGGCGTCGGGCCAGGGTGGCCGCCAGCGCCGCCGATCCTCCGCGGGTTCGTAAGGACTTCGGATTTGGGGGCGTTCGCGCTCATATGTGCGTGACGCTCAACCCCGATGTCATCGCCGTATTCAAGCAAAGTTATGCCGGGTCCGCCTCCCCGGGCTATCTCCCCGAGCTATGTCAGATGGAGGCTGGCGCGGCTAGAACGGGGCGCTGCGAGTAAGCAGTAGGACATCATGGCCGCCGGTTCTCCATCGACGATAGCGCATCGATGGTCACGGTCTACGGCCCCCAGACGAGGGACGGCAAGGTCGAGGTATGGTCGTCGGGGCCCGGGATCGGCCGATAACCCGGTCCCGACATCGTTCGACGCGCTGATAGCTGCGGACTCGCCGGCGCTAGAATTCCTCGAAAGTGTTACTGAAGGGCTTCATCACCTACAACGAGCCGCTGGTGGAGGCCGCGCACAACGGGCGCGTCCGCGCGTTTTCAGCGGAGGTATCCGGATAGCCGAGGAACCGGGCGCGGGAAAGCTCAGAGAGCATATGTGCTCACCAGCGTAGCCCTCTTCGGCACGTTCTGGCGGCGCTGGGCGGCGATGTCCATGTGGAGGGCCCCATTAGGACGGCGCTGGCGGGCAGACCTCCAGAGATCGTGGAGCTGAACGTGAAGATCGCGCATCGCGGGCACCGCTCGTTCAAGGGGCCACTGTAGTGTGTAGTGCACTCGGTCGGGCTGTGATCGCAGCGGGAAGGCCGACGTCGCGGGATCTAGCGGTCCGCCCATCTGTACATTATCGAGGCTAGATCTTCCACTGCTCGACCGGTGAAGGAACGCGCGGAGCCCCTCCAGCCCCCTGAGCAGCCCCTCCTCGCACTGGCAGAACGATATCCTGAACCGACCCTCCCGGATGGGCCGAACCCGATGCCCGGGACGACCGCGACGCGCTGCTCCCTCAGCAGCATCTCGGCGAGCTTCACGGAGCCGACCTGGAGGCCATCTCGGGAACGCGTAGAACGTGCCCTCTATGCGATTGACGTCGAGTCCATCGATGCCCTCCAGCGCGTCCATGGCAATGGTCCTCCTCCTAGCGCACTCGTCCTTCATAGGCGCGACGAGCCTGTCCTGATCGTCCAGCGCGTAAGCGGCCGCTGCCTGTATGAACGGAGGGAAGCAGCTCATGGTATGTTCAACGTATTTGTTGATAAGCGAGATTGACCACGATAGCCCGGGTCCAATCGCCGATCCTCCTTCGGATCTCATCGATGTCCAGCGAGAAATCATCGGAGAGCCTGTATCTGTCAGGCCTTCCACCGGCGAGGGTCACAGCCTCGGAGTAGAAATACCCGGGATCCGGGACGAGGACCTCCCCTCCACTGTTGACTACCGCCTGAAGCGCCGCTGCCAGCGCGTACTTGTTGGGCATAACGCGACATCATCGGGTTCCGCACGCATGCGATTCAGCCTCCTGACCTTTCTAGCTGTGGCATTCCTCGCAGTCCTGGTCCCGAGCGCCTCCACGTAGTGGATTCGGCCCTCCATCATGGCGCGGTGCGCGGCCTCCACGATCTCGGCGTGCATGGGGAAGTGGGGCTCGCCCGGGAATGAAGGAGTTGGGGGAAGCTCATCCCGGAGGCGGGAGGACGTCAGCGCTTCAGGGACGACAGGTATATTCCGGCGGCGAGCGGCAGGAACCCCGCGAGCTCCACGGGCGTGATCGCGACGCCCAGCACGAGGTAGCTCAGGATCACCGAGAGCGCCGGAACCAGGAACAGGTAAGGGGCCACCTCCGTGACCTCGTGCCTGGAGTAGAGGTACACGTAGATGGTGTACGCCACTGCCGTGCCAGGGAACGACATGACTATCAGCACGGGGAGAAGCCCCATCAGCGCCGGCGGCGACGGGGGACCTGTGACGGATACCAGCGCCGCGGCCATCAGGGCCGCGAACGCCACATGGTAGAAGTTCACCCTGGCGAAGTCCTCCCCGATCAGGCACTTCCGGTACAGGATCGCCGCGGCCGAGAAGCTCAGCGCCGCTCCCAGGAGCAGGAGGGGGCCGAGCGCGCCGTAGACCCTCACGTCGCTCGAGAACACGAGCGCGATCCCCAGGAATCCGAGCGCGATCCCGGAGGCCCTCCGCCTCCCCATGCGCTCGCCGAGGATCGCCGATCCCATTGCGGTTATCAGCACCGGGTAGGTGTAGATTATGATCGATGCGACTGAGGGCGTCGTGTAGCGCTCTCCCATGAACCAGAGCAAGGACGCCGCCAGGAGGTCCAGCGCCCCGAACAGCGCCACCAGGAGATTGCTCCTGAGGCCCCTCAGCGGCCTCGCGCTCCTCGGCATGAGCGCGGCCATGAAGGGCAGTGCCGCCGCGAACCTGAGGAAGGTCAACTGGAATGGATCCACGTAGCCTAGTGCGATCTTCGAGAGCGGGTAGTTGAGCGCCCACGCCGACGCCATTGTCAGGAACAGTATCCAATCGAGGCGCCCGCGCACCTCCACGCTGCACACCGGTCCCCGGTTAAAGGTAGTGGCGGAGGCCGCGTTCGCGGCCGCGGTCGATGCAGATCCGAACCGGGAATGGCCTAATGCGGGGATTGCGGCTGAATCCCGCTATCGCGGCTCATGATACCGGATATCACCCTGTAGTTGATGTAGCGCGGGAGGGATCCGGACTCGAGCGCGGATAGGATCCCGTCGGGGTTCGCCATTGCCTCCCTGAAGGCCCTCCAAGTGAGCACCGATACCACGGTCAGGGAACCTGAGTCCACCAGAAGCACCCTGTACTTCCTGCAGAACCTGGCCGCGGGCTCCGGCGCGATCACCCTGCCGAGCCCCGTGGCCCTCACGTAGCGGCCGCCGGGCGCCGGGATCCTGGCGCGCGAGAGGGCCAGGGCGTAGACGTAATCCCTCCTGCCCTCCGCGACGTTCCAGTACTTGTTGCCGCCGATCGCCCCCTCGATGTCCATCCAGTCGCCCTCGCCCACCCTCCTCCTCAGGCCGGGCCCGCGCCTCACCGGGGAGGGTGGAGTGGGCGCGCTATAAAGACGTGAGCCGGAGCCACCGATCAACTGGCTGTTAGCATTAATATACATGAATAACTTTATATTCGATAGTAAAGATCTGAGGAGGCCCCGCTGGAGTTGAATTATGATACGTCCCCGTGGCTGAACGGGATGCGACTCTAGGAAGTGGGCTTGGTGATAGATGCCCTGGCGTCGACCGCCCACAGCCTGTCCCCATCAATCATCAGGGGGTTCACCTCGAACTCGGAGATCGCGGGGGAGCAGGCCGCGTCGCTGAGCTTGGAGATCGCGCGGGCCAGCCTCCCGAGGTCCGCCTTGGGCATCCCCCTGTAGCCCTCCAGGAGGGGCCTCAGCCTGAGCTCCGAGAGCATCTCCAGCGCCTCGCCCTCGGTCACCGGGGCCACCCTGGTCGAGTGATCCCCGATTATCTCCGTGATCACCCCGCCCAGGCCCACGTCGACCACGCATCCGAACTGCGGATCCCTCACGAGCCCGACCCTGAACTCCACGCCGCGGACCATCCTCTGCGCGTAGAGCCTGCCGGATGCCGAGGAAGCGATCGGCGCCAGCCTGCGCACGGCCTCGTCCATCTCGCGCGCGTCGCGTATCCCCACGATGACGGCGCCCGCCTCGGTCTTGTGGACGAGGGACGGGGCGTGGACCTTAAGCACTGCCGGATAGCGATCCCCCGGCCAGTCGCCCGGTGAATTCACCCATGACCACTCCGGCACGTCGAATCCCATGGACGCGAGCGCGTCCACCAGGTCCGGCCAGAGCTCCCCGCGGACCTCCAGCCCCCCGCGCGCGGACCTCCCGACGGTCCACGTGCCGGGGTTGGAGCGCATCCACCTCAGGGCATACAGGGCGCGCGCGGCCCTCTCCGGTGTCGGATAGGCCGGAAAACCAGAGGAATCGTACAGGGCGCGGTCGTTCCTCGGGAGCTCGTAGTGCTCCCCGACCAGCACGGCGACCGTCGGCTTCTTGGCGAGCCCGGAGATCTTGGACGGCAGGTCCCGGGTGAGCATCCAGCCCGGTGTGCGCGTGAGTACCATCAAGATCCCATCTACGGAACTCTCCTCCACGAGCGCTCCGTAGATGGCGGCAATCTCGGCATCCGATGCCGCCGCTGTCGTGTCCACGGGATTCGCCGTGGAAGCTATCGGCATGATGATCCCGGAATCGCGCAGGGATTTCAGGCCCGGCGACGAGGAGAGATCGGGAAGCGTGAAGCCCATCGAGTTAAGGGCGTCTGCCGCGAGCACGCCCTGGCCGCCGCTGTTCGTGAGCACGGCTATCCTGCTTCCTGGATCCGACTTTATCATGGACGCCGCCTTTGCCGCGTCCATGGCATCCTCGAGCGACGAGGTGACGTATGCCCCGGCTTGGCGCAGCGCCTGGGTCGCCACGAACGATGAGGAAAGCATCGATGCCGTGTGGGAGCGTATGGCCCTGTTCCCGGCCTGCGTGATCCCTCCAAGCAATACTATCACAAATTTGCCGCCCTCCCTGGCCTTCCTGATGGCGTCCATGAGCGATCTCCCATCCGTGGCTCCCTCCGCGTAGACGATTATGACGGAGGTCAGGTCGTCCTGCGCGAAGTAGTCCACGAACTCCGCGACCTTCACGTCCTCGGCGTTGCCCAGGGTCACTACTGCCCTCACGCCGAGGCCTGAGGAGCACAGGTCGTTGTAGAGCGCGATGCCCATCGTGCCGCTCTGCGCTATGACCGCCGTGCTCCCCTTCTTGGGCATCGGCATGCTCTCCCCCTCCGCGCGCAGCGGAACGAAGAGCGTGAAGATGCCGTGGTATGGATCGACCATGCCATTTGTGTTCGGACCGGTAATCCTCATACCCCCCAGGTCGGGGATCAGATCCTTCAGCCGGCGGCCTCCCACCTCCGCGAAGCCGGCCGCCGTCACTATGGCGCCCTTATAGCCCTTGGCAATAGCCCTTTTGATGTACTCGGCAGTGAATGCGGCGGGCACGGCGAGTATAGC
>WYEM01000040.1 GCA_009903775.1 Nitrososphaerota archaeon | reverse complement strand
CTATGCCCCGCGGATCGCGCAGCGCGCCGGGCCGGACCTCCTCCGCCCCGGCCATGAACAGTATGAAGACTATCCCCAGGTCGACGAACTCCTCTATGTACGGGTTCGGCGCCAGGGCGCCCAGGACGCCGGGGCCGAGCAGCAGGCCCACGACTATCGCCCCGGCGAACGGCACCATCCTCAGCCTCGAGAGCGCCTCCTCCCCAAGCTTGCCCAGGAGGAGCATCGCGCTCAGCGCGAATACCGCCAGCAGCGCCGGGGGTATCGTCATGGGGATTTCCCAGTCGATCAGCCGCGGGGGGTCTCCAGGAGATCCCTCAGCCCCGCGAACAGCGCGGGGTCCCCCATCACGACGAGCAGCGTCCCCGCCTGCAGCACGTAATCCCTGGTGAAGTACGGTGTGGGCGGTTCGTTCCCCCTCCCGACCAGGAGCGGGATCAGCCCCTTGGGCAGCTCGGAGATCGGCCTCCCCTCAAGCCTGGAGCCGGCGGCGACCCTGAAGAACCCGATCGATAGCTCGCCGAACCCCTTCGTCTCCAGCATGAATCCGCCTATGTTCCCGGACACGGCGACCGACGCCAGGACCCTGCCGGCCAGCCTGTGCGGGGACATGACCAGCTCGGCGCCGGCGGCCTCGAAGACGTCCCTCATCCCGTCATCGTTTATCTCGACTAGGACCCTGGCGCCGGGATTCATGCGCCTTATCCTCAGGAGGACGGCGAGCGCGTCGTCGTCCTCCGACATCATGACCATTATCACGCGCGCTGCGTCGGCCCCCGCGGCCCTCAGCTCCCTTTCGTTCAGCGGATCCCCTATTATGACCCTGCTGGCCGGCACCTGGCCCATCATTTCGCCCTTGCTCGTGAGCACCATGTACTCGTCGCGCATCGACTCCAGCTTCGATGCCGCGTGAATTATGTCCGGCTTATCGCCAACTATGAGCACGTGGCCCTTCACGTGGGATCCCCTCCACCTCGCCCTGGCGTCGCGCCATGTCTGCCTGTTCGATACCGTGTTTATTATCGTTACAGCGGCGCTCGCGTACGCGGAGACGGACGCCACCATCACTACCGCCAGCACGAGCTTCTCCGCGGAGCTCATCTCGCCCAGGGACGGCGCGTACGCGCTTATCGTGGTGACGAGGCTGACGCCGGCGTACAGCGCCGATATCGGATCGAGGTGCTGATACGACATGTATATGTATGATGATATGTATATCAGTATGCCGAGCGGTATATCAGTATGCCGAGCGCGACCGCCTGGGGCAGTACGCGGTAGAACACGGAATACGGCGCCGCCAGCACCTCGAGGATCGACATCAGGTGGCGGTTTCTCAGCCTCAGGAGCGGCATCCGTTAACCTTCGCCGATCTCCACTATATATTTGCTGAACGCCTTCCTGAACGCGTCGGCGTCCATCAGCGGCGCCCCGCCGGAGTCCACAGGCTCGGCCGCTGGCGGCACCTTCAGGTAGCCGGGGAGCCTCCCCGCGATCCTGTCCTCGAAGCTGGGCACGTGCGCGTTCCTGTAGAACACGCCTATCGGTATCCTGTCGCCCCACTCGAACGCCTTGGCGTACGCCTCCGCTGCCTTCCTCGCGGCGTCCGACTCGTCCCTCACGTCGGGGTCCCAGCCGGACTCCTCCAGCGCGTAGACCCTCTTGTCGTAGTAATCATATGTGAACACGTCGTTGTACGTGACGCACGGCTGCAGCACGTCTATGAACGCGGCGCCCCTGTGCTCGACCGCGGCCTTTATGAGGTCCTTCAGGTGCTTGACCCTCGATGAGTACCCCCTCGCCACGAACGTGTAGCCGGACGCTATGGCGAGGGCGACCGGGTTCACGGGGTCCTGCAAGTTGGGCATCGGCAGCGCCTTTGTCCGGATGCCCCTGGGGAGAGTCGGCGAGGCCTGCCCCTTCGTCAGCCCGTAGACCTGGTTGTCGTGCATTATGACGGTGATGTCGATGTTCCTCCTCCCGAGCGCGACGAAGTGGCCGGCGCCTATCCCCAGCAGGTCGCCGTCGCCGCCGTTCACTATGACGTTGAGGCCGGGGTTGGCCAGCTTTATCCCGGTCGCGAACGGTATCGCCCTACCGTGGAGGGTGTGGACGCCGCTCACGCTCAGGAAGTGCGGGATCTTCCCCGAGCACCCTATGCCCGACACCACGACAGTCGCCTTGGGATCGGCGTTCAGCTCGGCGAGCGCCTGGTACATCGCAGCCACTATGCCGAAGTTCCCGCACCCGGGGCACCAGTCGTTCCAGACGTCGCTCCTGTAGTCGCTCGGGGAAGGCCTACGCGCCATAGCTCAGCACCTCCCTCTCGGATCCCGAGAGCACGGACTTCACGGCGCGCGCCAGCTCATCGGCGTACATCGGCCTCCCAGTGAACTTGAGCACGCTCCTGCGGATCCTGAAGCCGGTGTTCATCGCGAGGAGGCTGGCCGCCTGCGCCGTGTAGTTGTGCTCGACGTCGATCACCCTGTCCGGCTCGAAGCCCGCGAGTATCCTGCTCACGAGCCTGGATGGGTACGGGGAGAACATGCGCACGTGGAGGTAGGCCCCCCTCAGCCCCTCGGCGGACAGGTCCTCGAGCGCTGCCAGGGCGGCGCCCTTCACGAAGCCCCAGCCGACCAGCAGGAAGTCCGCGCGCTCGGGCCCGTAGTAGGAGGCCCTCGCCTCCTCCGGTATCTCGGAGTCGGCTATCTCGAGCTTCCTCATGCGCTTCTCCATGATCTTGACGCGGCTCTCCGGGTCCTCCGTTATGTGGCCCCACTCATCGTGCTCGTCCCCGGTGTACCACATCACCGCCTGACCCAGGAAGGCCCTGGGCGATATGGGCGAGGAGAAGTCGAACCTCTTGTAGCCCCCCGCGCCGGCGGCCTCCCCCACCAGCTTCCCCCGATCTATCCTGATGCTGGACAGGTCGGGCATGGGAATGGACGCTATCGTGTTGGCCAGGAACTTGTCCACCAGGTGGATCACGGGCATCTGGTAGCGCTCCGCGTAGTTCAGGGCCTCTATCGCGTCCCGGAACACCTCCTCGTGGTCGCCGGACGCGATGACTATCCTGGGGTACTCGCCGTGCGACGCGAACACCGAGGACAGCAGGTCGCTCTGCGCGCCCCTGGTGGGCTGGCCAGTGCTCGGCCCGCCCCTCTGATAGTATGTGACGACCACCGGGACCTCGTTCATGCCGGCCCATCCCAGGCCCTCCACCATCAGGTCGAAGCCGGGACCGCTCGTGGCCGTGGCGCTCCTGGCGCCGGCGAGCGCCGCCCCTACTGCGGCGTTTATTGCCGCTAGCTCGTCCTCGGTCTGGAGGACGACCACCTCCGAGTCGAAGCCGTCCAGGTGCAGGCTCTCGTACTCCTCCAGCGTGAAGCTCTCGTCGGCTGCGGGCGTTATCGGATAGTAGGACTGGAAGCGGAGGCCGCCGACTATCTTCGCCATCGCTGAGACGTCGTTCCCGCTGGCCACGAGCAGCTCCCGCTGCCCAATGGAGGAGGCCTCCAGGGCGAGCGGGGCCCCGAACTTGGACTTGACGTACGACGCGACGGCGCCCGCGACGTACCTATTGGGCTCGTACAGCTCCTTCTTCGGGAACCTCCTGGACAGCCCGTACGACACTGGGCCGTCGCCCAGGCCCGTCAGGCCAGCGACGGCGCCCACGAGTATCGCGCTCACGTACCTCGAGGCCTGTGACGCGGCTATGCCGACCTCCTTCTGGGCCTCCGATAGCACGGACGCGTAATGGAGCCCGACCGGCACCACGCGGCGGGAGGCGGAGAGGTACTTGACCAGGGATCCGAGCGTCCCATCGAGGCCGGCCTCGCGGAACGCCGCACGGAGCCTCGCCTTGAGCTCCGGCTCTATGCTCGGTATGGATTCGTAGACCTTGCCCTCCTCGCCGGTGTCGTACACCAGGTAGGACCCGGGCGCCAGGTCGCCGAAGTGGGTGAAGACCGTCTCGGCGTCCATGGCGCCCAGCAGATGTATGGGATACCTGAGCGCCCTGGGCAGCCCAGTCGCCGAGACCTCGGCGTGCACGTAGCTGTGGCGGCCCCTTATGTTGGAGAAGTACTCGCGATCGGAGATCACGCCGTATCCGGCCCTGGCGAAGGCCCAGGTCAGGATCTGGGAGGAGGTCTCCAGGCCCCCGCCCTGCGGGCCGCCGAGTATGAAGTCCAGCGCGCGGAGCGTCAATCCGCGACCAATGCCTCCTCGGCGGCCACCGCGTCCTGCATGAACTCCGCGGTGAGCAGCTCGCCCCTCCTCAAGTGCGCAAGCACCTCCTCAGCGTCGAACAGCGCGCGGCGGCAGTCGACGCAGTACACCCATCCGCGGGCCCTCAGGACGTCGATCAGGCGATCCGCGCTCATCGGAGTGAACCCTTCGCAGTACTGGTGCCCGAAGACAATGCCGCGCTCATCGCAGTACCCCATGTACCCGTACTGGGGATGGGGTAAGTAGTGAGCGCACATGTAACATGCCCCTTGTTTAGGCGATGACTCAACCATTGTTCTCATCTTGAAGCCGAGCGCTTTTAAACCTTGGGCTACAACATCCGCGCCGGATGCCGCCCAGGCGAAGCGCCGCCGGCGCGGTGGCCGGGCGCAAGCTTATTTCCCGATCGGACCATCACGGCGCCCGTGGGATCGGTCGGCGATGCGGGCAGGCACCTGATGAGGCTGCCGGAGCGCGTGGTCGTCGGGGAGGAGCTGCTGGGGAGGATGGGGGAGGAGATCAGGGAGCTCGGCGACATCCGCAGGGCGCTGGTGGTGACGGGCCCGAACGTCTGGCGCATATTCGGGGGGAGCGTCGAGAGGAGCCTCGAGGGCTCCGGTATAAAGCCGACCGTGACTTTCGCGAACGCCGCTACGAAGGAGGAGGCGCTGAGGATAGCGGGCGCCCGCGGAGGATTCGACCTGATCATAGGCCTGGGCGGGGGCAGGCCCATCGACGTGGCTAAGTACGCGGCGCACGTGAGCGGCGCCTGGTTCATAAGCGCCCCGACGAGCGCTGCGCACGACGGAATAGCGAGCCCCATGGCATCCCTCAAGGGATCGGACGCCCCCTACAGCGAGATGACGTCCCCCCCGAGGGCGGTGATAGCCGACATATCCGCCATAGCATCATCGCCGCCCAACCTGTCGAGGAGCGGATTCGGCGACCTGCTGGCCAAGATCACCGCGACGAGGGACTGGAAGCTCGCTAATTTGGAGAGGGGGGAGTACTATGGCGAGTATGCAGCCCACTTGGCGCTGCTGAGCGCAAGGGTCGTGATCAATAACAGGAAAAGGATAGGCAGGATGAGCGAGGACGGCGTAAGGGTGCTAGTGGAGGCGCTGATAAGCGCGGGGGTCGCTGCCGGCATAGCCGGGAGTAGCAGGCCCTGCAGCGGATCAGAGCACCTGATAAGCCACGCGCTGGATCTGATATCGCCGGGCAAGGGGCTCCATGGTGAGAAGGTCGGGATAGCGACCATAGTGGCTGCCAAGCTCCACGGATTGAATTGGATGCGCATCAGGAAGGCGCTCGAGGACGTGGGCGCCCCGACCACTTTCCACGAATTGGGGATCTCGAGGGATCAGGCCTGCCGGGCCATAGTGATGGCGCCCAGCGTGAGGCCGGATAGGTACACTATAATTCACAAGCTGAGGCCGGATTACGATCAGGCCTGCTCTCTTGTGGACGAATTAGAGGTAGCCTGAGATTTCGGCGCGGAGCGCCTGCGCCTCCTCCCGCGCTCGCTTTCCTCTGCTGGCTTAGCGCTTTCCTCTGCTGGCTTAGCGCTTTCCTCTGCTGGCTTAGCGCTTTCCTCTGCTGGCTTAGCGCTTTCCTCTGCTGGCTTAGCGCTTTCCTCTGCTGGCTTCTCATAGATCTCCTGGAAAACGAGCCTCTTAATGCCTGGCACGTACTTGAAAACGTAGCTCGCGGCTATTCTCCTCATGTAATAAGCCCCCTCATTGTATTTATCGACCGGCAGCGTCACCGTGGCGGACTCCGCATCGGTTGATACTACTATGTCACCCTCGCGTATCTTGAGCGTGTACGACACCAGCGCCCTGACCTTCTCGCCGACATCCTTCAGTGCCTTCACGACCTCGACGTCATATATCAGCGTCTTGCCGGCCAGCCTGTGATTGAAGTCGATCGCGACGCGGCCGGACCCTATGTAGCTCACGACGCCCACCTGGCCGCCGACGTCCACCTGGTCGCCCACGCGCATCTTGGAGGCATCGGCGCCGAACTTCCTGAGGGGTATCAGCTTTATCCTCGCGGGGTCCCTCTGGCCATATGCCTTCTCCGGCGGAACTTCGAGCGTCCTCTTCTCGCCCTCTGACATCTGCAGCAGCGCCTCATCCAGCCCAGGTACCACCCATCCGTCGCCCACCGCTACCAATGAGGGTTCGTACCTGACCTCGGGATTGTATATGCCAGCCTGCTTGGCGACATCCTCAAGCGTGGTATCGACCACTTTACCCTCGTCTTTTATCCTTAAAGTATAATTAATGTAAACCAGCGAGCCCTTCTCCAAGGCTGTCGGCCATGAACTATCGGATCGTTTTATAAAGGTTGCTTGCCACGCCATCCCCCTGAAGCCGAGGAGATTGAGCGCCGCTGATGCGGCATGCGCGTATCTGGATGGGCGTCGCCGCGACTGCGGCGCTCGCGCGGCAAACGCGAGGAGCGTCACTCGCGGCCTCGATCCGTTCGCGCGAAACGCAGAGGGAGGCAGGGGCCATCGATGCCGATCAGCTCATCAGCGGCTTCAGGTAATCCCTCGCCGCCGCGAGCATCGCCGACGCGTCCACCCTCACGCCCAGATCCGAAAGCGCGCCCGCTATCCCCAGCAGCGTCTGGGTTATATTTATCGGGCTGATGTCGCCCATGTTGCCTATCCTGAAGATCTTGCCCCTCAGGCTCCCGAAGCCGCCGGCGACAACGACCCCGAACTTCCTGTCCAGCAGATCCCTGAAGACCGCATCGTCGACCCCGGGCGGATACTGGACGGCTATCACCACGTTGGACCTGACGCGCGGCTCGACGAACGGCTTGAGGCCAGCCGCCTCCAGGGCGCTGTAATACGCGCCGGCCGCCAAGCGGTGCCTCTCTATCCTCTTGTCCAGGCCCTCCTCCAGGACCATGTTCAGGGATTCGTCGAGCGCGTAGAATATCGGGATCGCCGGCGTGAACGGGATCTCCAGCTTCTTGTTGAACTCGAAGTACTTGCTGAGGTCGAAGTATATTGTGGTCGACGGCGGATTGCGCGATATGTAGTCCTTGAGCTCCCTGCTCACGGAGATGAGGGTTATGCCTGGGGGCAGGCTGAGGCATTTCTGGGCGCCCGCCACGACCATATCGATACCCCAATCGTCCTGGGGCAGCTCGTCACCGCCGAAGACCGAGATCGCGTCGACCACTACGAACGCGCCCACGTCCTTGGCCGCCCTGGAAACGTCCCTCAGCCACCTATACGTGACGCCCGGCGACGTGTCGTTGTACACCACGAACAGCGCCTTGGCGCCGGACGACTTCAGGGCCCTCTCCACCTCGGACGGCTCGGGGGCGGTCCCGTAGGGGGCCCTGACCTCCACGACCGAGCCCCCGGCGCGCTTCACGTGCTCCACCATCCTCTCGCCGAACTCCCCGAAAACGGGCACTACGACCTTGTCGCCGGGCCTCACGACGTTCAGCGCCGCGGCCTCCACGCCGCCCGTGCCCGACGCGGATATGACGACGACCTCGCCCTCCTTCGTCCTGAATAGCTCCTTGGATTTCCTGAGTATGCCCTCGTACAGCTGGTGGAACTCGGGACCCCTGTGGTTTATCATGGGCCTGGCCATGGCCAGGAGTATCCTCTCAGGGACGTTCGTGGGGCCGGGGAGCATCACGAGCTTGCGCCTGGGGTAGAACGAGTTATCCGTGGCCGTCACCATCCCGGCCGCCGCGGCCCAGCTCACATAAAAACGTTCACGGAGCGCGCTAATCTCTCATGAGCCTCCGCACCCTCTCAACGGCGCCTATGCTCCGCAGGTACTCCGCCACGGGGGCGGGCACGAGGTCCTCCCACCTGCCTCCGTTAGCCATCCTCTGCCTCACCTCGGTCGCCATGTAGAGGGGGCGATTGACGAGCGGCACCTCCACGGCCTCGTAGCCCTCGGCCCGGAACAGCTCGAGCGTCAGCTGATCGTTGGAGAAGACTATTGAGAACTCCGGCACGGAAGTCACGACGAGCCTGACCCATGTTGCGTGGTTCTCGACGTCCTGCACCGGCACCATGAGCACCCTGTCCAGCAGCCCCTCGGCCCTGAGGGTCCTCCAGATCATCTCGATCCTCTCGCCCAACGTGAACGGGTTGCGCGGTTCATAGTTCCTCTGGGCGCTCCCTATCACGATCACCAGGCGATCCACCACGCCGAGGGCGTACTTGACGGCCTCCAGATGTCCCCTGTGGAACGGCTGGAACCTGCCCACGAACAGGCCGGTGCGCACGTGCTGCACCGTCAGCCGGCGTTTAATAAGATACCGCGCCCATCCATCCGTCCCTAGATATGCGATAATTCCTGGGCACCCGGGGACCTCCACCTCGCCCACTCCTCAAGGGCTATCGGAGTGGGCCCATGGGCGGCCGTCGGGCCCAACGGCAAGGGGCCCCATCCACGGGAACAGCCTCAGGCGGCGCGGGGCACTCAGGAGGAGGTCGGTGCCCCGAGTCTGCCCTCCAGTGGTCGTCGAGCCACGTGCTGACGCCCCTGACCTCAGGGTAGGCTAATGCCCCGCCCCTCTCCCTCGGCCCGAGGAGGGAGTGGGCACTCCCGGCGGCGCCCTGGCGGGCGGCGTAAGCGTGGTGGGAGGTCGGCCTCGAGCCCGGCGGACTTGGTTACGCGGCTGCCCACGGCGTATGGGGCGATCCGCTCGTCCGGGCCTATCAGATCAAAGCCACTCGATCGTGGTTCCACGGGATATTTCCGATGATCAGGACTGCCCTAGGACCAGCCCTTGGACCTGAGGACCCGGGCCAGGGCCTCCGCCTGCGCATGCGCGGCGGCCAGGACAGCCGCCGCGTTCTCATCGGTCACGTATCCTGCGCTGCTGGCCAGAGCGTTCGCCTCTGCGCTTGCCCTGATCAGGAGCGCGGGCAGCACCTCCGGCGTCGGGTAGCCTATGCCCACCGCCAGCGCCAGGGCCTCCGCGTGCGCGGCCCTCAGCTCGTCGGCGTAGGCCTCCGGATTTATCCTCAGCTGCTCGCCCGGGATAATTCTACCCTTCCAGTATATCACCTCGAGCGATATGCCGCGCCTTATCGGCTTGATTCCCAGCTTCGAGAGGAGCGCGGCTAGGTCAGCTGATATCGTCTCGCCGGCCTTGGCCACCACCGTGTCCTGGGTCACGAATATGCTGCCGCTCTCTATCCTAGTGGGTATCTTGAACTGCTTGAAGGAGCTCAGCACGGGCCCCGGCTGCAGCCCGGTGTTGCCGCTGGGCACCACGATGTCGGAGGTCGCCACGTCGCCCGCCTTAGCGGGCATCTCGACCTTTGACTTCTCGAGGAGGAGGCTCAGCTCGAAGGGGTTCATGTTGGTGAAGATCAGCATCGTCTGGCCCCTAAGGTAGGGCTCCAGCTGGTCCACGCCCTCCAGCCCCGCCTCCCTCAGCGCCTTGAGCGCCAGCCTATTCTTGATCCCCAGCATCACGACCTTGCCCCGGAGCTTCCTGCGTACCTCGTTGATCAGCGAAGCCTTCACCTTGTAGAGCTTGGATACCCCTATGACGGAGTACTCCCTCGGCAGCCTCTGCAGCTTGGCGTAGAGCTCGCCCTTCTTCCCGCCATATCTGCGTTGCGCGGCCACCACGCTCAAGCGCTGGTCACCACCGCCTCCACGGGCTTGCCCATCGTGGCCTTCACCACAACCTTCCTGATGGCCCTCTCGCCCTGCGGCAGCTTGTTCCTCAGCGCCTCGAGGACGGCCATCGCGTTGTCGGCTATCTCCTCGTCGCTCATGCCCTCATCGCCCACCTTGACCGCGAGCGAGAACTGGCCCCTGGCGCGCACCCTGACGCTCGACCTCGCGCGCGCGATCGCGGCAGCCATCTGGGAGCTGGAGGGCACCGGGATCGGCATCTTGCCCCTGGGCCCGAGGTACCTGCCGAGCGTCCTCCCCACCCTCGGCATTAGGGCCGCCTCCGCGAGGAAGAAGTCGTACGACTTGACCAGCCTCCTCACCTCGCTCCTGCTCGTGGAGATGCGGTCCACCTCCTCCGGGGGTATGACGGCGTCGGCTCCGGCGTCCTTCGCCCTCAGTGCCGCGTCGCCCCCTGCTATCACCGCCACCCTGGGCGCGCGGGAGAACCCGTGAGGTAGCGGCACCACCTCGTTCAGCTGTATCTCCTCCTTCTTGATCCTGTTGGCGTCGAGCACGACGTAGAGGTCGAACGACTGCTTGAATCCGCGCCTGCCCGCCTTGGCGCGCGCCTCCCCGATGAGCCTGAGGATCTCATCCCTATCCATGGCGCATCGCCTCAGCCCGCGGACCCCCTCAGGAGGGAGTCCCAGGCGCCGCTCTCCAGCTCCCTCATCGCCTCCTTGGGAGGTCTGCCCTCCACCTTCAGTCCGAGGCTGACGCAGGCGCCTATGACCTCCTTCACAGCGGACTTGAGGTCCGCCGAGTTCATCTCGGGCATCTTCAGCTTGGCGATCTTCACCACCTGCTCCATGGTCACGTTGCCGACGAACTCCTTCCCGGGCTGCGATGACCCCTTCTCCACGCCCGCCTCCTTGATCAGCAGCGCGGTGGTGGTCGGCACCCCCACCTCCACCTCGAACTCCTTCGTCTCCTGGTCCACGTGGACCTTCACCGGCACCTTCATTCCGCGGAAGTCGGCCGTCAGCTCGTTTATCCTCTTGACGACCTGCATCACGTTGAGCCCGAGGGGGCCCAGGGCGGGCCCTATGGGCGGCCCGCCCGTGGCCTGACCCCCATCGACTATGAAGGACAGCGTCTTCTTCTCAGCCATGATGAACCCGGCTCACCGGCGGACCCTTATAAGGGTTCTGAGCCGGGGGGCGCGCGTCGCTCCTCGATCTTCCTCAGGTAGTTCGCGTTCACGGTCACCTGGAGCTGATAGGGCACGTCCATGAGGTTCACCGTCGCCTCCTTCTTGCTCTCCTCGAACCTGACCACGCGCGCCCTCATCCCCTTGAAGGGCCCGGACGTCACCTCGACGAGCTCGCCGGGCTCCAGCTTGATCTCCTCCTTCTTCCTGCTCAGCATCGGCTCCAGGTCGCTCACCTTGAACATCCCGGGCATCACGGACTTCACGTTCTTCACGCCGGCCACCGCCTCATTCACGCTCTCTATGCCGTCGGCCTCGAGCACGACGTATCCCCTGATCCTCGGGAGCACGAGGATCGAGTAGACCTTCAGCCCCCTGAGTTGCACCCTGGTGGCGATCAGCTTAGCCACGTTGGCCTCCTGCCCGCTCGCCACCTTGACCGCGAACAGCTGAGCTCCGGCGCCTCCTGGGCGCCCCGCCCCTGCGGAGTCGCTCATCGTATAGCGCCCGAGATAACGGTCGCTATTAAGTGTATTATGAACGCGATGCCGCCGACCACCAGCAGCGCCAGCCCGACGACCCTCAGGAACAGAGCGTACTCGTCGCCTCCCGGCTTCCTGCTGTACCTGAACACCCTGATCACGGACTCCCAGCGCTCGCGGAGCCCGCTGCCCTCCCTCCGGGGCCGCTCCCTCCTGCCCCGATCCTTGGAGCCGGCGCCCTTCACGCCCCCTGCGCGGATCAAGATTTAATTAAGCATTGCACCGCCGGATGTGATGCGTGAGGAAGGATCTCCTGTCCGCCTCCGACCTCGAGCCCTCGGACGTCGAGGCGATATACTCCCTCGCCGATCACCTGCGGGCAGTCCCCCTATCGAGGGCGCTGGAGGGGCGCGCCGTGGCGCTCCTGTTCGAGAGGCCCTCGACCAGGACCAGGGTGAGCTTCGAGGTCGGGGTGAGCCAGCTGGGCGGCCACCCCGTGTACTTGGACTACACGACCACCCAGCTGTCCAGGGGGGAGAGCGTCGAGGACACCGCGCGCACGCTTGAGCGCTACGTCAGCGCGATAGTGGCAAGGGTCAGCCGCCACGACACGCTGGAGAGGATGGCGGCGGCCGCGAGGATCCCGGTCATAAACGCGCTCTCGGACCTGGAGCACCCCTGCCAGGCGCTGTCCGACTACTACACTGTGAGGGAGAAGCTGGGCAGGCTGAGGGGGGTGGTCCTGGCCTTCATAGGCGACTCCACCAACGTCTTCAACTCGCTGGCTCTTCTCGGCGCCATCCTCGGGGTCGAGGTGCGCATAGCGTCCCCCAGGGGCTACGGTCCCTCACGCGCCCTCATAAGCAGGGTGCGGGACCTAGGCGGAGACGTCCTGGTCTACGAGGACCCGGAGGAGGCTGTGCGCGGCGCGGACGTCGTCTACACCGACGTGTTCATCAGCATGGGGCAGGAGTCCGAGCGCGAGGCCAGGCTCAGGGCTTTCCTCCCGCGCTATCGCGTCACGGAGGAGCTCATGTCGAGGACCGGCAAGCGCTCCATATTCATGCACTGCCTCCCGGCCCACAGGGGAGAGGAGGTGGAGGACGCGGTCATGGACTCCGAGAGCTCCGTGGTATTCGACCAGGCCGGGAACAGGCTCCACGTGCAGAAGGCGATCCTCGTCAGGCTCGCGGAGGAGGGCCACCTGCGGCGACGTCCCATCGGCCTCGGCCGCCCAGCAGCTCCCCCACGAGGGCCTCGGCGCTGAAGGGCCTCAGGTCCTCGTATCCCTGGCCGACCCCGAGGTACCTGATCGGCCTCCGGAGCTCGTAGGCCAGGGTCAGCACGACGCCGCCCCTGACGTCCGCGTCCACCTTCGTGACGATCACGCTGTCGACGCCCACGGCCGCGTCGAACTCCTTCGCCTGCGAGACCGCGTCGTTGCCGGTCAGCGCGTCCACTATCATTATCCTCTCGTGAGCGCCGGAGACCTCCACTATCTTCCTGAGCTCGTCCATCAGGTGGGACTTCGTGTACATGCGCCCCGCGGTGTCCACGAGGACCGCGTCGTAGCGCCTCGAAGACGCGCGCTCCACCGCGTCCCTCGCCACCGCGGCCGGGTCGGCGCCGTACCCCTGGGACACCACCTCGACCCCTATCCTCTGCGCGTGGAGGCTCAGCTGCTCTATGGCGCCGGCCCTGAAGGTGTCGGCCGCCGCTATTATCGGCCTGAGCCCGCTCCTCTTCAGGGCGTACGCCACCTTCGCGATCGTGGTCGTCTTGCCGCCGCCATTGATCCCGAGGAAGACCGCGACGTAGGGCCTGGCGCGCCTCACCCCCTCCTCGAGCGGGGGCGCCTCGAGGGGCCTCAGCCACGACAGGAGGACCTCCCTCACCAGGGAGGACACGTCCTCCTCCTGGTGCCCGCGCCTGACCTTCGCGCCCAGGAGGGCCCCCCTGAGGTCGCGCGCGAGCCCCTCGGCCGCGTCCAGCGCGACCTCGCCCTCTATTAGTCGCCACTTGAGGTCCTCGAGGGCCGCCGAAACCTCCTCCTCGCTCAGCTCCTTCGTGGAGAGGGCCCTCCTGAGGTCCGAGAGGGCCTCCCTCAGCTTGCCGAACATCGCGCGCTCCCCGCCCCCGCGGCCCCGTAGATCGCGTTGATGCGGTCCTCGAGCTTCGCCAGCTCCTCCTCGACCCTCCTCCGCTGCTCGGCGACCTCGCGCAGGGCGGACTCGAGCTCCTTGAGCTTCCTGTCCAGGAAGGCCACGGTCTCGTCCCTGCCCTTCTTCATGAAGACGCCGGCGCCGATCGCGACTAGGTACATGGAGGACCCCCTGACGGTGGCCGGGACGCTCACGCCGCCCCCCAGGGGCATCATGCACGGGACCTCCGCGTCGCCGCTGGGGAGGCTCTCTATGGCCTCCAGGGCCGCCTTGTGGTCCGCTATGAGCCTGGACACGAGCGTCTCGCGCGACACCAGATCGCTCAGGTAGTCCCTGAGTATCCTGACGCTGTAGGCGAGCGTCTGGAGCTCCTGCTCCTGGCTCCTGTCCTGACCGCTCACGAGGGCGCTGGCGCCTAGCCGCCCTTAAAGACTTTGCTCACGATGAAGAGCTCGGGCCCCGTGGTCTTGGAGCCGACCAGCACGGCCCGATCGTTGGCTATGATGCCGGAGGAGACGAAGGGCACGCCCTCGTTGACGGTGCCGCGGTCCACGTCCCTGACCCTCAGGACCTCGGCTATCCTGGAGAGCTCGTCATCGCTGGCCAGCGGGTGGACGAGCGCGCCCAAGTTGTTGGCCGCGATGACGGCGCCGACCTGGCTGAACCCGGCCACCCTCATGGGCTCGACCTCGACGTCCAGGACGTCCCTGATCTGGGACAGCTCCTGCGCCCCGAGCGAGCTGGACGCGATGGCGCCCCGGTCGTTGGCGGCCAGCAGGTTGCCGACGGCCGTCGCCCTCGAGCGGAAGCGCTCGATCGCCCTGCCCGGCATGGCCCTCCTCAGGGCGGACAGCTCCTCCTCGCCCGCCATCCAGCTGAGGAGGACGCCGCTCCTGTTCATCACGCTCAGCGGCCCCAGCAGCCTCGTGCCGGCCACCGAGATCTCGATCAGCGAGCTCCCCAGGAGGTCCGCGAGGCGCCTCCCCTTCTCGAGGGGGAAGCCGCTGGGCAGCAGGAGGAACTCGTCATCGGCCCTCGAGTATATTCCTATGTTGGGGTTGTTGTAGAGCGCCACCCTGTGGATCTCCATGTTGTCATCCAAAGCCGGAGACGCGCCCTAGGAGGGGGACACCCTGTAGGTCTCCTCCTCCTTGGTGACCTTGACCCTTATCCTCCGCAGTCCCCCCGCGCCCATACCCCTGGACCACAGGATCTCGTTCAGCGCCGGGTCCAGCCTCACGGAGCCGGGCTCCACGCGCAGGTGACGCGCCACGAATTCCCTGATGATCCTCACGGCCCGCTCCGCGCGCTTGTACCTGGGCGCGAGGACCACCCTGCCGAGCGGTATCGTGTAAGTGCGCTCCTCGGCGCCCAAGCCCACCACCTCAGATGTCTAGCTTGTGCGTCCTCCAGTTCCGCTGCGCGGGGCTGCGCATCACCCTGCGCTTGGTCCTCACGATTACCCAGGCGGGCGGCGGCCTGTTTGACTTCAGGTACGCCATGTAGCGGATCTTCTCCCCCGACGTCTTCCTGCTGCTCATGGGCGGGCTTCGCCCCCTAAATGAACTTAAATCTTATCTCGCGCTGCTTGGGGGTGAACCTCTCCAGTATCTCGCGCAGCTCGTCGTCGTCTATGGGCCTCCTTATCTTGCCCGCTAGGCCCAGCTGCAGAACGTAGCTCTCGACCTGCTCCGCGACCTCGGGCCTGACCATCCTCACGTTGGCCAGCCTCTCCCTGGCCTCGGAGGTCAGGAATATGCGCAGATATTGTTCCCTGAGCGCGCGCTCCTTGGCGCGCTCCTCCTCCCTCGCGCCCTCCGGCTGGCCGCGCTGATCCCAGCTCAACTCCCCGCCAACACCCGCTTAATCGGCGAGCTCGGGTCCGCCTTAACCATTTCCTTGAAAATCTCCGTGCTTATGGCGTCCAGGATGCTCCTGCCCTTGGAGGTGATGACCCTCCCCTTCGGAGTCTTCTCGATGAGTCCCACGGCCTCCAGCTGGTGCAGGACGTGCCTCACTATCGAGCTGCCGGACCTGACGTGATGCGCGGGGGCGACGCGCTTCCTGGCCCTCCCCCCGTACTCGGAGCGCAGGTCCTTGACGCTGAGCGGCCCGTGTATGTAGACCTTCCTCAGCACCGAGGCGCAGCGCACGTACCACCAGTCCCTGTCAGCCGGCGGCCTCTCGCGGTCGCTCGACGTCTTGACGTAGAGCGACCAGTCGGGGGGCCTGATCTCCGGGAACTGCTGCTTGAGGTACTCCGCCAGCTTGGCGATGAGCGCGTCCGGTGGGACATCGTATACTGTCGGCATTCCCAGTCCCACGTGAGCCCCGGGGGGCATAATAGGCTTTGTGCGCCCGCCCGCGCCGGCGGGCCGCAGCGCCCCCGTACCACACGCGGCTGATCGAGCCGCAGACCTCACAGTGGAGGACCACGTAGCCCCTCCTGAGGCGCACGCTGCGAGTGACGCCGACCGGGGAGTACCTCTTGCACTTCCTGCAATACACCAACCTGTACTCGTAGGGTTTCCTCTCGCCCGCCTTCTCGAGGAGCTCCCTGGCATACCTGGCTAGGAGCTCCCCCGGCTCGCCCCCGTACCTAGCTGACAGGTAGAGCGCGTCCAGCGCCACCGAGCGGACGAGCCTGCCCCTTCGCACGCCGAAACGACGCGTGCCCCTGTTTTTTTAATTTCGCCGGGGGGTCTGCGCCGACGTGAAAAGGCTCCTCCTAGTGATAGTGGAGGCAGCTGTGGAGCTGGTGCCGCGCGAGCTGCTGGGGCACCCCGCCGTGAGGAAGCACGCCGCGAGGACGGGAAAGGACCCCTCCCGCATGCTCCTGGACAGGAGCTATCACCACGCAGCGATGAGGAGGCTCGAGGACTCCGCCAAGAGGGGGAGGCCCGACATCCCGTACCATATATTGTTGGACGCGGTTGATTCGCCGCTCTACGCGTCGGGGGGCCTCGGATTGTACGTCAGCACCCGCGATGGCATGGTCTTGGAGGTGGGCGAGCGGGTCCGCCTGCCCAGGTCCTACCACAGGTTCGTGGGGCTGCTCGAGGACCTCTACGTGAAGGGCATCGTGCGCGACAGCGCGGGCAACGTCCTGCTCAGGATGAGGCGCGCATCCCTCGGCGAACTGCTTTCGGAGCTCTCGCCGGATCGCGCCGTCCTCCTGAGGGAATCCGGCACGCCCATGGCACTCGAGGAGCTCGCGCGCGAGCTCTCAGCCTCCGACAGGCCGCTCGTGGGCATAGGGGGCTTCCCGGCCGGCGACTTCTCGGGCGAGGTCCTGGGGCTCTTCGGCGAGCAGGTGTCCCTCGGTGGGACCTCGTACAGCGCGAGCCTGCTGGCGTGCCGCTTGATCTATGAGGTCGAGAAGGCGCTCCGGCCCGCTAACGCTTAAAGGCCGGCGGGCCGTGGCCGCGATTGCGGCGGTCGTCTAGTCTGGACTAGGACGCTGGCCCTCCAAGCCAGCAATCGCGGGTTCGAATCCCGCCCGCCGCACTACCCAGGGAAATCGCGCGTGGCGCCGGGCGGTTGACCTGATCGGATCGTCCACGGAGGACAGGCCGGGCCCCGGAGGAGGTATGCCCCACGGGCCGGCCAGGGGGACATCGCGCAGGCGTCCGACCTCCTCCCCACCCCAAAGGGCGAGGCTTTCAGCTGTAAAGTTCTAGTAGTAAGGGTGGTACGGACATAGTAGAGGTCCCCGATCGCAAAAGGGGGGAGAGGGAGGAGCGGGATCGCCGGATGGACCTCGAGGCCCCCGGCAATCGGCGCTACGCGCGATATGCGGTGTTGACCTCGTACGCGTCTACCTTCCAGCTCGGCTTGAGGGAACCGGCGACCTGCAGCAGGTGATCGATGCTCTGACCCCCTCCCCGCCCTTCTAGGGCGGGGGTTCCCCGGGGGATCCCGGGGCGGGGTCTCGCCGGTTACGCCCCCTTGGCGGGCGCTACTCCGCCGTGGTCCACGAGGAAGGAGAGCGGCCCTTCGAGCGTTGCCGGGATCGAGCCCGCGCCGCGCCTCAGTATGTTGAGAGCCCCGTTGAGATCCGAGTGTAGCTTGTGCCCGAGCGGGCACTTCACCACTCCCCTCGGGCCCCTCGCCACCTTCGTCCCGTGGATAGCGCAGTGATTAGAGGTGCTGTACTCCAGGACCTCGTACACGCGGATGCCGTACTCCTGGGCCTTCAGCTCGATCGCGTCCATCAACTTGCGGTAGGTCCAGAGGTTGGAGGTGAGCTTGTTCCCCCTCTCCTGCGCAATGATGAATGGATATCCGATGTAGATCCTAGACACGCCGAGCTCCCAGAGGCTCCTCACCAGATGGTTGGCCAGGTTCCAATACAGGTGCGCCATGCGCCCCACCAGCTTCCGGAACAGCCTCCGCTTCCTCCTGTTCTGCCTCAGGGACTTAGCCTCGTCGCCCGCGTTCCTGGCGATGTCCGCCTCGGACTGTATCTTGGCTATTTTCCTGGTGAGGTAGAAGAATTCCTCCTTGGCCCTCGACCCCCTGTAGAGGAGCCAAGTACCACTGCTCGTCACAGCGCTCGCTAGTATATTGATCCCTAGGTCCACCCCCGCGGCTTCATTGCCCCTCGGCCCCGCGATCCGGATCGATTTCCTCTCCCCGCGAACGATATGCTTCGACCTATTACCGTTCCTAGTGGTCTCAACTCCGACCTCAACTGGCATGGAGGCGTGCCAGGCCCCCCTCGCCTCGTCGTGGCGTATCTCCAGCCTGCCCTGCTTTCCGTGCCACCTCAGCCCGCCCGCGAACTCTATCTCGAGGCCGAAGTCCCTCAGGACTAGTCTGTGATTTTGCTCATCCACCATATATCTGTCCTGCCTGACTACCAGTATGAGCCTCCTCTCCTTACTCCCCCTATCTTTCCAGTAACGCAGCGGGCCGACGCGCCTCATGTGGGGCGGCAGCTTCCCCTCCTTCCTCAGCTTCAGCAGGGAGAAGAACGAGCTCCAGGCCTCGTTGTTCTTATTGAGCACCTGCTGCGCGTTGACGCCGAGCACGCTTCTATATTTCTCATAATATTTGCGGTATGTGCCCTCTAAGTCCACTCCCTCCCCGCGGAAGAACTGCTGCCTCCTCTCGTAGTTGACCTCGTTGAAGAGCCTCGCCGAGACGCTAGCTAACCTCCTGAGCCTCCTCCCCTGGGAGCCGCTCGGCAGGAGGCGGACCACGTTCGTCCTCCTGCCCGCGTGCTTGACTTCTTGGATGCCCTCCCCCGGTATCGCGGGAGAAATCGGCTCCCGCCCCTCATCTCCGAGAAGTTGACCGGAGGCTGGCATCCGGAGGGAAAATAGTGGCTTGAATTTAAAAGCTTTCACCCCACCCCTGGAAGGGGCGAGGCTTGCCGTTCATTTTGTCAACGCTCCACCTGCAGATCGCCACGTTCTTGCCCTTGGCAAGGAAGACCTCCTGGAGCTTGAGGCCCGGCGGCAGCTTCCCGCCCTTCGCCATCGCCATGACGTCCCCCGCGAACTTGTCGAACGCCGCCTTCTGCGAGTCGTTCCAACCGTGGATGACTATTACGTCGACCATATTAAATATTGCTCGGAATGCGCGCCGACGCTCAGACATGCGGCACGGGAATCGAGACGATGATCCAATCGGCGCATCGAGCTGCCCCGCGCGAGCCGGTGCCGCCGTCGATCGACCCATGCTCGATAGGGGACGCGGTGAGTCGCAGCTGCTCCACGCAGAGCGTGGCGCCGGGGGTGGGATTCGAACCCACACGGGCTTTCGCCCACAGGCTCTCCAGCCCTGCACGCTGCGATCTCGAGGCCTGCCCCTTAGCCGCTCGGGCACCCCGGCTCCGGTCGTCTCGAACGAGCCCGTCTAAAACGATTTCGCAACCCGCGCGGGGAACGCTTTTAGTGAGGAGCGCCAGATCGACGGAGCGCGGGGGTTGCCGAGCGGCCAAAGGCGCGGGGCTTAGGCCCCCGTCCCGAAGGGGTTCGTGGGTTCGAATCCCACCCCCCGCACCAGCTGCGCGCCCCCGAGCCGGCGCCCGCAGGTCGAGGATCCCCGCGCGGGGCGCGACATCCCTCAAGTTTATCTCGAGAGCCTTTGTTGCCCGGCGCACATGCCCGGCTTCGGCGAGCTGGCGGCCGGCGCAATGCTGGCTTCACTGACAATCTTCCTGGTGGTCAGGGTCAGGTATCCCAGGGTGCCCATCTGGTCCTTCATGTCCTTCCTGGCCTTCCTGAGCGTCGTCCTGGGGCTCGTGCCGGTCGACAGCATAGGCGAGGCAGTGAACTACGACGTCGTGCTCTTCCTGATAGGTATGTTCAGCCTAGTGTCCATAGCCGAACATGCGGGGCTGCTGGACTACCTGTCGTACCGCTTCCTGGGCGCCTTCAGGTCGAGGCTGGGGATGATGACCGCGGCCTCGCTGCTCTTCGGGCTCCTGGCCGCAGTCTCGGTGAACGACACAGTCGCCATGGCGGGCGTTCCCATCGCGCTCTCGGCCGCCTACTCGGCGGGCGTGGACCCGGAGGCTATGGTGCTCCTGCTGATGTTCTCGCTCACCGTGGGCTCCGTGTTCACCCCCCATCGGGAACCCCCAGAACGTCCTGATAGCCGTGGAATCGGGCATGGAGGCGCCTTTCCTGACGTTCGTGAAGTACCTGGCGATCCCGACGCTGATCAACCTGCTCCTGCTCCCCCCTATAATCATGGCCTTCTACCGCGGCGCCGCCGAGCCCGGTGGAGGCCGCGAGCGCCCCCAGCTGAGGGACAGGAGGGACGCCGTGATCGCGGCGGCGGGGCTCTCGACGGCCGTCGCGGCGCTCGTGGTGAACGACCTGCTGGAGCTGAGGGGGCTCCCGCACGTGCAGAACGTCGGCTTCATACCGTTCGTCGTGGCGGCCGGCACATACCTGTTCGTCAGGGACCCGAGGGAGGCCCTGAGGGGGGTCGAGTGGGGCACCGTGATATTCTTCATATCAATGTTCATCACGATGTATGGGGTGTGGAGGAGCGGGCTGTTCTACTGGCTCGCGCGCCTGCTGATGCCCAGCGCGACCTCAGGCATGGTGGGCATCCTCCAGATAAGCGCCGTGTCCCTGGGGCTCAGCCAGCTGCTCAGCAACGTCCCCTTCGTGAACCTGTTCATCGAGTACATGAGGGGGATCGGCTACGGACCCGGGTCCGCCTGGGCCTGGCTGACCCTGGCCTATTCGTCCACGATCGCCGGGAACCTCACCCTCCTGGGGGCGGCTTCCAACATAATAGTGCTGGAATCCCTGGAGTCCAGGCACGGCAGGACGATATCTTTCGCGCGGTTCGCGGAGGTCGGCGCCCTGGTGACGCTGGTCAACGTGGCGGTCTACTCGGCCTTCATCTACCTGATGCTCGGATAGCGATCCTCCGAACGGCGCGACATCTGGAAGTCGTTCGACCGCCAGGGATGGCGCCGCGGAGTGGACCGGGGGGGACTCGAACCCCCGACCTCCTGCGTGCAAGGCAGGCGTTCTACCCCTGAACTACCGGCCCGACCGGCGTGCGCCCGGGGCGCGATTATCCTTTTCCCTCGCTCCGCCCCTCGTACAGCCCCTGGAGCTCCTCCGGGGATTCGGGGACCTTCCTGAAGAGGGGCCTTGGCTCCCCGAGGGGGCCGCGCGGGAGGGCGGGCGGCGAGAGGCGCGAGTCGGCCGGGGAGCCCGCGCGGCCCAGCGAGCGCCAAAGTTCCTCTGCCCTGGACGGCATGAACGGGTAAGACATGATCGCCAGGGCGTCGAGCGCCGCCAGATGGTCGCAGAGCGAGGCGTCGAGATCGGGGCCGGGGCTCCTCATGAGCTCCCAGGGCCTGTCGGAGCTGAGGCGCTCGTTGCCGGCCGCCGAAAGCTCCAGGATCCTCCTAGCGCCCTCGCGTATCCTGAACGAGTCCATGTCCGACGCGTAGCGCGCCAGGGTGGCGGAGGCCGCCGCGGCCATCGGGCCCGAGCGCGCTCCCCCGCAGCTCGGCCGCTCGGGCCCGTACCGCCTGCGCGCCAGCGTGAGCACCCTGTGCACGTAGTTCCCCAGGTTGTCGTTCAGCTCGGAGTTCACCACCCTGGCGAACTCCTCCCATGAGAAGCTCACGTCCCTCGACTCAGGCCTCATGTACATCGCCACGAACCTCCAGGTCTCGCCGTCCGCCACGTTCAGCGCCTTATCCATCCAGACCCCTATGCCCGCGCTCTTCGAGAACTTCTCGCCGCCGAAGGTCACGTACTCCGTCGAGGACACCTGCCAGGGGAGGACGTAGCCGTCGCCCGACGCCATGAGGAGGGCCGGGAATATTATCGTGTGGAAGGGGACGTTGTCCTTCCCTATGAAGCAGACGGGCCTCGAGCCCGGGGTCCTCCAGAACCGGTCGAAGAGGCCCGGGTCCCCCCTCAGCATCCCCAGCTCCTTCACCGCCGATAGGTACCCCAGGACCGCCTCCATCCAGACGTAGATGGTCTTGCCCTCGGCGCCGCGGAAGGGGGCCGGTATCCCCCACCTGTTGTCGCGCGTGAGGGCCCTCGGCCTGAGGCCCTCGTCGAGCATGCGGAGGCTGGCGTTCCTCGCGTTGTCCGGCAGCCTGTCGTTCGACGATATGTACTCGCGCAGCGCCCCGGCGAACCTGGGGAGGTCGAAGTACCAGTGGACAGTCCTCCTGATCTCCGGCGTCGAGCCGCAGATGGCGCACCTGGGCCCTATGAGCATCGTGGGCTCCAGCAGCTTGCCGCAGCGGTCGCACTGGTCTCCCTTCGCGTTCTCGTACCCGCAGAAGGGGCACGTGCCCACCACGAAGCGGTCGGGGAGGAAGATCCCGTCCCTGGGGCAGAACGGCATCTCGACCTCCTCCCTGAACACGTAGCCGTTGTCCTCGACCCTGCGGTAGAACTCGGCGACGAACTCCCTGTGGACGGGCGACTCCGTGCGCGTGTAGTAGAGCTCCCCGACGGAGTACTCGCGCAGGAGGCGCAGTATGGCCGAGTGGTTGGCGTCGGTTATCGAGCGGGGATCGACCCCGCGGCGCAGCGCCTCCACCTCTATCGGGGTCCCGTGCTCATCGGATCCGGAGACCGCGATCACCTCCTCCCCACTCATGCGCAGGTAGCGCGCGTAGACGTCGGCCGAGAGCAGGTGCATGAACGTCCCCAGGTGGGGGATCGAGTTCGCGTAGGGCCAAGCCGAGCACACTATCCAGCGGGCCATCGCGCGGCTGCCGCGGCGTCGGGGGTCGCCCTCTATAAGCGTAGGCCTGAGGGGTGCTATGGGGCGGGATCAGGAGAGGTGCATCCGGCCATCGATGGGCCAGCAGATCAGTCTCATCATCCCCTGGAGCCCGAGATCGCCCTGAAGTATAAGCATTCGGACGGGCTCACGTAGGTCTCGCGCGACGAGTGCGCGACTGCGTCCACCAGGTCGCCCAGACCGCTCACAACGGCCATGGGCGTCATCTCCCCCGATTCCCCCATCACGAGCTCGGCGGCGGAGGCCACTTCGTCGGCGATCGCGCGATAGGTGTGGCGCAGCCTCCGCCCGAAGATGTCCGGGGAGCCGCGCTCGTCCAGGACCCCCTCGAGGCCCGAGTACGCGACCGCCACGCCGACGGTCCCCCTGCGCATGGGGAGGACGCGGCTGTCCGCGATCACGACGCCGACGGGGCCGTCGGCAGCCCTCTCGAGCTTCCACCTTATCTCGTCGGCGGTCCTGAATGGCCTGCTCGGCGGGAGCACCACGGCGCCGCCCGGCGCGTTGGACCTGTCGATGGACGAGTTCGGGGTTATGCCCTCGGGCCTGGCGGTTATCACTATGCCGAGCGCGTGCCCGAGGAAGCGGCTGGACTCCCTGAGCGCCAGCTCCACGAACTCGGGCTGCGAGCCCGCCTCCAGGGCTATCGCGCGCGCATCGCCGAGCGCGGACACCGCCTCCAGGTGATAGACGCGCCCCTGGCCTATCGCCACGTACTTGGAGGACACCACCAGCACGTCCCCCCTGCGCAGCCCGACGCCGGAGGCGGCGAGCTCGGAGGCTATGTGCGACCCGATGTCCCCCACCCTCGACGTCAGGGGGGCCCTGACCGCCACCCCGCGGACCTTCAGCTCGGTCGCGATCGCCCTCCTCGGCTCCGTCCCCATCGCCTCCGCCCCTCATTGCGCGGACCCTCAGCTCGAGGTATCTGTCGTCGGGCGAGAATGGCGGGGGATGCGCCAGTTCGGTCGGACCCCCGCAGATGGGGCAGGACCGCTCGAACGTGTACCTGTAACACCTGCGGCATATGCGCAGAAGCCTGGGCCTCATTTGCCCCGGAGGAGCTCGAAGTGCCCCCTGCCCCTTAACGATTCCTGCGCCGCTTCGGAGAAGGCCGCCAGGGCGGCCTCCGCGACCTTGTAGTTGTCGGCGTCTATCCTGAGGAGGTAGCGCGGGCTCCCCGCGTAGGTCAAGCGCACGTTAACGCCGAGGGAGCGCGCGGCCTCCGCGGCGCCGGAGAGCGCGCTCTTCACGACCTCTATGCCATTCGGCGCCGGCGAGTACGCCTTGATCTCCGCCGAGAGCACGGCCCTCTTGGGCTTGAGCCTCTCCGAGGCGAACTGCGCCGCCACGTCCAGATACGTCTCCAGCGCCTTCCGGTCCACTCCCTTGGCGGCCTCCGCGATGACCTTGAGCACCCCCTCCCGGTCCCGGCTGAGCGCCCGCAGCGATTCCTGGAGGCTCCCGAACGCCTGGACCAGCGCGGACCTTATCCGGCCGTCGTCCTTGATGCCCGCCCTGGACGCGGCGACGTCCAGCACGCGGCGGGCCCCCACCTCCTGCTTATAATCCTGCATCTTCTTCCTCCTCTCATCATCAGTCACGCGCCTGAGCGATAGATCCACCTGGAGCCTGTCCGGGTTGGAGTAGAGGACCTTCAGCACCACCTTCTGCTTCGGCTTGAAGTAGCTGACCAGGTTCCTAGTCATGGTGCTCGGTATCTCCTTGACGGGGACGAACCCGCGGATGCCGCCGTACTCGTCGAGCGACACGTAGAGGCCGAAGGACTCCACGCTCGTCACGGTGCCCACTACGAGATCCCCGGGCTCGGGGAACCTCTGGGGACCGGCGCCCGAGTCAGTCAAGCCTCCTGATTATCTCCCCCAGGATCTTCGCCTTTCCACCAGTGGGCCTCGCCAGCTCGGCACCGCAGCTGGGGCACTTGACGACCACCTTGGAATGGGAGAACACCACGCGCTCGGCACCGCAGCTGGGGCACTTGACCAGGAGGAACGCGCTCCTGGGCAGCGGTATGAGCACGTGCTCCCTCCTCATTCTCCCTTGGCCCTCCCGGCCTCGACTATCTCCAGCTTCTTCAGGCGGATGCCCTCCCTCATCGTCACGTGCCCGCAAACCTTGCACTTGAGCTTGAGCGTCTGCTTCTTGGTCGTCTTGGCGGTCCTCTTGAGCTCCGGCTCCTTCTGCCCTCCGTAGCCCTTCTTCTCCCACTCGTGGCGCCTGGCGCCCCAGGCCAGCTTGCGGTCCTTCCCCTTCTTGTAGAGGCTCACGCTGTGCTCCGTGTGCTTGCGGCACCTGGGGCAGTACGTCACGATCACGTTCGGCACCTTCACAGCACCACCACCTCCTCGACCAGGCCCTTCGATATGAGCGCCCTGGCGTCCTCCCTAGGAATCATCGCCACATCGCCGGGCGACAGCGGGCCGTAGCTATTTAAGTCTACCCCCCTGAAGGCCGGCACTTCGTGCTCGGCGCGGACCGTTACCATGTCCCTGGAGGCCTCCCAGCGGGCTGCGAGGATCGCCAGCGGGCTGCCGCCCTGGATGGCCTCCTTCAGCAGGTTGGCCCTCGAGGCGGCCTCCTCCAGGAGCCCGCTCACGAAGTTCTCCTCCGGGAGCCCGGATGGGGGCGCGATCCCTCTCTCGGAAACGCGGTCGACGGCCTTCGAGAGCCGGAGCTCCAGCAGGGACCCGCCCACGGAGGCGCCGTACTCGGCCAAACTCGATATGACGTCGGAGCCGGGGGCCCCCAGCGCGGCCTGCACCGAGAGCTCCTGGAGCACGATGGATGCCCTGATCAGTAGGTCGGCGTCGGCCGCCACGAGGTCCTCCGCGCCCGCCTCCCTTGAGAGGGCAGCTAGGAACTCCTCCAGCCTGTGCTGGCCCTGGCTCACGGCCCCGATGCGCCCCCTCGCGATTTAACGATTTTCGCGACGCCCTTGCTGACGAGGAACGCCGCGACGAAGCCCGGCAGCTTGAGCGTCGAGCGCCTGTATGGGCCATAAGTGTAGCCCTTCAGCTGCAGCTTCGGGGCGTAGGACACCTCCACCTTCACGGGCTCCTCGCTCAGCACGGCGGCCTCCGTCAGGGGGTCGCACGCGATTATGTCGGCGCACGGGAGCTTGGACATGCCGGTCTTCTCGTTGAGGGACGTGGGCATCCTGAAGATCCTGGATATGTCCACCGTGACCTGCGGATCTATGCGCACCCTGACAGCGGCGACCGCCGCGTCTATGGCGGCCCTGAGATCGCCGCCGACCAGCGCCTCGAGGGCGGGGCGCGTGGGGGGCACGCCGTACTTGGCGCGGAGGGCCTCCACTACGCGCGCGGGCCACCCCACGAGGGTCCCCAGGTGCCCCTCCGACAGGGGCAGGAGCCGGGCGAAGAACGCGGGATCGTAGGAGCTGAGCGAGACGTAATCCGCTATCTGGGCCCGGGCCTCCCTGCCCAGGTCACGCAGCCCCTCGTCCTCCACGTGCACGTGGAATCCCCTGTGGCCCGAGTAGTAGATGGAGATGGAGTCGGGCCGCACTCCCAGGTCGCGCTGCAGCAGGTCGAGGAGCCTGAGGACCTCCCTCCTGCCGGCCTCCACGCAGCTCGGGCAGACCCAGTCCACCCTGCGGCAGCCCGGGAGGGCGCCATCCGAGAGGGGGCGCACGCTGCCGTCAGCGCAGGCGTAGAAGTCGTGCGCGTCCATGCAGGCCGGATGGAGGTCCTTGACGTCTATGTCGAACGCCAGGTCGGCGCCGAGCCATCCCTTCTCGTCCATGTCGGGGTTCCCGGGATCCTCGTAGTAGGACACGGAGTAGAATATCCCCCACGGGACCTCGCGGAGCACCGCGCCGACGAGCTCCCCGGGGGTGCCGGCGCGCATGTGGCGCTTGAAGTGACCCTCGAACGTCAGGAACCCTATCTCCCGCGACTCCAGGCGCGGGGGGATCCAGAGGGAGGACGAGTGGCGGTAGTAGTACTCCCTATAGCTCGTCCTCAGGAATTCTATCTCCCCTTCTCCCAGGCCTCCCTCCACCCTCCTCACCCCCGGCCCGGGGCTGGCCCCCGCCCCTCCTGCGCCTCAGGTAGGCGAGGGGACTCCTCACGCCGTCGCAGGTCGCGTCGCGCGCGCAGAGGCCCAGCGCCTCCAGCTTGGCGCACGATGGGACGCTGTAGCGCTTGCCTCCCCTCGCGCCAGCTATGTGCTCGACCTGGTACCTGGTGATCCTCTCGTTGAAGTCCGGCGAGCGCGAGAAAGCCGCGACGATCTCGTCCAGCGGCACCCCCGCGTTCACCAGGAACGCGGCCAGGAAGAACCTGGCGAAGTGCGGCAGGTTCTCCCCGGATTCCAGGCGCCTCAGCAGGGATCTCACGCAGGGAGGGTACTCGCCGCTGGAGGCGGGCGGGGCGGCGGACTCGGCGGGGCGGGCCCTGGCCAGCTCCCTCGAAAGCTCCGCGGCCGCTGCGACCAGCCACTCCGGAGGGCTCGTGACCCGGGCGGAGAGCACGCGGCGCTCCAGGTGCTTGGCGACGCCCTCCCTCAGGAGCCTTATGGATTCCTCCAGCTTCATGTACACGTATCCGCCATCGACGACCCTGGCAACTATGCCCCACTTGGACGGATCGAGCGAGGAGGAGAGGAGCAGGTACCCGCTCAGCCCCAGGCGCACCTCGAAGAGCTCCGCGCCGATCAGGCGGTCCACGGGCTCCAGCCGCATCCCGAGGACTTTGGAGTAGATCGCGGAGACCAGGGTCCTGGCGTCGCCCCTGTTCGCCCTGGCGCGGTCCCTAAGCAATCCCTCCAGGTGCCTCGCCTCGGCCAGCGCGAACCTCCTGGCGGCGTAGGCGTTCCCGGTGGCGCCCACTATCAGCGCCGCGATGACGAAGGAGAGTATCCTGTGCTCCGGCGGCGCGCCGCGGAGGATCCCGGGGTCCAGCCTGCCGTCTATGACGCCTGCCCTCGCCCTCCTGAGCCCCAGCTCCACGTAGGGCTCGCCGGGCCCCCCGGCCAGCTCCGACAGCGAAATGGCGTAGCCCCTCCTGACCAGGAGGTCCCCCGCCTCCTGCAGGAAAGGTAGATCCCCGAGCTCCTCCTCGCCGAACGACACACGAAGCACCCCTCTGGGGGCGCGCTGGCGCCCCCACGGATCCTGTGGCGCGCGGGGGCGCGCATTATTAAGGTTAACGGAGGGCGATCTGCTTATATCCACGGCGGGCGGAATTTCCACGCGGCATGTCTTTCAGGATGGTCAGCTCCAACCCGGATGCTTGGAAGGCCCTCGCGGACGCGCTGGCGGGGATGGTGGAGGAGGCATCGTTCGAGGTGTCCCCTGAGGGCATCTCGCTGAGGGCCATGGACCCGTCCAGGGTCGCGATGATCAGCCTCTCGTGGTCGAGCTCATCGTTCGAGGAGTACAGGTGCGGATCCAGCACCACGATATCCCTGAGGGTGGACGACCTCAGGAAGGTCATGAAGCGCGCGGATAAGAAGGACAAGGTGACCGTGGAGCTGGGCGAGGGCGCTCTGACGTTCAGGCTGAAGGACGGGTACGAGAGGGAGTTCGTGGTGCCCCTCGTGGAGGCCGGCGAGGCGCTGAGGCCGCTCCCCAAGCTATCGTTCAACGTCGAGGCCAAGATCCTCCAGAGGTCGCTAAGGAGGGTCCTCGAGGACGTGGAGGCCGTCTCCGATCACGTCACCCTGAGGGCGCAGCAGGACTCGATGGAGTTCCTCGGCAAGAGCGAGCTCGGGCAGGCCAGGGTCAAGCTGACGACGGGCGACCCGGACCTCCTCGAGCTGAAGGTGAAGGAGCAGAGCGAGGCCACCTACAGCCTGGAGTACCTGTCGGGCTTCGTGAAGAGCGTGAAGCCGGCGGAGGTCGCGACGCTCGAGTTCTCCAGCAAGATGCCGATAAAGCTGACTTTCCCGCTGGACGAGCGCGGCAGCCTGATCGAGTTCTACCTGGCGCCCAGGGTCGAGTGAGGCGGACCGGGGCGCCCATTATCGTGACGCTGTCGGACGCGTGCCTGAATATGTTGTAGACGTAGCGGTGCTTCCTCTGAAACCAGTGCTCCGCGGCCACGCACAGCTGGACGTTCAGCGCCCTGGAGGCGGCGCTCGCCCTGAGCGCGAACGAAGCCAGGGCGGGGACTGACCCCCTGAGGCCGAGCTGCGCGTAGGATATCGCCCAGAGGGCTGAGAGCGAATACGCGCAGAGGCCAGGGCGCGCTCCGGCGGCGCCCAGCGCGCGCAGGAGATCGAGGAGCGCGGAATCCAGGTCCCAGGAGTCGACGGCCGCGATCGCGGCCTCCGGGGCGAGCCTCGCGATCCTCCCCGAGTAATCCAGCACTAGGAACTCGCGGGAAGCCGCCCGGCGCGCCAGCTCGAGCTCCGAGCCCTCGGGGAGGAGTATCAGCTTCAACGCGGACGCCGCGCGGGCGCGCCATAAATTAATTCCAGGGCGCCGGAGGTCCGGCGTGGAGCCGGTGCGGAGCCTCAGGGAGCACCTGCTCAGGCTCAGGGAGGCCGGCGAGCTCAGGGAGCTCGGGCAGGCCGGGCTGGGCGACGTCCCATCGCTGATCGCGGAATCGGGGGGAATGGCCGGCATGGTGAGCGTCCGCGGGTACGCCGCGCCGTTCGCGTTCAACACGATGTCCAGCCGGAGGCATGCCGCGCTCGCCCTGGGCATCGAGGAGGAGGATCTGAGGAGCCGCTTCCTCGAGGCGGCCGCCAAGCCCCGGGCGCCGGAATCCCTCGGGGACCTCGGCATGAGGGGGCCCATGGAGCCCGACCTCGAGGCGCTGCCGATCCCGAAGTACTACGAGCGCGACGCGGGACGCTACATAACCAGCGCGATCGTCTTCGCGAGGGATCCCGATAGCGGCACGATGAACGCGTCCTTCCACAGGATAAGGGTCCTGGACGGCCGCAGGGGTGTGATAAGGATGGTGGAAAACCGCCATCTTCACAGGATCTACATGAGCGCCAGGGAGAGGGGCGAGGATCTGAAAATCGCCGTGGAAATAGGGGCGAACCCGATAGTGGAGCTGGCCGCGGCGTACCAGGCGCCATTCGGCTCGTACGAGGCGTGGATAGCGAACGCGATGGCCGGGGGTAGCCTGCGGTTCTCGGACTTCGCGGGCGTGGACGTCCCGCTTGAGACGGAGGTGCTGCTCGAGGGGAGGATCAGGCACGATGCCAAGGGCGAGGACGCCATGGTCGACATCCTGGGCCTCTACGACAGGCCCAGGATGCAGCCCATCGTGGAGTTCGACAGGATGTACGTGAGCGAGGGGTTCGTGTTCAGGGGCCTGCTGGCCGGCGGGCCCGAGCACAGGTTCCTGATGTCCTTCCCGATCGAGGTGAAGCTGGAGCGCCAGCTCGGGGACGTGCTCCCGGGCGTGAGGAGGGTGGTGCTGACGGAGGGCGGGGGGCGCTGGCTGCACGCGGTGATACAGATTGAGAAGAGGCTGGAGAGCGACCCCAGGACGGCGATAATCGCCGCGTTCACGTTCGATCCTTCGCTGAAGATGGTCGTGGTGGTCGACGAGGACGTGGACCCCGAGGATCCGGAGGAGGTGGAGTTCGCGCTGGCCACGAGGTTCCAGCCGGATAGGGACCTCGTGATCTTGGAGGGGATGCGTGGATCCTCCCTGGATCCGTCAAGCGACCAGGCGACGCTGACCACGAGCAAGTGGGGGCTCGACGCGACCGCGCCCATGGATCAGAGGGACAGGTTCAGGCGCGCGGCGGTGGTCCGCGGTGGATGAGGGGAGCTCCCCCGCGGGGGCACGCGTGCTCGTGGAGGGCAGGGGGCGGGGGAGGCCCATCCTGCTGGACGAGCCGCTCTCGCCCCTCGGGGACATAGATGTGCGGCGCGGCGTGCTCCGCCGCACGGGGGAGGAGCTCCGGGGCTCCCTGCTGATGTTCCCACACCCCGCCGGCAGCAGCGTCGGGAGCTACGTCCTGTACGCCCTGGCGTCGAGGGGGGCCGCGCCGGCGGCCGTCCTGGTCAGGAGGGCCGACCTGATGCTGATCTCGGGGTGCGCCCTGGGAGGCATACCGCTCGTGGAGCTGCGCGGCGAGTACGAGCGCGTGAGGGGACTCCTGTCCGGCTGCGGGATGGCAGAGTTCTCGGCGGAGCTCCGCGGGGGGTTCAGGATCGCCTGCGGAGGAAGTCCCTGATCGCCTGCTGAAGCTCGCGGTTGACCGCCCCGGGCTCGCGCGAAGCATCCACCCTGACGACGGTGGATCCCGGAAAATACTTCCCCAGGTCCATCAGCACCGCCCTGGCCGCCGAGAGCAGCCCGAGCCTCGATTCGAAGGTGTCGGCGTCCCCCTCCATCCTGCGCGCGGATACCTCAGGATCCACGTCCAGCACCAGGAAGAGGTCCGGCTGGATGAACCTGCCCTCCAGGGAGAGTATGCGGTCCGGGCTCACGCCCTGCGCCGCGTGGTAGGCGACGTTGCTCTCGCTCCACCTCTTGGACACCAGGGCGCGGCCCTCGCCCGACAGCCAGAGCGCGGCGGGAGCGTTGAGGAGGGCCCTGTTCAGCGACCAGAGGATCCAGGCGACGTCCCGCGAAAGGCGCCCCGAGATCCTGCACGAGCCCTCAGCCCCCAGGTAAGACCTTATCAGCTGCCCGCTCAGGAGATCATACTCCGGCTGCCGAATGCCCATAGCGTCGTACCCCAGGTCGCGCATGAAGTCGACCAGGGGCCTGACGCCCCCCACGTGGCGCGGGTTGAACACGTGCGTCTCCTTCCCCGACCTGTCTATGCCGGTCACGACTATGAACGTCCCCCTCCTTTCGCGGCGGCCCTCGATCGCCAGCGCGGACGCGAGCGCGAGCTCGGGCCCCGCCGGGGATCCCAGCGCCGCGGCGGCGCGCACGGCCGCCGGGTCGCGCGCCTCGACCAGGGACAGCAGCTCCTCGAGGGACGATGCGTCCACGACGCAGTCGGCGGTCATCCCTCGGACTTGCTTCTCAGCTCCTTGAGCCTAAGCACGATCTCCAGCACCTCGAGCTCCTCCTTCAGCGACCTGAGCAGGGCGCCCCTCTCCTCGTGCCCCTTGGCGCCCGTCAGGGAGCGCAAGTCGTCCCTCAGGCCCTCGTAGAGGACCTTCTCGAGGTTCTCCAGGAGGTCGCCCGGGGCCACGAGCGTAGACTCGACTTCCTCGACGCTCGTGAAGCCGGAGCACCTGGGGCAGAACGTCACGCCCCTGTACCGCAGCATCACGCCGCCGCACGTGGGGCAGCTCTCGCTGAGCAGCGTGGCTCCGCGGCGCATGAGCTCCACCACGAGCCGGCTGGTGTCCCTGGAGCTCACGCGGATTGCGAGCCCCCAGTAATGTTTAAGTTTAGTGCTCCTCCTCGGCCCCGTGAGGTGTCGAGCGATGTCGGCCGAGAACCTCGAAAACATCAGGCAGGCGATCGCCATTCTGCAGACCCTCACCAACGACAACGTCATCCCTAGGAACGTCAGGCGCTCCATAAAGGGCGTCATAGACGTCCTGAACGACGGGTCGCTGACGCCGGCGGTCAGGGCCGCGAACGCGATAGCGGCGCTGGAGGAGATCGCCCAGGATCCCAACGTGCCCTCCTACGCGAGGGTCACGCTGTGGAACGCGTTCTCCTACCTCGAGAGGATAAGGGAAACCTGAGGCTCCGGACTGAGGGCGCGGCCCGTCCAGCCACGGGGCATCACCAGGTCCCCGTCCTCGAAAGCGAAGTCGTGAATTAACATGAGCGCTGGCAGCCAGTCGGGCGCCCGAGCGCCCCCGAGCCAGCCCGCTCCCCTCGGATTTGGGCTCACCGATGGGTCAGCTTAAGGTGAAGGAGCCGCGGCACCGCTCAGAACCCTTATAAGAGCCTACGGAACCAACGATGCCGACTCGCGGGGGTTGCCGAGCGGCCAAAGGCGCGAGGTTCAGGCCCTCGTCCCGTAGGGGTTCGTGGGTTCGAATCCCACCCCCCGCACCAGCGCTGCGCCCCCCGGGGCCGGCTGTCGCCCTAGCCGCGCGCGGACAGATAGATCCCGATCGAGAGTATGGAGTAGCCCGCTAGCTCCGCGCCAGATGCCGTGGTCCCCAAGATCGCGTAGCTGAAGATCATGGAGAACGCGGGCACCAGGAACATGTAGGGCGCCACCCTGCTCACCTCGTGCCGGGAGTACATGTATACGTATATCGTGAATGCCAGCGCGGTGCCCGGGATCCCTATGAGGGCGAGCGCGGCGATCGCGAAGGGCGTCCAGCGGATGGCCGCAGAGGGCCCCTCCCAGAGCATGAGCGCCGCCGCCATCGGGAGGGCGTAGATCATGTGGTAGAGGTTCACGCTCGAGAAGTCCTCACCCCTCAAGTACTTCCTGTACACAATGGTGGCGAGGGACCAGCTGATGGCCGAGCCCAGAAGCAGCGCGTACGCCTCGGAGTCGGCGGGCCCCGCCCCCCCGGAGAAGATCATGACCGTGCCCAGGAATCCGAGCAGCAGCCCGGCGGCGCGCCTCCGGGTCACCCTCTCCCCCAGGAGTATTGCGCCGAGCGCCGTCACTATGATCGGATAAGTGTAGATCACGATCGACGCGGTGGCCGGAGAGGTCTCGGACTCCCCAGAGTACCACAGCGCCTGCATGGCCACTATGTCCAGCGCGCCGAAGAGCGCCGTGAGCAGGTTGATCCTCAGTCCGGCCGGGGGCCGGGCGCTGCGGGGCAGCAGCGCCATTAGGGAGGGTATGGCTATGGCCAGCCTCAGGAACAGCAGCTGCAGCGGCGCGACCGACGCCAGCGCCACCTTCACGAGCGGATAGTTCAGCCCCCAGAACGTCGCCAGCGCTAGGAAGAGCAGGGCCTCCCTGGCCGCCCGCACGCTGTCCTCTCACCCCGCTGGCCATAAAATGCTTAGTGGGGGCCGCCCTCCCCCCGGCGGAAAGCTTTTGCGGCCGCCCTCCCTCCCACTCCCAGGGATGTGCGGCCTGGAGACCAAGTTGTGGGCGGAGAAGAAATCAGTGCTCAGTAAGGAGCTCGCCACGATACTGGTGGGCCTCGGCGCGCTCAAGTTCGGCGACTTCGTGCTGTCGTCCGGTAGGAGGAGCCCCTACTACATAGACCTGCGCCTCCTGCCATCTTACCCCAGCGCGCTGGAGAGGATAGCCGAGATGTATGTGGAGGTGCTCGAGAACGAGGTGGGCCTGGGCAACTTGAAGGTCGCCGGCATACCCACGGCGGGCCTCCCCCTGGCCACGGCGGTCAGCCTCAGGGCCAGGTTGCCCCTCATATACGTCAGGGAGACGCCGAAGCTGCACGGCGAGATGAAGATGATAGAGGGGGCGCTCTCGAGGGGGGACACCGTGGTCCTCATAGACGACCTCGTGACGACGGGCGGGAGCCTGCTCAAGGCGGCCGAGGCGATCAGGGCGTCCGGCGGGCGCGTGGAGCACGCCGTCGTGCTGATAGATCGTGAGGAGGGCGGATCCGAGAACCTCGCCAGGGCCGGGATAAGGCTGCACGCGGTCTCCAAGATAAGCGAGCTCCTCTCATGGCTCGAGTCCGCCGGCGGCTTGCCGAGCGATAAGGCCGAGCTGGTGAGGGCCTACCTCAGGGGGGTGGGGCGCAGTTGACCGGCGAAGCGGCCCGCCTGGCGTCCATCCTGAGGAACCGCGGGATGATAAAGAGGGGTAACTACATGCTGCATCTGGGCAACTCCAGCGAGTACTACGTCGACCTGAGGGCCCTGCCATCCTACCCCGACGACTTCGACGAGGTGACTTCGGCCCTCGCGAGGCTCCTCTCCGAGGAGGTCGGCGGCTTCGATCGCCTGGTCGGCATCGGGGACGGCGCCGCGCCCCTGACGGTCGCCGTGAGCCTGAAGCTCCAGAAGCCCTACGCGATAGTGAAGAAGATGGAGGCCGAGAACAGCTTCAGGGACCCGCTGCTGGGCGAGCTCCGCGCGGGCGAGAGGGCCATACTGCTGGACGACGTTGCCTCGACAGGCGTCACCCTCGCCTGCGCAGCGTCGATAGTCAGGGCGCTGGGGGCGCGCGTGGACACGGCGGTAGTCCTGGTGGACAGGGACCTGGGGGCGCGCGAGCTCCTGTCGACCCTCGGCATAAGGCTGAGGAGCCTGATCAGCCTGAGCGAGATCCTCGGCGGCGCGCAGAGATCCCCCTGAGGGCCTCGGCCCTCAGCCTCTCCAGCTCCGCCCGCGGGCGCCCCGACCTCATTATGCTCCTGCCCACCACTATCATGTCCGCCCCCGCGAGCGTGGCCGCCGCGGCGTCGCCCCCCTGAGCGCCGACGCCCGGCGCGATTATCGCCAGGTCCCTCCCCACGACGCGCCTCAGAGCCGATATCCTCTCCGGCCTCGTGGCCGGCGCGACTATGCCATCGGCTCCAGCATCCCTGGCCAGCCTCGCTATCTCGTCCGAGCACCCGGCGTAGCAGAGCGCGGCGCCGGCGTTGGACGTCTCGGCCACCACTATCACGCCGGACCCGCCCGCGGACCTCACGACCTCCTCCACGACGTCCGGCCCCAGGAACCCATGAATTATGACCGCGTCCGCCCCCGCGCCCAGCAGCTCCCTGGCGACGCCGCCGCTCACGTGCGGCACGTCCGCCAGCTTCAGGTCGGCTATCACGATCCCGCCGCCCGCGGCCTCGCGGGCGGCGCCGATGGCCCCCAGCCCCCCGCGCAGGACGGGCATCCAGCCCACCTTCAGGTTCAGGGGGCCGCCCGCGGATAGCTCCTCTAGGACGGGCGCCGCCTCGTCGATCGGCTCGTCGACCGCGATTATGACCGGATCGCTGAGGGAGGCGCCGATTAACCTTTCGGAGAACTTCCCCAAGGCTGACTCCCTCCCCGCCCTGAAGGGCGGGGCTTGCCCGAGGCCTTAAGGGTTACATCCCCTTTACGCGCGCTACCTCATGCCCTAAGGCACAATCGACCTCACAGTATTTCCGGGCTTTTAGCTCCACGATATCCATTGTCACTCTTAGTGAGCCACCTCGCCCTGAAGGGCGAGTTTCTCCATGGCACTATGTGAAGAGGGTTCCCATGGCCTTGAGGCCGCCGGCGATCGCGCCCTCGCGCCACAACGCTTAATTTTGGACGCGCCGCTGCGGGCGGCATGCCCCGCGAGGAGGAAAAGCGCGAGCTGCTGGAGAAGTTCTCGTCGGAGCCCCAGAAGTACTACGAGGTGGAGCTCTTCAGGAGGGAGGGGTTCGTGAGGAAGCGCTGCGAGGTCTGCGGCAGGCACTTCTGGACGCTGGACCCATCGATGGAGCGGTGCCCGGATCACTGGGGCGGCAGGACGTTCATAGGCGACAGGGTCACGAGCCGCCCCTTCGGCTACGTGGAGGCCTGGAGGAACGTTGAGGAGTTCTTCGTCTCAGAGGGGCACACGAGCGTGCCGCGGTACCCCGTGGTCGCGAGGTGGAGGCCGGACCTATACTTCACCGTCGCATCGATAATAGATTTCCAGAGGGTGGAGGGCGGCAAGGTGGTCTTCGAGTTCCCGGCGAACCCGCTAGTGGTGCCGCAGGCCTCGCTGAGGTTCAACGACGTGGAGAACGTCGGCTTCACGGGCCGCCACTACACCGAGTTCGTCATGATAGGGCAGCACGCGCTGAACGATGGGAGGGGGTACTGGAAGGACAGGACGGTGGAGCTGGACTTCAGGCTCCTCACCGAGAGGTTCGGCGTGCGGCGCGAGGAGGTGGTGTTCGTCGAGGACGTTTGGTTGGGATATGGCGCCTTCGGGTACTCCCTGGAGTACTACGTCAGGGGGCTCGAGCTTGGCAACGCCGTGTTCACGGAGTTCGAGGGGACCCCGTCGGACTACAGGAGGCTCGAGCCCCAGGTCGTGGACATGGGGGCCGGGCTCGAGAGGTTCGTGTGGCTGTCCCAGGGCACGCCCGCGAGCTATGATGCGGTGTTCGCGGGCGAGCTGGGGGAGCTGAGGAGGAGGCTCGGCATCCCCCGCGATGAGGGGATGATCGCCAGGTTCTTCGCCGCCAGCGGGAAGCGCGACCTGACGGAGGCGACGGATCCCTCGGCGGTCATGCGCGAGGTGCTGGCCGAGGCGGGGATCGACGAGGAGGAATACGAGCGGGGCGTGAAGCCATGGGTTGACCTCTACGCGGTCCTCGATCACTCCAGGGCGCTGCTCTTTGCCATAGCCGACGGGGCGCTGCCCAGCAACGTGGGCGGCGGGTATAACCTCAGGGCGATACTCAGGCGCGCGCAGGGGATAATAGATGCGAACTCATGGGACTTGACGCTGGTCGACGTCGCGGAGCTCATCGCCAGGTCCCTGAGGCCGATGTTCCCGGAGCTTCTCGAGGCGATCCCCGCCTTCCGCGAGGTCATCGATGTGGAGCTGCAGCGCTACAGGGCTACCAAGGCCCGCGTGGCCAGCATAATAGAGGACATTAGGCGCTCGGGCAGGCGGCTCACCACGGACGAGGCGATCCGGCTCTACGAGTCCAACGGCGTCACCCCGGAGATGCTGGTGGAGGCCGGGGTCCTCACGTCAGTGCCGATGGACTTCTATTCGGAGCTGGCCAGGAGGCACTCGACCCGGCCGAGGGAGAGGGCCGAGAGGCCCCCGGTCGACGTGAGGGGGCTCCCGCCCACGAGGGCGCTGTACTACGAGGACCAGTACGCCACCAGGTGCCGCTCGAGGGTCCTCCGGTCCTATCCCGAGGAGCGGGCGGTGGTCCTGGAGAGCACGATCTTCTACCCCAGGGGAGGGGGCCAGGAGCCGGATCGCGGGCTGCTGGGCGGGTTCCGCGTGAGGGACGTCGTCAAGGTGGGGGGCGTCGTCGTGCACTTCCTGGAGGGCGGGACGCCGAGCGAGGGCGAGGTCGTCGAGTGCGAGATAGACGAGGCCAGGAGGAGGGCCCTGATGAGGCACCACACGGCGACGCACATCGTCAACGGGGCCGCCAGGCGGGTGCTGGGTCCCTGGGTCTGGCAGCACTCGGCCTTCAAGGAGGAGGGCATGGCCAGGCTCGACGTGACCCATCACTCGGCGCTGACCAGGGAGCAGCTGGAGGCCATAGAGAGGGTCGCCAACGAGATAGTGCAGGCCGACATCCCCGTGGACGTGCAGGTGCTCCCCAGGGGCAGGGCGGAGTCGCTCTACGGCTTCAGGCTCTACCAGGGCGGCGCGATACCGGAGAGGGAGCTGCGCGTGATCAGGATAGGGGATTTCGACGTGGAGGCCTGCGGCGGCACGCACGTGCGCAGGACGGGAGAGGTGGGGCCGATCAGGATCCTCCGCTCCGAGAGGATACAGGACGGCGTGGTGAGGCTGGAGTTCGTGGCGGGCATGAGGGCCGTGGAGCACTCGATCGAGCAGTCCAGGCTGATTCACGAGATAGCCGACAGGCTGGGCGCGCCGCCCGAGCAGGCGGCCAGGAGGCTGGAGGAGCTGCTCGGGGAGCTGGAGGCGAAGGAGGGCGAGCGCAGGAGGCTGAGCAGCGCCCTGGCATCCTACGTGGCCGCGCTGGGGCCCAGGGGCGAGCTGGAGGGCAGGCCCATCTACGCCGTGGCGCTGGAGGGGGTCCCGCAGAGGACGCTGATCGAAATAGGGGATGCGGTATCCAGGAGCGTCCCCGAGGCGATATACCTGGGGATCAGTGTCATCAGGGAGGAGGGGCGCTCGCTCCTGGTCATAATCTCCCAGGGCGGAAGGCCCGATGCTGGGGAGCTCGCCGCCCGGGCGCTCGGGGCCCTGGGGGGGCGCGGCGGAGGGAGGGGGCGCATAGGCCAGGGATCCGTGCCCCGCGCGCTGAGCCTCGACGAGGCCATCGCCGCCCTGAGGGGCGGAGCGCGAGGCCGGCCTCACGCTTATTAGGGGCGCGCCGGCGCGCTACCACGTGCCTGGCCAGACAGTGCCCCGCGCCTGGATAGTGACGCTGGGCAACGAGGTCCTCCTGGGAGAGGTCGAGAACACGAACGCGGGATGGCTGGCCAGGAGGCTCACCTCCCTGGGAGTGAGGGTCAGGAGGATGGTGACGTCCCCGGACGACGAGGAGTCGGCCGAGATCTTCAGGGACGCCGTGGGGAGGGTGGAGCTGGTCGTGTCGACTGGAGGGCTGGGGCCCACGTACGACGATAGGACCATGTACCTGCTCTCCCGGGCGCTCGGCCTGCCGCTGGAGCGCAACCCGGCGGCCGAGGAGATGGTGAGGAGGAGGGTGGCGGAGAGGGGCTTCCAGCTGACGCCCGCGAGGCTCAAGATGGCCGATATGCCCAGGGGCGCTGAGCCGCTCGAGAATCGCGTGGGAACCGCTCCCGGCGCCATCCTCAGGCACGAGGGCACGACGTTCGTGGTCTTGCCGGGCGTCCCGGCGGAGATGACGCGGATGTTCGAGGAGGCCGCGGCGCGCCTCGCCGGGATGTGGCGCGGGCCGCCGTGCAGGCGCGAGGCGACCTTCCAGGGGATAGTCGAGGCCGACCTGGCGGACGCGCTGATGGAGCTGTCGAGGGACGAGTCCGTCTACGTGAAGACTCAGCCCAGGGGCCAGCCGGGGAGGCCGGGCGTCAGGATACTGGTCATATCCTTCGAGGGGCGCTGCGATGAGGCGTTCGCGAGATTGCTGCAGGCCGCGCGCGCGGCCGGCGGGTCCGCGCTCGAGTAGGGCTCGGATCCCCGCGAAGCGCCCTCACTGCGCGATGCCGAGGGTGTTCCCGACGCCGATGACGACCGCGACGCCGTCCTGCGGGACCATCTCGCGCAGGATGCTGCGCAGCGCCTCGTGGACGTAATCGACGGACTTGGCCAGGTCCCTCGTCATGATCGTTATGGCCTCGGCGTAGCTCTCCTTGACCAGTATTGCGTAGAGAGGAATGCCCCCGCTGGCGGCCTGGCTCTCTATGTTGAAGCGCTCGACGCCCAGGCCCCCTATGGCGACGCCGACGCCGCGGGCGGACTCGCCGCTGCGCTCGCTCTCCAGCCTCAGCTGGGCATCGATGGTTATTATGGCCGATATCCTGCCGTAAATCAGGCCGGCGCGGCGGACCGCATCGTCGAGGTTGCCCAGGTTGTTGGCGGGCCCCTTGGCCTTGATGAAGAGGACCCTGCGGCCCTCCAGCTCCCCGAGCGCGGCAGAGGTGTCCGGGGCTATGTCGAACTTCTGCAGGCCGCGCATCAGCAGCCCGACGCTCATCGGGCCTATGCCATCGCCTATGGGGGCCCCGCTGTCCAGGGCGTCCATGAAGCCGAGGAAGGCTCTGCCCTGCTTGAGGAAGAGCGGCATGACCGCGTAGAGCTGCTGCAGGAGGCCCAGGCTGGAGTACTTGTTTGCCAGCCAGAGGAAGTGATCCACTACCTTGTATAGCGTGTTGAGGGCGGCCGCGGCCTCAGCGTAACCCACGGTCCTGCCCACCGGCACCGGGTCCTCGGTCCCGAGCGCCGCGGACGCCTCCGCCTTGAACTTGCGCTCGTAGTTGTCCATCAGGTGCTTCAGCTTACCGACTATCCCGACCGGGTCCAGGTCCACCGGATACACCGCGAACAGGTCCAGCAATGACCTCAGACGGGACCTGGCGGCCGCGTCCTGCGTCGCGGAGGAGATGTAGGACTCGTACCTCGACAGGCCGCGATCCCGGAGCTCCCTCAGTTCCCTGAATGCCCTGGCGACCTCGCCGCTCATCGTCCAGAACTGGAACCTATTGGCGTAGACGGTCATCAGGGCCATGTAAATGGTTGGCAGTATTATGTACCAGGCCAGATAGTAGTACACTATTTGGTCGCCGGAGGCCGCCAACGTCTCGGTCCTTCGGGCGGCCACTATTTAAAGAAAGTCAGGCCGCCCATCACATCCCGCATGAGGGCCGCGACCAGCTTCAGGGGCGCCGGCACCGCCGCTTCGCGAGGGCTCGCGCACCTCACTAGCACGGCGGCGACGGCGGGTTTCACTTCCGGGATCGGACGAGACCGGGTGGGTCCCCGCCGCTATGGCCGGCTGAGCCTCTTCCGAACCGACGGTAAATAAACGTTTCCGGCGCGGACTGCTGCACGGGGATTCCTAGCGGCAGCAATCGCAGGGGCGCCCTCGCGCCGATGGGCCTTAGCGACCGCAGCCCACCGTTGAGCGCCGCGCTACCGGCGCGCTGGCGAGGGAAGCTCACTTCTTGACCTTGATTATCTTGGACTTGCCCATTATGCGCCAGTACTCCACCTCGGCGCCCGGCTCCAGCCTGTCCCTCACCTCGTCCTCCACGTACTGGGTCTCGAACGTCTCGAAGGTCTCCAGGTCCATCAGCTGCACGTTCCCATTGGAGACGCTGAGCACCTGGCCGACGCGCTTCTCGACCTCCGGCACGTCTATCTTGGCGCTGGAGGGACCCATGTAGGATCTCTTGGATCCCGTGAAGAAACCCATGGCCACGAGCCGGACCTTGGCGCTCCCATGCTTCCCCGGCTTGCTCTTCTCGACCTCGACGACCCTGCAGGGCTCATCGTCTATGACGACGAACGCGCCCTCCTTGATGTCGCCGAGCTCCACGGGTTTAGCGCTCATCATCCAGCTTTCGCTCAATCCCGGATAAATATGTTATTTCCATCCGTCCCTAGATATGCGATCTTCCTGGGCACCCGGGGACCTCCACCTCGCCCACTCCTCACGGGCTATCGGAGTGGGCCCACGGGTGGTCGTCGGCCACGTGCTGATGCCCCTGACCTCGGGGTAGGCTAATGCCCCGCCCCTCTCCCTAGGCCCGAGGAGGGAGTGGGCACTCCCGGCGGCGCCCTGGCGGGCGGCGTAAGCGTGGTGGGAGGGAGGCCGGGGGTGAGGCGACCTCACATCATGATGCTCCTCGGCCTCGAGCCCGGCGGACTTGGTTACGTGGTTACTCGCACGTATGGGGCGAGCCGCTCGACAATGCCCCTGTACATGCCCTCGAGCTCGGCTAGGACATTGAAGGCCCTCCTGGCGACGGCGCGGACTCGACGATGGCCGCCCTGGCGACCTCGCTCATCAGCCCCGGAGGCACTAGATCTAATGATAATAAAACCAGGGATTGTAAACTTAACCACTAAACACAAACAGCGCAACAGCCCGCGCGCCGGCGGCGCGACCGCCGAAGCCATCATAAGTTTTATCTCCCGGTTCCTTCACGCTGAGGGGCAGCGGCCGCCGTGGTGTAATGGTAGCACAGGGGCCTGTGGAGCCCCCAGACCGGGTTCGATAGGCCTGTGGCCCGAAAATCCCGGCGGCGGCCCCATCCGGATTTCAACTCAATCCTCGACCGCGCACTGGGAGGAATCCTCCCAGAGCGAGGCCTCCACGGGCCTCGTAAGGTGGCGATGCGCCCTCGAAGGGGGTAGGTAGGTGCCGCGGACTATCCTGCGGGGGAGCCTGACCTCCACGGGCACGGCACCGGGATCGCGGTGGCCGCACCGCGTGCACCTGTACCCTTTGCCGGAGCCCTCGCTCTCCATCCGGGAGCCGCAGACCGGGCACTTGGGGGCGGATCTGGCCCTGAGCTCCACCAGCTCGAGCACCTCGAGCAGCTCCAGGTTTATCGTGGGAGGGTCCGGGGGGTGCGGCCTGAAGGACCCGACGACCCTGACGCGGTCCCCCGGCTCCAGCCCCAGGACCACCTGCCTGAAGTGCTTCGTCGGCTCGTAGGCGGCCACCCTTATCCTGCCCCCGCGGGAGTCCTCCAGCGTGAAGAAGACGTGGGATCCGCGCCCGAAGCTGGGCCGCGTCGCGACGCGGCCCTCCAGCCTGACGGTCGTGTAGGGCTCGATCTCCGACGCTGCATTCACGTCCACAACGTGGGAGCCCGAGCCGTGGTTTGTCCGATAAATGGCCACCCTCTCGACGCGCGTCCCTATCCTGAGCGCGCTGTAGGCCCTGATCACGGATGACCTGTCAGGCCCCCTCACCCCGACGATGACCGGATCGGGGCCGCGCGGCGCCACGAGCGCCTCCATGCTATACCAATCGTAGTTATCGTACGTCATAGGCCAGGTCTCCAGGTCGGCGATCCTGACGGACTCCTCGTCGACCGGCCGGGGCCCGCGCGGAGAGCCCGGGGAGCGGTACGCCAGCAGCTCGTACATGCGCGTGGCGTCCTCCGGGGCGCCAATCGCGGCGGCGGCGCCCACCAGCCCGCGACCGCTCTTGAACCAGGAGGCGATCGCCCCCAGCGAAGCCAGCAGCCTGATGGCCGCGGGGAGGCTCGCTATCCTCCTCAGAGCTTCCTCGTAGATGGGCGAGAGGGCCGCGGGGGGCGATGCGTCGGGAGTGACGATCATCACGAGCCCTGGATCTACCTTCGAATCCGCCAGGGCGGCGCTGCGCGCCAGGATGTCCTCCACCCGCCCGAAGAGGCGCATTGCGTCGGCACGCCCCTCGACGCGGTACCTGAGGTGGATCGCGCCGTTCCCCCTGGTCTTCATGGGATAGGCGGGGTTCAGGCGCACCAACCTCGGCTCGCCGGCGCCCGCGTAGCCCAAGCCCCTGAGTTCGTCCTCGATCAGCGCGCCGATGTAGGTCGTGCACATCCCGAGGTAGTTGGAGTCGGTGTCATCGATGCCGATGTGCGCGACGGGCAAGGCCGCCGATCGCTACTCTATCACTATGATGCTGAGCGTCGACCTCACGTGCTCCAGCCTGCGCACGCGGGAGCTTATGGTCTCCTTGACGCGCTCCAGGGAATCGGCCTCCACCTTCGCTATTATGTCGTAGACACCATAGACCATGTGGGCCTCGGTGACGTAGGGCAACTGCTTCAACGCCTTCAGCACGTCCTCCTCCTTCCCCATCTCCGTGTTTATCAGGACGTACGCCTTAGCCAACTCCTATGGGGAGGAGCGCGCCCGTTAAAAATATTCGGCGGCGCCCGCCGGGCGCCGCCCATTGGGGGGGGAGCCGCCCGCGATGAGGGCAACGCTTATTGCTGACCGCGGATATCTCGGGCACGCGCGTCGAGCTGGCGGGTGGGCCACGGGGTGCTCCCGAGGAAGCTCCTCCCTCCACCGGGGGAGCGCGGCGCCGCGAGGCGCGGCGGGAGACCGCCGGCAACGGAAAAGAAACGACACCCCCCGGCGAGGCGGTGACGGTGAAGGGGTGCGCGGAACCCCGGAGGAGGCGCCGGGGAGGATGAAACGGCCGCCCCGCGCGGAGCAAGGCCGAACGGGGCCGATGAGTCCCCCGGCGAGGCCCGGGTGGGCCTCTCAGCCCGATCCCACCGGAACAGAAGGAGGGCTACGTCCAGCACGACGCGCGCTAACCCCTCAGGCTGGACACGGGAGGCGGGAAGCGGCCGCCGCGCGAGATCAGGCGCGCGGCCCCCAGCCGCGGGACCGGCAGCACGACGCCGGAGCCGAACAGCCCGCCGAAGTCGACGACGTCGCCGGGCTTGGCCCCGGGGACGGGCAGCAGCCGGACCCCCACCGGCTTCCCCGTCGCGACGCCGATCGCCATCTGATCCAGGATTATAGAAGACAGGACCTCCGGTGGCGTGTCGCCGGGCACGGGCACCATGTCCGTGCCGGTGGCCGACACGGCGCTCATCGCCAGGAGCGCCCATATCCCCAGGTGACCCTCCGCGGCCCTCCGCGCCATCCCCAGGTCCTCGGACAGGGGGGTCATAGCGCCGCTGAAGCCGCCCACCCTCGAGGCCGCCATCGCCCCGCCCTTCTTCAGGGAGTCGGTCAACAGCATGAGCGCGCCCAGGGTGCCGGGGGAGCCCACGGCGTCGACGCCCATGGCCTCGAGGACCTCCGCCACGCTCTCGCCCTCCACGGGCGCCGGCGCCAATGATATGTCGACCGCCCCGAATTGGACGCCCAGCTTCGACGCGACCTCGCGGCCTACGAGCTCGCCAACGCGGGTTATCTTGAAGGCGACCCTCTTCAGCGTCTCCGCCAGGCCCGTCACGTCCACCTCGCCCGCGCTCTTGACCGCCGCCAGGAGGACGGCGGGGCCGCTTATGCCGACGTTCACCACGGCGTCGCCCGTCCCCACCCCGTGGAACCCGCCGGCCATGAACGGGTTGTCGTCGGGGGCATTGGCCAGCACCATCAGCCTCGCGCAGGACTCGCCCCTCCCGCCGGGGGACAGCTGCGCGGCGCGGAATATAACGCGGCCCATCCTGAGCACAGCGTCCACGTTTATCCCGGAGCGGCTGTCCGCGACGTTGACGGCGGCGCAGACCCTCTTGGTCGCGGCGAGCGCCTCGGGTATGCTCTCCTCCAGCGCGACGTCCGCGCTGCTCTCGCCCTTCTGGACCAGGGAGCCGTACCCGCCCACGAGGTCGACGCCGACGTCGGCGGCTGCGTCGTCTATGTCCTGGGCGAGCGCGACCAGCTCCTCCCTCGAGCGGGGACCGACGCTGCTTATCATCGGGGACGCGACGAGCGACAGAGGCGTCAGGGCCACCCGCCGGTTCACGATCTCCACCCCATACTTCTCGCTGACCTCCGAGACCGCGTCGGCCAGGCGCGAAGCCCCCTCGCGTATGATCCTGGCGACCCCCCTCCTGAGGGCGCCCGGGTCGCTGGAGGCCGCCGGCAGCGCGTTCAGCCCCAGGGTGACCGCCCGTATGTTCAGGTGCCTGTAGACTATCATGTCGACAGTCTCCAGGATCTCGTCTATGCTTATCCTGGACGACATCCGCCGATCGCACCCTGTGCATTACCTTAAAGATATTATAATGATAGACGGCGACCTGCACGCCGAGCTCCCTGGCCCTGGCTTCCAGCCCCTCCTTGAGCTCCGCTATCCCCACGCTGGAGCCCGAGAGGTCCGCCAGGAGCACCATCACGAAGATGTCGCCCATCTTCGTGGACGCCAGGTCCACTATGTTCGCGTTGTACTCCGCCAGCGCCGTGGCAATCCCCGCCACTATGCCGACCCTGTCCGCGCCCATCACCATGATGACCGCCCTGTCCTCCTCGCCCACGGCACCCTGCGCCGGCGCGCTGGCGATTTAAAGGCACCGCGGGCGGGGCAAGCGACTTATAAGTTCCCGTGACGGGAGACCGCGCCCATGGAGGCGCAGTACGATGTCGTGGTGGTCGGCGGGGGCCCGGCGGGGCTCGCGGCCGCCAGGGCGGCGGCGGAGGCTGGCGCCAGCACGGTCCTGCTCGAGAAGCAGCCAGCCATAATGGCCTGGAAGCCCTGCGGCGAGGCGACGAGCAGGGGGACCTTCGACACGGCGGGCGTTAAGCCCACGCCGCACATAGTGATCAGGGAGGCCTACGCGCGCGTGTACGCGCCGGGCGGCAGGTACGTGGAGATAAGGGACGTGGGCTACAGCATAAACAAGTCGGCCTTCCTGCAGGCCATGGCCGAGCTGGCCGCCGCCTCGGGCGCTGCCATAAGGGTGAGGGAGGAGGTGGAGGCCGTGTCCAGGAAGCCGGACGGGACCATGGAGGTCAAGGCCAGGAGAAACCTGTACAGGGCGCGGGTCGTGATAGGCGCGGACGGTTACAACTCGACCGTGGCTAGGTCGCTCGGGATCAGGGAGAGGTCCGAGCCCATACCCACGGTCCAGTACGTGATGGCGAACGCCAAGCTCGAGGTCTGGGACGCTGTGAGGTTCTACCTGGGGAACTCCGTGGCGCCCAAGGGCTACGCGTGGATCTTCCCCAAGGCGGGGACGATCGCCGAGGTGGGGATAGGGACCAGGGGGGCCGTCGCGAAGGAGTACCTGGACAGGTTCGTCGCGCGCTTCTCCGGGGAGCTCGGGGGCGCGCAGGTGATAGACTACAGGGGGGCCCCGGTGCCCATAGGCGGGATAATCAGCAGGAACATCGTGGACGGCGCCATTCTGGTGGGGGACGCCGCGGGCACGGTTATACCCTTCACGGGCGCCGGCATCCACTCATCGATAGCTGCGGGGCTCGTCGCCGGCAGGGTCGCGGCCGAGGCGGCGAGGGAGGGCGACAACAGCGAGCGCCGGCTGAGGGAGTTCGACTCGCTCTACTACGAGCCGTGGGGGAGGCGCATCAGGGACAGCCTCAGGGCCATGAGGGTATTCGAGCGCCTGAGCGATGAGGACCTGGACGAGCTGGCCGGCATCTTGGGGCCGCAGGACGTGGTCGACCTGGCGAACGGGCTGAACCTCAGGTCGGTCGCCGCCAAGCTGATCACCCACCCCCGCCTGGCCGCCCGGGTGGCCAGGGCTCTCATCTCCTGAGGTCCGCGGAGAGGAACTCCTCGTAGCCCACGACGCTCAGGTTGGCCCTCACGAACTCGGGCAGGAGCGACATGTACTCCCTGCGGGCGTACCTCCCGTCGGCCAGCAGGAACACCCCGCGGTCGCTCTCCGACCTTATGACGCGCCCGAGGGCCTGGGCCGCCCTCCTCAGCGCTGGCACGACGTAGGCCAGGTACCTGCCCCTCTCCCGCCCGTAGAGCCGCTGGTAGTAGGAGATGTAGGTCCTCACCTTCAGGGTGGGCCTCTCGAACGGCACCCCGACTATCGCCGCGGCCTCCAGCTCCTCGCCGGGGAAGTCCGCGCCCTCCGAGAACCTGCCGGAGGCGCTCGCGAACAGGATGCCCTTCCTGTCGGACCTGGCGGCGGACTTGAAGGACTCCAGCAGCCTCCTGGACTCCTCGCCGCTCATCCCCTCCCTCTCGACGTACGCCCTGGACAGGATCTCGTCCGGGAGGGATTTCAGTATCTCGCCCTGGATCCTGTAGCTGGACGAGAAGACGGCGACGTTCCTATCGGAGAGCTCCGTGAGGAACTTCACCAGGACCTCGCGGTACCGGCGCCGCATCTCCTCGCCGAGCCTCTCCCCCCTAGTCGATATCCCCCTGACGAGGTAGGACCTGACGTTCGCCGGGTCGATCCTGAAGCTGGACCTAACCTCCTCGCACCCCTCGACTCCCGCGACGTCAGCGAAAGCGTCGAGCGGCTCCAGGGTGCCGGACATGAACACCACCCCGCGGAACCTCCCCCAAATCTCGCGCAGGACCTCGGAGGCCCTCATGTCCCACCTCTCCAGCTCATACCCATTCCGGGTCCTGCTCAGGAAGAAGGCCACGCCCTCCTCCTCCGCCAGGTCCATCGATTCGGATAGGAACCTGTAAAGGTGCCAGAGGCTGGAGCGCGGCCTCTCGCCCCTCTCCAGCCTCGCCATCCTGACCCTCTCGCCGAGCCTACCCACCTCCCCGAGGACCCCGCCGATGCCCGAGGCGGCCACAAGGTCCCCGAGGCGGACCCTGGTCTCCCTCCTGCGGCCCAGGGCGGCGCGCGCAGCAGCGTCCAGCGCATCTAGGGCCCGCTCGAGCTCAGGGAACTCCCCGAGGGCCCTGAGCTCCCCCTTGGCACGCTCGAGGGTCTCGCTCGTCACCGAGTCGCTGCGCAGGTTCATGATGGCGTACTGCAGGTTGTGGGCCTCGTCCACGACCAGGTACAGATCCCCGAAGCGCAGGGCGCCCCGCAGCGTCCAAGAGACGTCCTCACTCAGCACGTAGTTATAGCTGACGGCCACGACGTCCATAGACTTCAGGATCGCCCTCTGGTAGTAGTAGGGACATATCCCCTCCCTCCTGCCCAGATCCAGCACCTCGGAGTAGAGCATCGGCTCATCTGGGGGGCGGGCCGTCCCCAGCCTGGAGTAGTAGGGGCAGGCGTCCCTGTTCCGGTTGCAGAAGTACGAGACGTCCTCGTAGTCCAAGTCGCCGCCGAGCCTCTCCCTCGCCAGGATGCACATGTCCCTCTTGCCCCTGAAGGAGATCCCCAGGAAGGGCGACCCGCGGCGATTGAAGCGCTTGAGCTCCTCGATGGGCCTGTCGGTCTCGGTGCCGGTCCTCACGGCCCAGAGCACCCTAGCGCCCGAGTCCAGGAGCGCCGCGAGGACCACGGGCGTCTTGCCGAATCCGGTGGGCGCCTGGAAGCAGATGGGCCTCCGGGACCTCAGCGCTCTCCTCAGGGCCTCGTACGCCTCGCGCTGGCCGGCCCTGAACTCGTAGGGGAACGATGTGTACCCCCCACCCCGGGGCTCGGAGGACGCCCGAGGCATCGGGCGCCGACCTCCCCCGGGCCGCTGCGCCCCAAGCCAGGCTGCCCGCACAGGCCTGCAGCGGGGAGCTACGTATTTATCCCCATCCGTCCCCCCGGCCGCCCTCCTCGGCTTCGGCGGGGGACACGGCGGGCGCGCAAATCGAGCGCCGTGAGGGCCACGTGGAGGATTATGCGGACGGCGGCCGATCCCAGCGAGGGGGCCAGGAACCCTGCGCCGCCGCTGACACGACGCTCCAGTCGGCAGCCGGCGCGTATCCCCAGCCCATCAGCGCGGCGTCCCAGAGCGCCGAGCCGATCGCGGTGTAGACCCCAAACTTCACGGCGCCCATCCCCAGGGCCCCCGCGGGGAAGGAGATCAGCGCCCTCATGCCCGGGATCATCCTCGTGACGGTGACCATGGGCTCCCCGTACCCGCGGAACCACTCCTCGGCCCTCCACAGGGCATCGCCACTCACCCACGGGAGCCTCCCGAGCACCTCGCCCCGAAGGCGCGCCCACCTAGTAATCGAAGTAGGACCTCACGAGGAATCCAGCGGGCGCAGCCAGGAAGGCGGCTATCGGGTTCATTGCACCCGTGCGGGACAGGTAGCCAGAGAGCGGCAGCATCACCTCGCTCGGGTAGGAGGTGAGCTTAAGTTAACGGAGCCAGAGCATGAGCGGCAACGTTTATAGGCGTCCCTCTGACATTAGATTTGCCATGCCCAGGGAGGAGAATTCCTGGAGGAGGAGCTGGTTCAGGAGGATGCTGGACGATATAGAGAGGGACTTCGAGATGTTCGACAGGATGTTTGACGAGATGATCGAGAGCTTGGAGAAGGGAACCGCGTTCTCCAAGCCCGTGTTCTACGGTTTCTCGATAACGGTCGGACCTGACGGCAGGCCCGTGGTGAGGGAGTTCGGCAACGTCAGGCAGGCGGGCGGGAAGAAGGTCGTGGCCAGCGACGTGCGCGAGCCCCTGGTTGACGTCATCTACGACGAGCAGAACGGCGAGGTGAAGGTCATAGCCGAGATGCCGGGCGTCGACAAGGACAAGATACAGGTGGAGGCGACCGATGACAGCATATACCTGAAGGCCGAGGGAGACGATCGCAAGTACGAGACGAGCGTCCCGCTGGATGTCAGGGTCGATCCGGGATCCGCGAAGGCCAACTACAAGAACGGCGTCCTCGAGATCACGCTGAAGACCAAGGAGAAGGCGAAGAAAGGCGGCGTCAAGATAGCGGTGGAGCGAGGCCGAACAGCTTCACGTGGCCCGCTCCCAGAAAGGCTTTTATCTTCCGCTTCCGGAGAGCTCGCACAGCGCCCGCGGTAGCTCAGCCTGGTAGAGCGTCCGGCTGTAGTCCTCGGCCGGGGCCGAGGGGCCCCAGCCTACCAGGCGGACAGAGACCGGATGGCCGCAGGTTCAAATCCTGCCCGCGGGACCACTGAACGCGGAAGCTCTGTGGGCGCGATCCCCGGCTCGCCTGCGGGGTGATCCGCGGCTATCTCGGTGGCGCCCCGCCGCCGGGGCGGGACGCGCTCCGTCCCGGGAGGACCATATTCGGTGCTATGTTCTGGACCGGCCTCGTGAACAATAACAATATGACATCAAGGAAATGCCCGCATCAGACGCTCAGGGGGGCGGGGATCTCGGCCTCCCCCTGGACGAGCTCCTCCATCGACGCCTCCTCGAGGGTCCTCCCGGCGGGCTCCCTGAGCAGGAGCGTGACGGCCGCGCCGACGATGCTGATGATCGCCAGGACATCGAGGGTCGTCGCCAGGCCATACGTCGTCCTGAGGTACGGTATGAGTAGGAGCGTCCCGATGCCCGCGCCCAGCTTCCCCATGGCCGCCGATATCCCGTGGCCGGTCGTCCTGTACCTCACCGGGTACACCTCCGACGGTATCACGAAGGTCGTAGTGTTGGGCCCCGCGTCTATCGCGAAGAAGGACAGCGAGTATATCGCCAGGCCGAGGAACGCGGGCATGGCCTTCGTTATCGCGCCGCCCGTCACGGCCAGCAGGTGCCCCATGTACACGTAGACGAGGGCCATCGCCAGGAACCCCCCTATCTGCAGCGATCTCCTGCCGACCTTGTCTATCAGCGCGACCGCGGTGAAGTACCCGGGCACCCCGACGAGGAACGGTATCCCCGCTTCGAATATTGTCATAACTATGGAGCTCGAGGACCCGACGATCCCGCTCACTATGCTCGAGGAGTATATCCCCGTGCCGTAGAACGCTATGTCCATCAGGAACCATGGGACGGTGGTGGCTATCAGCGTGACCCAGTACCTCCTGATGAAGGTCAGGAGGCCGACGCGCCTCGCGACCACGCCTTCGCCGGTGAGATTCGCACCGAGGACGCCCGCTGCCCTGCGGGCCTCGTCATAGTTCCCCCTGACCAGGGCGGAGTACCTGGGGGTCTCCGGCAGCTTCCTCCTGAGATAGATGACCGATAGCGCCGGGATGGCGCCGACGCCGGCCGCGACCCTCCACGCCAGATCCGGCGGGAGGTACGCGACCGCCGCCACCGCGACCGCGACGGCCGCTATCGTGCCGAACCCCTGGTTAGCGAACACCAGGGAGACGAGCTTCCCCCTCTGCCTGCGCCCCGAATACTCGCTGGCTATCGTCGCGGAGAGCGGGTAGTCGCCCCCGATCCCTATCCCGAGTATGGACCTGAAGACCAGCAGCCAGAGTATGTTCGGCGAGAAAGCGCTGAGCAGCGCGCCCGCCGACAGTATCGCGGCCTCTATCCCGTAGATGAACTTCCTCCCCATGATGTCCGCTATCCTGCCGAAGATCAGCTGTCCCACTATGGCGGTGAAGATCGCCGAGGAGGCCAGGAGCCCCTCCAGGCCGGGATCGTAGAACCCCGGGAGCTTGTAGGCGTTGAAAATCGTAATTATAGCGCCTATCACGAACAGGTCGTACGCGTCCGTGAAGAATCCCATCCCCGCCGTGAGCCAGACCTTCAGGTGGGCGCGGGTGAAGGGCAGCTCCTCGATGTGCCCGAAGGGGCCCGATGGGCCCGCGCCGCCCGTCGGTCCGCCCGCGGATTTAGTTCCGGACCGCATTTCGATCGAAGGGGAAATTGCCCCATCTTTATACCTTTTCACAATTCTATATAGCGCACTCGATATAGCCATATTGGACTATTGTGGAAGGGCTCGGCATCGCATCGAGAGGAAGTGAGGAGCCCCGGGCGGGATTTGAACCCGCGATCTCCCGCTTACGAGGCGGGCGCATTGACCGAGCTATGCTACCGGGGCCCGCGGCGATGCGCGCTCCACTTTTTAAAAGGCTTGCCCCGAGGCGCCGCGTGGGCCGCAGGGTAGGCGAGAGGGAGGCCATAGGCATACTCAGGGGGGCGGCGCTCCCCGCGCCCCTGGGCATGTACGATGACGCCCATCCCATCGGTTGCGAGGGGGGGTTCATACTCGTGAAGCAGGATGCGGTCGCCAAGTCCACGGACATGCTCCCGGGGATGAGGCTGGACCAGCTCGCGAGGAAGGCCGTGCTCGCGGCCGCCTCGGACATCTCGGCCAAGGGCGGAATGCCCAGGTGGTATATGGCGGCGGTCATGCTTCCCCCCGAGGAGGCCACGGAGGAGAACTTCGCTGCCATAAGGGATGGGTTCGCGCGCGCCTCGGCGGAGTACGGGCTGGAGCTCGTCGCCGGCGACACGGGCTCCGCGAAGGAGCTCGTGATAGACGTGACCGCGATCGGGACCGCGAGGCGGTTCGTGGGCAGGGCAGGCGGCAGGGACGGCGACTTGGTCTTCGCCGCCGGCTGGGGCTTCGGGTACACGTGGCTGGGCTACAGGGTCCTGCTGGGCGGCGAGAGGCCCGGCCTGGACGAGAGGTTCGTGGAGGCTGCCCTGAGGCACCTGTACGAGCCCAGGATCCCCATGCGCTTCGGGTGGCGCGCGGCGGAGCTCGTGGACGCGACCATGGACTCCAGCGACGGCTTGGCGACGACCCTGTACGAGCTCGCCGACCTAAACGGCATGGACCTGGAGCTCAGGGAGCTGCCGTTGGACCGCGAGCTGGAGGCGGCCCTGAGGGCGGCCTCGCTGGACGGCGCGGAGGCGGCGCTCTACGGCGGCGAGGAGTACGGTATAGTGGGGCTCGTCGGCGGCGAGGCCGCCGACAGGCTCCGGGAGCTGGCGAGGGAGGAGGGGGTCCCGCTCTGGATACTCGGTGAAGCCCACCGTGCCGAGGGGCGCCCGCGGGTCACGCTAGAGGGGGTCGGCGAGGTGGAGAGGCGCGGTTGGACGCACTTCTAGCTGGGCGATCGCCCCCAGGAACGCGTTCGCAGGATGGGCCGGCCAGGATTCGAACCTGGGACCTCCGCCGTGTGAGGGCGGCGTCCTGACCAGACTAGACGACCGGCCCACCACCGCCTCCGTCGCACCATCTTTTAGGCTTTCGCGGCCCGGCCGCGCGGTGTTGGTCAGATAAGGGGGATCACCCCACGACCGCGATCACCTCCGACGGCACGCGCCCTATCCCCTCCTGGGACCTGGGCCCGTTGTAGTACACGAAGAAAATGTTCATCAACATGTCCAGCGATGCGATCCTCGACCTCCTGGCGTTTATGTCCTTGAAGAATACCCTCGTCCTCCTCTTCAGGGAGCCGAAGAACCTCTCCACCCTGCTCCTGTCCCCGAACGTCCCGCGGTAGCACTGCGGCCCGAGCTCCCGGAGGGCCCCCTCCACGGCGAACACCGGTTTGTTCGTGCGGGCCCCGAGAACCCGGCTCAGGAAGAGGAGGGCGTCCATGGAGCCCCTGGGCCACGTCGCCTTGATGGCCGGGAGCTCCCCCGTGTCCGCGTCCATCGCGGCCCACGCGCAGACCTCCCGGCCGTTCACCTCCTCCGCGGCCTCGTCCACCGCGATCAGCCTCCTCCCCCTCGGCGGCACGGTCCACCCGACCGACCCGAGCGCGCGGGCCCAGTTGAGCGCCGACGAGTGGGACGGTTCTCTTCCATAATGATCCCCCATCGCGTCGGCTATCTCCCAGGACGATAGGTCGGCCATTTAGAGGTAGAGCGCGTGCGCCTTCTCCTCAATGGATATTTTTGTCGCTGAATGTGCCGGGGGCGCGGATCATCCCCTCCAGCTCCCTCACCGGGTTGAAGTGGAAGGGTACCCGTACGTGCATGGGGGCCGATGGGGATGGTCCGCCCATTCGGGCTTATCTGACCAACACCCAGCCGCGCCTTGGAAAGATTATTATAGAGCGCGATCCCACGTGGGACGGGATGGCCAAGATACTGGTTAACATGGATATTGAGATCGACGACGCTCTGGCCGAGAAGGTTGTGGAACTGCTCGGGAAGGCCACCGAGAGGGAGATCCCGGAGGGCCTGGAGCTCGAGGTCAATAACGTGGGAGGGAAGCTGATCCTCAAGGTGGTCGAGGGCGGCAAGCGTGAGGCTGCGCCTAAGGGCTGAGCTGTCGGCCCGGGGCAGCAGGATCTCCTTCGAGGCGCCCCCTGCATACCTTAGGCTGAACGGGAGGGTGTCCGTGGGCGGGAGCGAGGCGTGGATATCCCTGGAGGGCAACTCCCTGACCATAGACATCAGGAGGTTAGGGGGGCGCGTCCTTCTGAGGCCCGCGGAGGCCCTGAGGGACCTCAGGGATCTGGCGGAGGCGGCCAGGGGCCTCGCGGAGGCCGGCTACGCTGTGAACATAAGGATCAGGGGGATAAAGATCCTCACTATGGGCCGAGCTCCGCGCGCGTCAGGGCAGCAGGCCCTCCCTCTCCAGCACCCCGCGGGCCGCGAGGACCCCTGTCGCGGCCGCGCCGTTTATCCCGCGCGAGAGCCCGACGCCATCGCCCGCGGCGTAGACGCGCTCTAGGCTCGTCTCGAGGCGCCCGCTCACCCTGGCCTTAACGCTATAATATTTGATCTCCGGCGCGTAGAGGAGCGTCTGGGGCGAGGCGACCCCCGGCATTATCACGTCGAGCTTCGCCAGCGCCTCCAGCAGGTCCTCCACTATCCTGTGCGGGTACGCCATTGATATGTCGCCGGCTGTGAAGTCCCCGAGCGTGGGCTCCACGAGGCTCCTCTCTATCCTCGAGCGCGTGCTGCGGCGGCCGGCCTCCAAGTCGCCGAGGCGCTGCAGCAGCGGCCTCCCGCCGCCCAGCCTGGTCGCGAGCCTCGCTATGGACTTGCCGTACTCTATCGTGTCCTCGAGCGGATCGGTCAGCTTGACGGTGACCAGGAGGGCGAAGTTGGTGTTCCTGCTGGACCTCGAAGCGTAGCTCTCGCCGTTGACGCCGACGGTCCCGTCCTCGTAGTACTCCTCGACCACGTAGCCGCCCTGGTTTGTGCAGAAGGTCCTGGCCTTGTCGTCGTACTTGCGCGTGTACATTATGAATTTGGGGTCCCTGACGACGGAGGTCACGGGCTCCGCGACGTAGGCCGGGACCTCCACCCTGACCCCGATGTCCAGCGGGCCCGGCTCCACCTCTATTCCGCGCCTCCTGGAGAGCTCCGAGAACCATTCGGCACCGCTGCGGCCGGGGGCCAGGATCACGTAGCGGGACCTCAGTTCCCCCCTGCTCGTGAGCACCGAGTAGCTCCCCCCGTCACTGATCAGATCGTGGGCCTTGGTCATCGTCATTATAGTGACCCCGGAGGACTCCAGGTAGTCCGTGAGCGCGTCTATAACCTTGGGCGTGTTCTCGGTGCCCATGTGCCTCTGCACTACCGGTATGAAGCGGGCGCCGGCCCTCGCCGCGAGCCTCTCCAGCTCGCTCGACCTGTCCCTGTCGGGCACGAAGAGGCGATCCGGGGCCCCGAACCGGACGAACACGGAGTCCACGTAGCGTATCAGCTCGTCCGCCTTCTCCCAGCTCCCCACGAGCCTGTCTAAGTCCCCTCCTATGTCGGGCCTGAGATTTATGGTCCCGCTGCTCAACGCGCCAGCGCCGCCGAGGCCGCTCATCACGTGGCAGGGCCTGCAGCCCACGCACACGGGCTTCTTACCCCTGGCGGCGAGCACGTTCATCGGGCAGATGCGCCTGGAGGCCTCCAGTCCCTGCTCGACGAGCGCGACGCGAAGTTTCCCCTTGGACGCCGTGGCCAGCTCGTAGGCGGCGAAGAGGCCCGCGGGGCCACCGCCCACTATCACGACGTCGAGATCGGCCAACCGTATCCCGATTGCCGGCCTACCGGATCAGCCCCTATTTAAGTTAGACCGAGAACCCCCCGCGACCGAGCCTCCTGGGGCGCGCGAGGGCGCTCGCTGCCTAGCCTGAGGGAACAATCGGATGAAAAATAAAATTGCGAGTTCTCGGGAATGGGCCCCGATCGCGTCACTTCTTGCCGTACTTCTCCGCCTCGGCCTTCGTCAGGAACCTGAAGACCTTGATTCCGGTCTCGGCGCTCTTGCCGACGACGGCCCAGCGGCCGTTCTTCAGCTGCTTGATCTCGGGGTCGATGATCTTCACCTTCTTCCTCGCCTTGACGTCGAACGCCTCCCAAGTGCTCATTTTCAAGCAACATGTACGCGTGGTTAGATATAAACTTTGTGCGGCCTCAGCCGGCCATGATTCATTAAGCCGATCGATGAACCTAAATCCGAGGGGAGCCCCCCCCGCTCGTCTCCGCAATGAGCATCCTTCCGATCCGATGTGGATCGCGTCTGAGCTGGGGGCGTCGCCGCAGCTGGATGGGACGCGCTGGACGCCGCGGCTCTGGATCGCGGGCTTAGTGAAACGCGGCCCGCGGCTTCGGGGGGAGCCACCTCGAATGCCAGACCTATCCGCTATTAAGGAGGATCGCGCCCCTCATCGCCGTGTCCTGGCGCGTCTTCGGAGACCTGGTGGAGAGGTATGACTCGTGGTACGCCAGGAACAACATCACCTATGAGAACGAGCTGGACGCGGTGGCGGCGCTCGGTCTCCGCGGCCTAGGCGCGGAGATCGGCGTGGGGACGGGGAGGTTCGCGTCCAAGCTCGGCGCGCGGATCGGGATAGACCTGAGCGAGGGCATGCTGCGCGCGGCAGCCGGCAGGGGCGTGGAGGTGCTGAGGGCCCCGGCCGAGCGGCTCCCGCTGAGGGCCTCCTCCCTCGATTACGTGCTGTTCGTGGTCACGTTGTGCTTCCTGGACGACCCGACCGGGGCGCTCGTGGAGGCGAGCCGCGCGCTGAGGGGCGGCGGGGTGGTCGCAGCGTGCATAGTGCCGGCGGACAGCGAGTGGGGCAGGTACTATGCATCCAAGGGCGGGCCATTCTATCGCCTGGCGAGATTCTACACGACGGACGAGCTGCAATCCATGATGCGCTCGGCGGGCCTGGATCCGGACACAATCTCGTCCACCCTCAGCTACGGCCCCCTCGACGCGCCCCACAGGGAGCGCCCGTCCTCGAATCCGCGCGCGGGCTTCGTCTGCATCAGGTCCCGGGCGGCCTAGCCCTGCGCAGCACATCCTCCACGAGCTGGTCGTACCCCCACTCGCGTAGCCCGCTGATGACCGAGTCCAGGTACGCCCTCGATGGCTGAACGAACCTGCGCTTATTTACCATGACGTATGTGTACGCGTCGACCTCGCCTATCCCTTCCACCTCTATCCTCACGTGGAGCCTCCTAGCGATCGTTGGGACGCCCTCGTACCTGTCGAGGACCGACGCCCTCGCATCATCTATCAGGTAAGCCACGCCGCGGGTCACAGCGCCCTCCCTCTCCTCCAAGTCCAGGACGCCGCACCCCCACTGCGGCGAGTAGGAGTAGAATCCCGCCTCGTAGCCGCGCAGCAACGCCCTCCTGGCGTCGTCCCAGGAGCCCACGGCCCTCCTCATCCTTCGAGTGCTCATGTTGCTGCCGAACGCGAAGTACCAGAGGCCCACGCGCTCCCTGCGCCGCGCGGATAAATTTGGATATCGCTGGGCCCGGCCGGCGGATTGGCACGGGCAGGGCCATCCCCAATGCTTATTTTCCGTATTAACGTTGATGGAGGCGTGGGCCTGGAGTACCTGACCGGCAGGGGATTCCTCTATCCGGACTATTCGCCGAGGTTCCAGCGCGCATACAGCTACAGCCCACGCTCGCTCTCGCTCAGGATATCCATAGACACTAGCTCGAGGACCATGAGCGGGACGGCCCTCTACGATCTGGAGTCGCGGGGCGAGATAGAGCTCGACGCCCGCGAGATGAGGATCGAGGGGGTCTCCGTGGACGGCGCTGCCGCGGGCTTCCATTACGACGGCAGGGTGCTGCGGATCCCCGCGGACCCGGGGTCCCACTCGGTCTCCATCTCGTACTCCGTCGCCCCACGCAAGGGCGTGTACTTCGTCGAGCGCGGCGGCGTGTACGTCTGGAGCCACGGTGAGCCGGAGGACAACAGGTACTGGATACCGCTCCCCGACGCCCCCTACGTGAAGTTCCCGACGGAGGTCGCGATCGACGTGCCGGCCGGCATGACCGCCGTGTCGAACGGCGTCCTGAAGGGCGTCAGGGAGGCCGGGGGCCGCGCGGAGTGGACCTGGGCCATGGAGAGGCCCCACTCGCCATACCTGATCGCTTTCGCCGCCGGCGATTTCGTGGTCATGAGGGAGGACTGCGGCGGGATCGAGCTCGAGTACTACGTGCCCAAGTACGCGTCCGGGGACGCGAGGCTGAGCTTCCACAGGACCTGCGACATCCTCAGGTTCTACGAGGAGTACACCGGGGTGAAGTACCCCTGGCCCAACTATAAGCAGGTCGCGGTCCCCGAGTTCATCTACGGCGGGATGGAGAACACGACCGCGACGATATTGATGGACTACACGCTCCACGATGAGCACGCCCACTGCCCCGGGTCCAAGTTCCCCTGCCCGGGCGCGGAGGACTATACGTCGGATCCCCTCGTGGCGCACGAGCTGGCCCATCAGTGGTTCGGCGACCTGGTCACCGCGGAGGACTGGCCCCACATATGGCTCAACGAGTCCTTCGCCACCTTCATGGAGGCCATTTACGAGAGGCATTCCCTCGGCGAGGACGAGTTCCGCTACACGCTTCACAGGTGCCTCCGCACCTACCTATCCGAGTACCGCGATAGGTACGCCCGGCCCATAGTGTTCCGCGTGTACGGCGATCCGGAGGAGCTCTTCGACTCCCACAGCTACGAGAAGGGGTGCCTGGTCCTCTGGCACCTGGCGAACGTCGTGGGGGAGGACAATTTCAGGTCAGCCCTGGGCAGCTACCTGAGGGCCCGCGGCCTCGGCTCCGCTTCGACGGAGGACCTGCAGGACTTCCTGGAGGAGGCCTCCGGGAGGAGGCTCGACTGGTTCTTCTACCAGTTCCTATACTCATCCGGCCACCCGGTCGTGCGCTACTCGTGGGAGTACGATCCCTCCTCCGGGCTCCTCAGGCTGAAGGTGGAGCAGGCCCAGGGCGAGGACTCCTATCCGGTTTACGCGCTCGAGATGGACGCCCTGATAGCGACCGACGACGGCGAGCGCAGGGTGCGCCTGAGGCTCGATGAGAGGAGCACTACCTTCCAGATCCGCATCGACGCGAAGCCGAGGTACGTGTGCCTGGACCCGGACCTCACCGTCTTCATGGAGAGGAGGCCCCAGAAGGGGCTCGAGGACGCCATCAACGAGCTTTCCTCCCGGTATCTGGCGTGCAGGCTCGAGGCGGTGGCGGCGCTCGAGGAGGACGGCAGCGCCAGGGCAGTCGAGGCCCTGGCCCGCGCGCTCTCCAGCGACGCGTTCTGGGGCGTTAGGGCGGAGGCGGCCAGGGCCCTGGGCAAGGTGGGCGGCGGCCCCGCGCTGAGCGCGCTCCTCTCGGCGCTCGCCTCGGAGAGGCACCCCAGGGTCAGGCAGGCGATCGCCGAGGCCCTCGGCTCCTTCAGGTCGGAGCCGCGCGCCGCCGAGGCGCTCAAGTCGCTCCTCGCCGATGCCCACGAGAGCTACTACACGCGCGCCCGCGCGGCGTCCTCGCTGGGCCGCGCCGGCGGCGAACAATACGTGCCGGCGCTCGTGGAGGCCCTCGGATACGGGGGCCACAACTGGTCCATAACGGCCGGGGCCATAGAGGGGCTCTCCAAGGCCGGCGGCGAGCAAGCGCTCTCCGTGATCCTGAAGTACACGGAGGGCGGCAACGATACCCTGGTGAGGGCCGCGGCCGCGAGGGCCCTCGGGGCGTTCCCGGACAGCGCGAGGGCGATCGACCGCGTCCGCGATCTGCTGAGGGACCCCTCCTTCAGGGTCAGGAGGGCGGCTGTCGAGGCCGCGGGGCGCATGCTCAGCGGGAGGCTGCTCGACGCCCTCGACGAGGCCTCCAGGAGGGACGTGGACGGGAGGATAAGGAGGCTGTCGCGGGACACCGCGAGGAAGATCCGCGAGGCGATGGAGAAGGGCGCCGATTACTCGAGGCTCCGCGAGGACCTGGATCGCCTGCGCGAGGATCAGCGCCGCCTGGAGGATCGCCTCGATCGCCTGGAGCGCGTGGTCTGATTGATCCTGAGGGCCTTCGAGTCCTGGCACGGGGGCGATGAGCGATGGGCCCGACGAGGGGGGATTCCGAGCAGATATCGATAAGGCCGTCCCCTCCATACAGGATCAGCCCACACCTCGAAGCCTACTGCCTGAGCGGCGAGCCCCTGCCCTGCATCTACGAGAGCGGCGCCAAGAGGTTGAGGCTCCTCGCGGGGGTTGGAGGCTCCCCTAGGCCGCTCTCAGTCTCCATAAGGTCGGAGGGCCAGTTCCCCCTCCTCCAGGTGCAGGTCGCCGGGGGCGAGGACTCGGGGCGCGGCGCGAGGTCCGACGCCCAGTCGATCGCATCGTGGGTGATGTCGGTCGACGTGGATTACATGGAGTTCATGAGGAGGACCGAGGGCACCCCCCTCCACTCCCTGGCCTGGAGGAGCTTCGGACTGCGCCCCGCGAGGGCCACGGGGGTCTATGAGGCGCTGCTAATCGCGCTCGCGTGGGGGCAGGAGAAGCCGCTGCGCGCCCTGGCGGCGCTCGTGAGGAGGACCTCGCCGTCCTCCTCCGTGCGCGGCGAGCAGTTCTACGGCCCCCCCGATCCCGCCGCCGTCGCGGCGCTCGGGATCGAGGGCCTGAAGTCGCTCGGTTTCTCCCAGCAGAAGGCGGAGGCTATGCTGGAGGTCTCGGCCGCAGCCGCGTCGGGATCGCTCCCCTCCATGGAGGAGGCCTCCAGCAATCCGCGCCGGGCGGCCAGGGTGTTCGCCGAGCTGAGGGGCGTCGGCAGATCCGCGGCCGAGCTGGCGGCGTCGCTGGTGTCCAAGATCCCGTGGGGCGGCCATTCCCCGGAGGCCGCCGCGCGCAGGATATCCGAGTTGCTGGGATCCGGATACACAGCGAGGGACGTCGAGAACGTATTGGGCGATTACTTGGGGCTGGCGTACTACTTAGTTGAGTTCGCGCCCTCCGGGCCCAGCAACCCTTAAGGGTGCCCGATCGGTACCGGATCCAATGTCCGGGGCCAGCTGGCTGAGGGAGGTGCTGTCCAAGCGCGCGGAAGAGCTCGCTGACGGCGACCCGCTCTTAGCGGACGAGTCCTCGAGCGCCAAGGAGGTCGCGGCTGCGATGCGCGAGCGCGGCAAGTGCGCCGCCGTGGACGGGTTCCGCGATGGATCCCTCGGGATAGTCACCGAGAGGGACGTGCCGTACGGGCTCGTGGCCGAGGGACTGGACCCGAACTCGACCCCCGTGGGGCGCCTGGCCTCGAGGCCCCTTGAGTCCGTGAGGGAGGGGACCCTCGTCGAGGAGGCGGTGGCCCTCTGGCCTCGAGGGGCTTCAGGAGGCTCGAGGTGGTGGGGGCCGACGGCCGCCTCAGGGGACCCCTGACGCTCGAGCGCCTGCTCGGCCCGGGAGGACCGGCCCTCCTGCCCGTGCCCAGGGTGCCGAAGGGATACATCTGCCCGTTCTGCGGCAGCACGTTCCAGACCAAGGAGGAGCTCTCGAGGCACATAGACCGGGCGCACATAGGGCTGGGCCTGCTCGAGGGCAACGCGTCGAAGTGATAGCGGATGGCGCGGCCGGAGGCCAGAGTCCCCATCGCGGACAACCACGCCCACGCCAACCCCGTCAGGGGGATGGGTGCCCGCGAGATCGCCCGGAGGTTCAGGGCCTCCGGCGGTGCGCTGCTCGTGCTGGTGTCGCTCCCCGCGCGTGAGTTGGGGCTCTCCCCCGGGTCCAGGGACGACCTTGAGAGGTCCTATTCGATGGTCGTCGAGTCGGCGCGCGAGGCGCGGGAGGAGGGGCTGCTGGGCGCGGCCATACTGGGATTCCACCCGGCAGAGGTGGCCGAGCTCCTGGGGGCCGGCCGCTCGCCGGCCGATGTCCTCGAATTCGGCGAACTGAGCGTCAGGCTGGCGGCGAGGTTCGTCGACGAGGGGCTGGCGTCCGGCTACGGCGAGTACGGCAGGCCCCACTGGGATGCCGATCCGTCGCTCGTCGAGCTCTGCGACAGGATAACCTTAATGGCGCTGAGGGCCGCGAGGGATCACGGCGGCGTGGTCCACGTGCACTCGGAGAGGGCGAACCCCGACACCGTGCGCAGGATGTACGCAATGGCATCGGCCGCCGGCGTGGACCCCTCCAGGATAGTGCTCCACCACGCCCTCCCCAGCTCCATAGATCCCGCGTCGGCCGTCGGCATGGCGCCCAGCGTGCCGGCCGGCAGGAGGGGCGAGCTGGAGGAGGCGATCCGCCACGGGCCCCGCTTCGTCATCGAGAGCGACTTCCTGGACGACCCCGCGAGGCCCGGCGCGGTCACGACCCCCTGGGGCCTCTCCAAGAGGGTCCATCGCCTCATACGTTCTGGCGCCATGGATGAGGAATTTTACATGAAAACGCTGGAAATATATAAAAAACTTTACAATATCGAGATCGCGCGAGGCGCTCAGAGGAACTTCCTGAGCCTCTGCTCCGCGTAGTCCCAGTTGACCAGGTTCCACCAGGCCTCCACGTAGTCCGCCCTCTTGTTCTTATACTGCAGGTAGTAGGCGTGCTCGAACTCGTCCACTATCAGTACTATCGGCAGTTCGCCTATGTGGTTCATGAAGTGGTTCTCGATGGTCATTATCTGGAGGTTCCCGGTCTCCTGGTCGTAGTAGAGAGCCGTCCACCCGGTCCCCGGCAGGGAGTTCTCCGCCTCCGTCATGACCTGCCTGAAGCGCTCGAATGACCCGTACTGCTTCGTTATCAGGTCGCCCAGCGATCCCCCGGGCTTCCCACCTCCCTTCCCGGCGGGCGCCATCGAGTTCCAGTACAGCGTGTGGAGCTTGTGCCCGTTTATGTTGAACGTTAATCCCCTGAGTATTCCCTGGATGTCGTACTGCCCCTGCGCGAGCCCGCCGCTCACTACCTTGTCCAGCCTTTCGAGGAGGCCGTTCGCCCCGTTCACATAGCCCTTGTGATGGCCGTTGTAGTGGACGTCCACTATGTCCCTGCTCAAGTAGGGCTCCAGCGCGTCGAGCTTGTAGGGCAACTGCGGAAGTTCATACTTCTTGAAGGCCATTTCAGGCTACAGGGGACCTCATCATTAATAAAGCATTCTATAGAACCCCGACTGTTAACATCGGGCTTAGATGTTGAACGACAGAATCTTCAGGTTGGTCATGGCCTCGATCGTGCTACGGACGCCCTCCCTGGGGCCGAGGCCGCTCAACTTGACGCCCCCGAAGGGCAGCGCATCCCACCTGAGGCGGGTGCTCTCATTCACCATCACGGCCCCGGCCGCCAGCCTCCTGGCGATCCTGAGCGCCCTCCCGAGGTCCCTTGAGAATATCGATGCCTGGAGGCCGTAGACGGTCGAGTTCGCCAGCTCGATCGCCTCGTCCTCGTCCGAGAACTCGCGGACGGGCGCCACGGGCCCGAAGACCTCCTCCCTCATGGCGCGCGAGTCGGGAGGCGCGTCGCTGATGACGGTCGGCTCGAAGAAGAATCCCGGCCTCCCCATCCGGCGCCCCCCCAGCTCCAGCCTGCCTCCCCTCTCCAGGGCGTCCCGGACTATCTCCCCCATGGCATCCGCGCTCCGCTCCGATATGAGCGGCCCCACGTCGGTCGACTCATCGGTCGCGTCGCCCACCCTCATCGAGGCCACGGCGGCCCTGAAGGCCCTCATGAAGTCGCCGGCGACGCGCGAGCTAACGAGTATCCTCTTGGCCGCGTTGCAGTTCTGCCCCGCGTACTCGAACCTGGCCCTGGCTGCGGTCGACGCCGCCGCCGCCACGTCGGCGTCCTCCAGCACTATCAGCGGATCGGATCCCCCCATCTCCATCATGATGCGCTTCCCCAGGGAGCTGGCCTTCGAGGCTATGCTCAGCCCCACGGCCGTGGAGCCCGTGAACGTGATCCCGGACACCTTCCTGCTCGACACCAGGGCGTCGCCCGCCTCAGCGCCCCCCGGGACCACGCTGAGCGCCCCCCTGGGCAGCCCCGCGCCGTACAGAACCTCCGCCATCAGGAGGGGCGTCAGCGGGGTCGCGGGCGCCGGCTTGACCACGACGGGGTTGCCGGCCGCGATGTTGGGCGCCACCTTGTGAGCGAAGCTGTTGGCCGGGAAATTGAACGGGAGTATAGCGCCCACTATCCCCAGGGGCTCGCGCACGCTGAGGACGAGCCTGCGGTCGTTCCCCGGCGGGTAATCGTAGGCGTCCACCCGATAGACGCTGCCCTCGAGCACGAAGCGCGCCTCCTCGGCTGCCGCGCGGAATAGCGAGACGGCGCGCCCGACCTCGACGCGCGCGTCCCTGATGGGCTTCCCGCCCTCCCTCGCCAGCAGAAGCGCTATCTCCTCGGACCTCGACTCCAGGGCGTCCGCCGCCCTCAGCAGCACGCGCCCGCGCTCCGACAGCGGCATCGCCGAGAGCGCGCGGGCGCCCTCCTCGGCGGCGTCTATCGCCGCCCTAACGAGGTCGCCGTCGGCGTCCATCGCGACCTCCTCGAACTGCGCACCGTTGGACGGATCTATGACGGGGGCAATCGAGCCGCCCTCCGCCGGCTCGCCACCAATTATGGGGCGCCTCACGCGTCCTCGGGCGGGCGCTGCCTATTTTAGCCGATCGCGCGGGATCCCCGCCGCAGTGGCCGCGCGTGAGCTCCTGGAGCTCCTGGCCGTGGCTGGCCGCGAATCTCAGGATGCACTCCATCCTGCCCAGAAGCTCGTCGCTTATGAGGTGCTCCAGGTAGCACGCCATGCGCTCCGCCTCCTCCGGGTCGGCCCCCAGGATCACCTCGAAGAACTCCTCCAGCGTCCTCCTCCTGCGGTCGATGCGCTCCGCTAAGCGCTCCGCGTCCTCCGTGAGCCTCACGGATCCCCTGCTGTACCTAATGAGCCCCTCGCGCTCCAGCTCCCTCAGCTCCTCGAGCGCTGAGGGCATCGACACCCCCAGGGCCCTGCTGACGTCCCTCATCCTCACGGATCCCAGGGACCTCTGGAGCTCGTAGATGGTCCTCAGGTAGTCCTCCTTCCTCTTGCCCTTCGGGGCGCTGTCCGCGGGCACACGCCGGGAGGGGGCGGCTCGGATTAAAGATTGGCGCCGCGCGCTGTAGTTACGGCGTAAATACTCCGGGTCGGGCTCCGCACAAACGCTTATAGGATCGGCAATAACGCCGTTATTAGAAAGGGTATGCTGGAGGTCGACGGCATATCGGTGGACGTGATCAGGGACGGCGCCGCCAGGCGCGTGCTGGAGGGCGTGACGCTGTCCGTGAGGCCCGGCGAGGTGCACGCCCTCATGGGGCCCAACGGCAGCGGCAAATCCACGCTCCTGTACACGCTGGCCGGGCACCCGAGCTACAGGCTCGCGGCCGGCCGCATCTCCATGGATGGGGAGGACGTATCCTCGCTGTCGCCCGAGGAGAGATTCCTCCGGGGGCTCCTGCTCGCGTTCCAGAGCCCGGTCGAGGTGCCGGGCGTCAGGCTCTCATCGCTGCTGCTCGCCTCCTACAATAAGAGGAACGGCATCGCCTCCGGCCGCAATCTCCTCGAGGTGCGCGACCCTAGGTTCCTGTCCGCAATGAGGGACGCCGCCGCGGCCCTCGGCATCGGGCCGGACCTCCTGAATAGGGAAGTTAACGTCGGCTTCAGCGGAGGCGAGAAGAAGAGGGCAGAGGTGCTCCAGGCGATCCTGCTGAAGCCCAAGTATCTGCTGCTGGACGAGCCGGACAGCGGCCTCGACGTGGACGGCGTAGACACTGTGGCTCGGGCCGTGAGGGACATGGCATCCTCCGGCGTGGGCGTGCTCCTGGTGACGCACTACGCTCGCATCCTGCACCGCGTGGTCCCGGACGAGGTCACCCTCCTGATCGACGGCCGGATCGCCGGCCGCGGGGGCCCCGAGCTGGCGGAGAGGGTCGAGAGGGAGGGATACTCGTCGCTGAGGGGGGGATCCGCTCGAGCAGGGATGAGATATCGGGCATCCTGGGATACAGGGCGCCGGAGGAGCTCCTGGGACCGGAGGAAGTCCGCCCTGGCGGCGTGATCCTGAGGGGCAGGATAAGCCGCGGGCTCGTGGAGGAGATCTCGAGGATCAAGCGCGAGCCGGAGTGGATGCTCAGGCTCAGGCTGAGGGCGCTGGAGCTCTTCGAGAGCCTCCCGACCCCCCAGTGGCTGAGGGGCGTGGAGGACCTGGACCTCGATCAGATATCCGCCTACGTCAGCTCGGGATCGCCGAGGGCGGAATCGTGGAGCGAGCTGCCGGATTATATGAGGAAGTACTACGAGAGGCTGGGCATACCCGAGCTGGAGGCGCGCTTCCTATCGGGCCTGACAGCCGTCCTGGACAGCGAGACCGTCTACTCCAGGATGAAGGAGTACCTGGAGAAGCTGGGCGTGATACTCCTGCCCATGGAGGAGGCGGTCCAGAGGTATCCGGACCTCGTGCGGGAGCACTTCTCGCGCGTCTTCCCGCCCTCGGATCACAAGTTCGCGGCCCTCCACACCGCGCTCTGGAGCGGCGGCGCCTTCGTCTACGTCCCGAAGGGCGTCAGGGTCCCCCAGCCGATAGAGGCATACTTCATAATAGGGGGGTCGCTGGAGGGGCAGTTCGAGCACACCCTAATAGTGGCCGATGAGGGGAGCGAGCTCACGTTCATAGAGGGATGCTCCGCTCCCATGCTCAAGAATTACAGCTTCCACGATGGCATGGTCGAGATACACGCGCTGAGGGGCTCGAGGGTCAAGTTCATAACTGTGCAGAACTGGAGCAGGAACGTAATTAACTTCAACAACAAGAGGGCCATAGCGGAGGAGGACGCCACGGTCGAGTGGGTGGAGGGGAGCATAGGGAGCAGGGTCACCTACACCTATCCGTCGACGATCCTGAGGGGCAGGGGATCTAGGACCAGCAACGTGGTCGTGGGGATAGCTAATGGCCCCTACCTCAAGGACACGGGCTCCAAGGTCATACACGCCGCCCCCGACACCAGGAGCTCGATAGTGTCGAAGAACATAAGCAACGGCGGCGGCGTCAACGTCTACAGGGGGCTCGTCAGGATGCTGAAGGGCGCGACAAACAGCGTGAGCCACGTGGAGTGCAGCTCGCTGATAATGGACAAGGCGAGCAAGGCGCACACCTACCCACACGTCCAGCTGGAGGAGCCCACGGCCAGCGCGTCCCACGAGGCGACGACCAGCAGGCTGACGGAGGACCAGCTCTTCTACCTGAGGAGCAGGGGGCTGAAGGAGGGGGAGGCGAAGAGCCTGATAGTGCTGGGCTTCCTCCAGGACGTGATGCAGGACCTGCCCATAGAGTACGTGAGCGTGCTCACTAAGGTGATGCAGGTGGAGTTCTCGGAGGTGGGCGGGCTCGGCCGAGATCCCCGGCGGGGCACTCGCGTTCCAGAGGATCTCGGACTCCCCCACCGTCAAGCACTACACCGACTGGAGCGCGTACGAGCCCTTCTCATCCGGTGTCTCCCGGTGCTCGGGGGATGGCTTCTCCTATCAAATAGAGGGGGATGTCCGGACCGGGGGGATGCAGCCGGGCTCCCTGATGCCGGCTCATGAGTCCAGGCTGGCCGCCATGCACTACGGCGCGCTGGGCGGCTCGACGTCGCTGATCGTGGGCGGCCGCGCGTACATACGCGCATCGCCGCGCGCGGTGGATTGCGGCTCCGTGGTCTCCCGCCACTCCGTGGTGATCCTGGAGCCCGGGGCCTACGTGGACCTCCGCGTGGATCTGGAGCCCGGCTCCGGCCCCCTGGACCTCTCTTTCGTAGAGCTCGTCCTGGGCGAGGGCTCCGCGGCCAACGTGCTCATAGGCGTGAGGGCAGCCGGCCCCTCGCCCTCCGCCTCCGGCCTCAGGGCGGCCCTGGGCAGGGGCTCGCGGCTCAACTACGCGCTGCTCGGCTCGGGCGATCGCATGCACAGGCAGGATGATAGGATGGTGCTGGGCCCCGCCTCCTCGCTGAGGTCCGGCGCCTTCCTGATCTCCCGGCGCGGCGCCGGGGTGGATCGCTTCCTCGGCGTGGAGCACTCGGGCGAGGACAGCTCCAGCAGCGCGTCCGCGGTGGGGATAGCCCTCGACGGAGGGTACGTCGTGGTGAGGGGGCTGGTCAGCATCGGTGAGGGCGCCGCGCGCAGCCGCGCGGATTTCACGGCGGGCGTGGCCCTCCTGGGCGAGGGCGCTCGCGGCCACGCCGCCCCCATGCTGGAGGTCCACACGGGCGACGTCCTCGAGGCCAGGCACCACTCGTTCGAGGCTAAGCCCGGCCCGGATCGGCTCTTCTACCTGAGGAGCAGGGGGCTCAGCGAGCCTGAGGCCAGGGACCTCATAATAACCGGGTTCGCCGAGTCCCAGCTCGGCGCCCTCGAGGGCCGCCTGGCCCAGGAGGGCGCGGAGCTCCTGAGGGACCTGGTGCAATTGATCGGCGACGACGCATAATTGGACGGAAGTAACTGAATCCTTAAATCGGAGATGCGCGAGTTCCCCCGCATGCAGGCATCCGATTACCTCATGGGGATCAAGAGGGGCTGCGCCTCCAGCTCCTACCTGGCCCTGGTGAAGTGGGACAAGCGCGACGAGGTCCTCGAGCTGCTGAGGAGGAAGCTCTCCGACTTCGCCGGGTTCGAGGACCTGTTCTACAGCGGGGACTTCGAGGGCTGCAGGATCGTGTACTACTACAAGAGCGGCCGCCTGCTGGTCGAGGAGCCCCGGGGCGACGTCGAGGGGCTGCTATCCAGGCTGCTCTCCCCCTAGGCATCCCCCGCAAGTTTTAATAGGCGTGGATCCGGCTCCGGGGCTGATGTCAGTTCATAAAACCCCCCGACGTGCTCGAGGGTCGCCTGAGGATAGCGGTGCCCAACAAGGGGCGCCTGCGCGGCCCCGCGCTCAGGCTCCTCGAGGAATCGGGGATCAGCCCCATCTACGATCCGGGCTCCCGCAGCCTGGTCACGCCCACAAGCCTCGAGGGCGCGTACATCGTGTACGTGCGGGCCGAGGACATACCCGGGGTCGTGGCCGCGGGGGCCGCCGACCTCGGCATCACGGGGCACGACCTGGTGGCCGAGTCCGGGGAGAGGGTGGACGAGCTTCTAGACCTCGGATTCGGGAAGGCCAGGCTCGTGTTCGCCGTGCCGGAGGAATCCCCCATCGCTTCCATATCCGACGTGCGCCCCGGGCTCCGCGTGGCCACGAAGTTCGTGAGGCTCACGGAGGAGTTCTTCCGCGGCCTGGGAGTGGACGTGGAGGTCATCAAGATAAGCGGGGCGGCCGAGGTCATGCCGATCCTGGGGGCGGCCGACGCCATAGTGGACGTGAGCTCCACGGGGACCACGCTAGCGCTCCACGGGCTCAGGCCTGTGCACGTGATACTTGAGAGCTCGGCCCGCCTGATAGGCGGGCCCTCCAGGGCGGCGCACAGGGAGCTCGCCGACTACGTGGTGGAATCGATACGGAGCGTCCTGCTGGCCAAGGGGAGGAGGCTGCTCCTGATGAACGTCCCGGAGGCGAGCCTCGGCGACGTCCTCTCCATCCTACCATCCATGAGCGGCCCGATGGTGGCCAGGATAAGGTCCGAGTCGCCGATGTGGGAGGTCATGGCGGCAGTCCCCATCGAGGACGTGCCCTCGCTCGTCGTTGAGCTGCGCAGGCGCGGGGCCAGGGACATAGTAGCGCTGGGCATAGAGAGGTTGATGCCGCGATGGAGGTGATTCCGTCCCTCGACATAGAGGGCGGGAGGGCGGTGAAGAGGGTGAGGGGCGTGAGGGGCACCGGGATCGTCCTCGGGGACCCCGTGCGCATCGCCACGGGCTTCCTGGAGTCCGGCGCGGCCTGGGTCCACGTGGTCGACTTGGACGGGGCTGAGTCCGGGCGGCCCTCCAACCTCGGCGTCCTGCGCGCGCTGAAGGACCTGGGCCTCAGGGTGCAGTACGGGGGCGGGCTGCGGAGGGAGGAGGACCTTAAGGCGGCGGCATCCGCCGGCGCCGACAGGGTCGTCATAGGGTCCGCCTGGGTGCTCGATCCCTCGTTCCTGATGCTCGCCGCGCGCGAGCTGGGGGGCGATGCCGTCCTCGCTGCTGTGGACGAGCGCGGCGGGCACGTGGTGTACGGGGGCTGGAGGGCCGACAGCGGGATCTCGGTGGAGGAGGCCATCCGGCGCCTGGAGCCCCTCCGGCTGGCGGGCTACCTGTACACGCAGGTGGACGTGGAGGGGACCATGGGCGGCCCCGACCTTTCCAGGGCCAGGGCGGTGCGCTCCCTCACCGGGAGGCTACTCATATTCGCCGGCGGCGTGTCCTCGATCTCGGATCTCCTGGGCCTCTGCCGCGCAGGGATGGACGCGGCCGTGCTGGGGATGGCGCTCCACAGCGGAGCCATCAGGCTGGGGGAGGCGCTGCGCGCGCTCAGGGGGTGCAATTGATGCCGGCCAAGAGGATAATCCCCTGCCTGGACGTCAAGGGGGGCCGCGTGGTCAAGGGGGTCATGTTCTCCGACCTCAGGGACGCGGGGGATCCCGTGGAGCTGGCCGCGAGGTACGAGGAGGAGGGCGCGGACGAGCTGGTGTTCCTAGACATCTCGGCCACGGAGGAGCAGAGGAAGCCGCTCTACCGCGTGGTCAGGGACGTCGCGGGCTCGATAACGGTGCCCTTCACGGTGGGCGGTGGCGTGTCGAGCGTCGAGGACTTCGGGAGGCTGCTCGACTCGGGCGCGGACAAGGTGTCCATAAACACCGCGGCGGTGAGGGATCCGTCGCTGATAGCGGCGGCCTCCCGCGAGTACGGCAGCCAGGCCGTGGTCGTCGCGATAGACGCGAAGAGGAGGGACGGCTGGTGGGAGGTGCGCGTGGTGGGGGGGAAGGAGCCGACCGGGATAGACGCCGCCGAGTGGGCCGAGCGCGCAGCCTCGCTGGGCGCGGGCGAGATCCTCCTCACGAGCATAGACCGCGACGGCACCAGGCTCGGGTACGACCTGGAGCTGACCTCCGCCGTCCTCTCCAGGGTCAGCGTGCCCGTCATAGCGAGCGGCGGGGCGGGCTCCCCGGAGCACTTCCTCGAGGCGTTCAGGGTGGGCGCCGACGCGGCGCTCGCGGCGGGGCTCTTCCACTACGGCGGCCTCAGGATAGGCGACCTCAAGGCTTATCTCGCCGCCCGCGGAGTGGAGGTGCGGATTTGAGCGAGGGCCGCGAGTGCACGATCGAGAAGCTCTACGGGATAATACTCGACAGGCTGGAGAGGCGGCCGGCCGGCAGCTACACCGCGAGCCTGGCCGAGAGGGGCTTGGGCCACGTCGCCAGGAAGGTTGGCGAGGAGGCGGCCGAGCTGATGGTCGCCGCGCTGACGGGCGAGGGCGTAGCGGCGGAGGCGGCGGACCTCGTGTACCACGTGCTAGTGCTCCTGGCCATGACGGGCGTGGGGCTGGAGGGCCTGAACGCCGAGCTCGAGAGCAGGATGCCGGAGGCGAGGGCGCGGGGGTGAAGGAGCAGCGATGGCCGCCGCGCCCAGGATAGGAATAATCAAGTACGGGGTGGGCAACGTCTTCAGCGTGTCGGCCGGCCTCCGCAGGGCGGGCGCGGACGTCGAGGTTGTGGACGCGCCCTCCCCCGGCTACGACGCCCTGGTGCTGCCCGGCGTGGGGGCCTACGGCCCGGCCATCGAGCGCCTCGAGCCCCACAGGCGGACCCTGCTGGACCTCCTGGACGACGGCGTCCCCGTTCTCGGGATATGCCTGGGCATGCAGCTCCTCTTCGAGCGCAGCGAGGAGGGAGGCTGGCGCGAGGGCCTGGGGCTGCTGCCGGGGGAGGTCGTCAGGCTGGGCGCGAGGAAGCTGCCGCACATAGGGTGGAGCAGGATCGAGATCTCGAGGGAGTGCAGGCTGCTGGAGGGGGTCGAGCGCGGCAGCTACTTCTACTTCGTGCACAGCTACGCGAACCTGGACACGTCGCGGGGCTTCGTGTGCTCGACCGCCAGCCACGAGGGGCAGCGCTTCGTCGCGGCGGTGGAGTCGCCGCCCCTCTATGGCACGCAGTTCCACCCGGAACGGAGCGATGGCCCGGGATCCACGGTCCTGCGCAACTTCGTGCGCATAGCCTCCGGCGGCCGATGGCTCCCTCAAGCTTATCCCGATCACCCGGCCGCACGCGCGCAGGTGGGAGCGATGAAGGGGGCGGATCTCCTGGGGGCGATTGACTTCGGGAAGGGGGGCGGCCTGATCCCCGTCGTCGTCCAGGACGCCGTGAGCGGCGAGGTCCTGATGCTGGGGTACGCGGACAGGAGGGCTATCGAGCTCACCCTGGAGACGGGCCTCGCGCACTTCTACTCCAGGAGCAGGCGCAGGCTGTGGATGAAGGGGGAGACCTCCGGGAACACGCTGAGGGTTCTCGAGGTGACGGCGGACTGCGACCTGGACTCGGTCCTGTACCTCGCGGTGCCCTCCGGCAACACGTGCCACACTGGCAAGTGGTCCTGCTTCCACAACTCCATGTGGGATCGCCCCCTCATGGACGTCCTCTGGGACCTCCTCAGGGAGTCGCTGAGAGCGGGCCCCGGCGCGTCGTCCCTCAGATCCTGCGACCCACCGCCCGACCCGCTGCTCCTCTCGCTCTCGGCGGCGGTCCTGCTCCAGGGATATGACAGGCGCGTCGCGGACGCGGCGGTCGTGCTAGGGTGCCAGTCCGCGGGCCTGACGATGGCCCAGCGCCTAGGGCTCAGGGCGTACGCGTCCGGGGCCCCGCGGGAGCGCCGCGTGGTGGTCCTGGGCGGGTATTACGATGAGGCCGCGCACGAGAGGATCGCCGCGCTGGAGGCGGATCACGACGTCCGGCTGGCCGCCTTCGTGCTGGCGGACGCCGGCGCCCCCGGGCTGCGCCGCGTCCGCAGGGTGGCGGACCTGCGCTCCGAGGGCGGCCGCCTCCTCCTGAGGGACCCGCTCGGCATCCGCAGCGCCGAGATCTAGCCCGGCGCCCTGATCCTCCTCACGGGCAGCTCCCGCGAGCGCAGCCTCCTCGACATCTCGAGCAGGGGCAGCCTGGAGCGCGCCTCGTCCACGGCCCCGCGGTCCAGCGCCCACTGCGCCACCCTCTCGCCTGACCCCAGGTCTAGCTCGACGTGCCCCCAGGGGTCGACGATCAGGCTCCTGCCGATGAAAGCGTGGCCGTACATGTCGGCCGCCGCCAGATATGACGTGTTCTCCATGGCCCTGGCCGCGGCGCTGATCACCCACTGCTCCTCCTTCAGGGGGCCCGCGTACCAGGCCGACGGCACTATGAACAGGTCCGCGCCGGCGGCGGCGAGCGACCGGAAGATCTCGGGGAACCTGAGCTCGAAGCACGTGGCGAACCCCGCCGTGAACTCCCCGATCTCCATGAGGGTCAGGGGCATATCGCCCGGCCTGACGTAGCGGGACTCCGCCGACCCCAGGGCGTCGAAGAGGATCGCCTTCCTGTGGACGACTATGGCCTCCCCTCCCCCCAGCGCCACTATGGAGTTGAAGGGCCCGCCCTCGGCCCTCTCCAGGATCCCCATTATGACCAGCGTCCCGGCCTCAGCCGCAGCGGAGGCCAGGCGGCCGATCAGCGGCCCGTCCAGGGGCTCCGCCAAGCGGTCGGAGTCCTCGATCCTGGCCCCGAGCGAGTACTCGGGGAATATCACCAAGTCCGCGCCGCGAGCCCCCCGTATGATCTCCTCCACCCTATCGGCGTTCCTCCCCGGGTCCGCCCCCGCCGAGATCTGCGCGATCGCGATCCTCAGCACGCGGCCCGGGGGGTCGGCGCATCCCTAAACCGTTGCGATTAATCCCTTCAGATATTAAGATAACATTTATAAGCATCTTAATCGAGTAGTAAACCGCAATGCCCGGTCAGATACCCCTCATAGGAGAGAGGTTCCCCGAAATCGACGTGGTCACGACGAAGGGCAAGCTGAAGCTCCCCGACTACTTCAAGGGCAAGTGGTTCATCCTGTTCAGCCACCCCGGCGACTTCACGCCGGTCTGCACGACGGAGTTCTACTCCTTCTCCAAGAGGATCGATGAGTTCCGCAAGCTAGGAGTCGAGCTCATAGGGCTCAGCGTGGACAGCAACGTCAGCCACATAGAGTGGGTCAGATGGATAAAGGAGAAGCTCGGGATCGAGGTCCCCTTCCCGATAATAGCGGACCCCACGGGCTCGGTGGCCGCCAAGCTGGGGATGATACACGCGGAATCCGCCACCGCCACCGTCAGGGCCGTGTTCATAGTGGATCCCAACGGCATCGTGAGGGCGATACTGTACTATCCGCTGGAGCTCGGCAGGAACATCGATGAGATACTGAGGATGGTGCGCGGCCTGCAGACGATTGACAGGAGCGGCTTAGTCCTCCCGGCGAACTGGCCGAACAACGAGCTGATCGGATCAAAGGGCCTGGTGAGGCCTCCGGCCACGGTCGGCGACGCCGATGAGTACTTGAAGAGGTACAAGGGCTACGCCTGGTGGTTCCTCTACAGCGATATACCTCAGTGATCGGGCCCAGCTATCTCAGCTTTGTATTTATTTCTATATTTTACGGTACGATCACATCTCGTCGAACTTGAGCACCTCGAGAACCATTGATGGGCAGATCCTCTTCACGCCAGGGAGCGCCGAGATCTCCGAGTGGTAGCTCGCCAGCTCCTCACGGTTCCTCGCCTTTATTATCGCAATTATCTGGTGATCGCCCGAGCTGATGGCCACGTACTTCGCGTAGGGCTTCTCCTTGAGCGCGGACGCCACGTCGAATAGGTGATCGGGCTCCACATCGATGCCCGTGATGGACGTTGCGCCGTATCCCACGGCCTTATCGTCCGCTATTATCGTGTACGCCTTTATGACCCCCTGGGATTCCAGCTTCCTGATCCTCTTCATCACCGCCACATCGCTTATTCCGAGCTCCTTTGCTATCTCGCCATAGGAGCTCCTCGCGTTCCTCCTCAGCTTCTCTATTATCACCAGATCCCGCTCATCCACCAGATCGCTGCCCACGGTTACGCTCCCCTCCCCGTTCACAGATGAGCAATAATACGTTATTAAACCTTAACTAAAAATTCCCCGCAAAACAGATCCGGGATGCGCGCCGCCTCAGGGTCGCGCTACTCCTCCCACTCCTCCTCTTCCTCCCACTCCTCCTCTTCTCCTTCCTCTTCCCCCCACTCCTCCTCCCCTTCCTCTTCCTCCCACTCCTCCTCTTCTCCTTCCTCGGCCCTGAGGATCAAGCCCTCGAAGTAGGTCATGCGGCATGCGACGCGGCCAACCCCCTCTAATAATTCTTTCGGTCGGGAGGGGGATCCCGCCCGGGGACTCGTGGTAGATCGGGCCAGGCGATCGTGCGGACAACGTTTTTATCGGCCCGTGCGGCTCAGCCTCGCACATGAGTTCCAGCTCGAAGGAGGGCACGGTGACTGCTAGGGTCGCTGAGGCCTACAGGATGGACGCTGGCAGGGGAGTCGTGAGGCTCGATCCGCAGCTGGCTAAGAAGCTCGGGATCGAGGCGGGGGACGCCGTGGAGATAGAGGGCAAGGGCGGCAGGAAGGCATACGCGCTGGCATGGCCCGCCAAGCCCGAGGACGAGGGCCAAGGCATAGTGCGCATGGATGGCTACCTGAGGAGGAGCGCAGGCGTAAGCCTGGACGATAAGGTGCAGGTGCGCAAGATAGAGGTGAGGGAGGCAACGAGGGTGGTGTTGGCCCCCAGCGAGGAGCTCAGGATAGAGGGCGCGGAGGAGTACCTCCGGGAGCTCCTGGAGGGCCGCGTCGTCGGCAGGGGGAGCGTGATACCTATCGGAATAATGGGCACCGTGATCGAGTTCGAGGTGACGAGCTACTCGCCGACCGTCGATGCGGTCATCGTCACTAGGAGCACCGAGATAAAGGTGCTCGAGAAGCCCGCCAAGGGCGCCCGCGAGGTCCCGCGCGTCACGTACGAGGACATAGGGGGCCTGAAGGAGGAGATACAGAAGATAAGGGAGATGGTGGAGCTACCCCTCCGCCACCCCGAGCTCTTCGAGAGGCTCGGCATAGAGCCCCCGAAGGGCGTGCTGCTCTACGGGCCCCCCGGCACCGGCAAGACGCTGCTCGCGAAGGCGGTCGCGAACGAGACGAACGCGCACTTCATAAGCATAAGCGGGCCCGAGATAATGAGCAAGTTCTACGGCGAGTCCGAGGCGAGGCTCAGGGAGATATTCGAGGAGGCCAAGGAGAACGCCCCATCGATAATATTCATCGACGAGATAGACGCGATAGCCCCGAAGAGGGAGGAGGTCACGGGGGAGGTCGAGAAGAGGGTCGTTGCCCAGCTCCTCGCCCTGATGGACGGGCTGGAGAGCAGGGGCAAGGTGATAGTGATAGGCGCGACGAACAGGCCCAACGCTATAGACCCGGCGCTCAGGAGGCCAGGGAGGTTCGACAGGGAGATAGAGATAGGGGTTCCCAACCAGCAGGGCAGGCTGGAGATACTCCAGATACACACCAGGAACGTGCCCCTCGCCCAGGACGTGGACCTCGAGAGGCTGGCCTCCATGACCCACGGGTTCGTGGGCGCGGACCTGGCTGCGCTGGTGAAGGAGGCCGCCATGAACGCGCTCAGGAGGGTCCTGCCCCAGATAGACCTCGAGGCCGAGAAGATACCCGCCGAGGTCCTGGAGAAGATCCAGGTGACCATGGGGGACTTCGAGCAGGCGCTCAGGGGGATAACGCCCTCGGCGCTCAGGGAGGTCTACGTGGAGGTGCCGAACGTGCACTGGGACGACATAGGGGACCTGAAGGAGGCCAAGCAGGAGCTCATGGAGAACGTCGTCTGGCCCCTGAAGCACGGTGAGCTCTTCGCGCATGTCAAGGCCGAGCCGGCCAAGGGCATACTGCTCTACGGGCCCCCAGGCACCGGCAAGACTCTGCTCGCGAAGGCGGTGGCCACCGAGAGCGAGGCGAACTTCATAAGCGTGCGCGGGCCCGAGCTGTTGAGCAAGTGGGTGGGCGAGAGCGAGAGGGCGGTCAGGGAGGTCTTCCGCAAGGCCAGGCAGGCCGCCCCCTGCGTGGTGTTCTTCGACGAGATAGACGCGCTGGCGCCCGCCAGGGGGTTCTCCGCCGACTCGATGGTGACGGAGAGGGTGGTGAGCCAGCTGCTCACGGAGCTGGACGGGATAGTTGAGACGAAGGGCGTGGTGGTCCTGGCGGCCACGAACAGGCCGGACATCATCGACCCGGCTCTCCTCAGGGCCGGGAGGTTCGACGTGTTCGTGTACGTGCCGCTGCCCGACGAGGCCGCGCGTAAGGAGATCTTCAGAATACACCTGAGGGGAAAGCCGCTGGCCGATGACGTGAACCTGGACGAGCTGGCGAGGAGGACGGAGGGCTACAGCGGCGCCGACATAGCTAACGCGTGCCGCGCGGCTTCCATAGCGGCGATAAGGGATCACCTGGAGAAGTACCCGAAGGAGGAGGACGCGAAGGCCCACAAGGACGAGCTGAAGATAACCATGGCCCACCTGCTCGAAGCCCTGAGGAAGGCGAGGCCGCTGCCCAAGGAGGTAGTCGACTGGTACAAGAGCGTGGCCGAGAGGTTCCGGTCCTCCTGAGTGCTCCGGGGCGTTCGAGCGAGCCCTTATTTCCCGGGGGACCGGAAGCCGAACGGGCCCGTGGCCTAGCTTGGACAGGGCACTGGCCTCCGGAGCCAGGGGTCCCGGGTTCGAGTCCCGGCGGGCCCGCCACACGCGTGGGGCTTTACACGAACGTGTTAATTTTGAGGGCTCTCTGACCATTTTCAACACCCACCCTCGGGGAGTTACCGCCGACGCATGGTGCCGGGAACACAGATAAGTACTACCGGGTGCACACCCCCGTGCGTGCCCCGGGACTGGAGGGACTCCGTGAACGTGGGCGCGCTCTCCGCGGAGTCGCGGCGCGCGGTCCTGGAGGCGGTGAGGTCCAAGCTGGGGTGGTCCGGCGCGCTGGCCGCGCTGGGGATATCGGGGGCGGCGCTGTCGCGCTACCTCTCGGGGCAGCGCGCGGTCCCGGACGATGTGGTGAGGAGGGCCCTGGGGCGGCTGGAGGAGGAAGAGTTCCTCTCGGCCGTCGGCTCCGCCGAGGCCCTGGGGTCCATGGGGCTCGTGAGGGGGGACGGCTCCATGGACTACGGGCTGCTCTCGCGCGCCCTGGCCGTCGCCTCGCGCGATGAGTACGCTAAGAGGCTTATCCTGGAGTTCGCGATCCGCAACTTCCGCGAGGAGCTCCGCAGGATGCTGGGGATCTCCGCGGCGGGTGTGAAGCTCCACTGGGACGAGGGCTTCGAGGCGTTCCTGAGGGAGGGGAAGAAGCGGAGGAAGGTCCAGACCTGGAACACCATGAGGCACTACAGGAACCTGTTCCTGCGCCGCCTGGAGGGCAGGGAGCTCACGCCCGAGCTGGTGGAGGAGGTCGCCGCCGATGGGAACGGGTGGCTCAGGAACGTGTTCCGCCACCACGCGCAGTACCTGTACAGGAGGAGGCTGATCAGCCCGGAGCTCTTCGGGTGGATAATGGAGGCCGTTCCCGCGCGGAGCTACCACTTGGACGTGAGGCCCTACAGGGTGGACGAGGGCGAGGTGCGCGGTACCCTGGAGTTCCTCCGGGAGAACCACCGGGCATATTATACGATCTACCGCCTGATGCTGGAGGGGGGCCTGAGGCTGGAGCACGCGCTGAGGATCGCGCGCGAGTTCGCGCCGGGAGAGGAGGTGGAGGTCCCCGGGCTGGACCTCCCCGTTAGGAGGCTCGCCGAGCTGGGGGGGTTCGCCCGCTACTACTGCGGCTTCAGGGGGTCCACGAAGCCCTGCGAGTGGGCGTACATGAGCGCGGAGACGCTGGGGATGCTGAGGGGGCTGGCGCCGTTCATGCGCGATCATCGGTTCTTGTCGCGCTACGCCAGGAGGCACGGCCTGGTGCTCCCGAAGATGATTAGGAAGCTCTCCTGGAGGATAATGGTCTCGGCCGTGCCGCGCGAGGTCGCGCGCTTCCTCCAGTCGAGGCTGGGCGAGCTCTCCGTCTCGGAGGCGCGCTACGAGGACCTCCTGTCGGAGGCGGACGCCGCCTACCCGAGGTACCTGGAGGCGCTCAGGGCGAGGCTCGGGCTCCGAGGCGGCGCGCCCCC
>WYEM01000026.1 GCA_009903775.1 Nitrososphaerota archaeon | reverse complement strand
GCTGGCTCCCATCACAGTTAAACGTGGACTCGCGGTACGGTCGCCGGGCCCGTAGCTCAGCCAGGACAGAGCGCCGGCCCTCTAAGCCGGTGGCCGTGGGTTCGAATCCCACCGGGCCCGCGCGCTCGGGTCGGTCAGGTGGACCGTGCCGCCGAGGGAGAGGAGGCTGATCGCGGTGGACGAGGCCGTGGAGAAGGTGAACGGCCGGAAGGTCTATGTGGGCCGCGATGGACGCGGACACGGGGGAGCTCCCGGCCATCAAGGCGACGTGGCCCAAGGGCTCCATGGACGCCCTCCTCTTCCTGAGCCGGGTGCTCGAGGCCCGCACGAACAAACCGGTGTTCGTCGTGGACAGGGGCCCGCGGTACTCGTGGGCCCTCCGGGGGCTCGGGCTGGAGTACTACCACGAGACGTTCGGGGACGGGAGCGGGGTCGAGAGGTTCTTCGGCTCCCTGAAGAGGAGGACGAGGGTATTCTTCAACAATATAAACGCGGGGAGGTCGAGGATCGCATCGCTGGATAGAATCGTCAACACGTTCTTCGCGTACTACAACGGGCTTAGGTCCCAGGAGGGGATAGGGCGCGTGCCGTCGGAGGTATCGCTGTTGTGGGGTGATCCCCTTATCTGACCAACACCTACCATGTTGAGTTAAACCCATATTAAATCCGCCCCATCGCATACCCGGGGGATAGCCGGGAAATGGAGATCAGGAAGATACAGAGGACGGGGGGATCCAGCTATGCAGTATCGCTGCCGAAGGAGTGGGTTGTGGCCAATTCCCTGAAGGAGGGCGATCGGCTGGCCCTGGAGGAATTGCCCTCGGGCGAACTCTTAGTTTTCCCGTTGAACAGGGAGGCGCTGTTCGGGGATTATGTTCTGAGGCTCGAGGGCGAGGTGGACCCCGAACACGTCCTGAGGACTCTGATCGCGATTTACCTGAGTGGATACGACGGAATAACGATCAGGAGCGAGCCGGTGATAAGCGAGGAGCTCAAGAAGGCGGTGCTCAACTTCACCTCTCGGACGATAGGGATGGAGGTCATGGAGGAGACGAGGGACACGATCGCGCTCAGGGGATTGATGGGAAGCCCCGATGTAGAGCCGCTGAAGATACTCGCCAGGATGTCCACCATGGCCATGGCCGGGATGAGGGACGTGGCGAACTGCCTGGAAAAGCCCAGCGCCACCCTGCTCGCTGAGGTCGTTGAGAGGGATCTCCAGATAGACAGGCTGCACCTCCTCCTGGATAGGGAGTTCAATAGGGCAATGCGGCACCCGCTCTATGCCGGTAGGCTGGGCGTGAACCTGACGGAGCTCTGGTCGGTCAGGAACGTGTCGAAAACGATCGAGAGGATAGGGGATCATGTGGAGCGCATGGCCAGCCTGCTCCTGCAGTATGGCAGGCCGCTCAGGTCGACCGGCCTGCGCGAGCTCTTCGACCGCGCCGTGGAGACGTTCGAGGATGCGTTAGATGCATACACGAAGAAGGACGTTGAGAGGGCCCAGCGGATCATAGATATGGCCGAGGGGGCGTCCACCGATGCATTGCGGCTTCCGGAGGGGTGCGGGGGCGACGGCGGCATCTACGCGGTGCTCCTGGCCGAGGACCTCGTGAGGATAATATCCTATTCGGCTGACATAGCCGAGGCTGCAATTGACATGGGCGTGAGGTGACGGGCGCGCCGTGCTCCTTACTTCGCTATGAAGTAAGGAGCTAGATGTACTTTACGTCGAAAATACTTATTTAGAATTGCCCGATGGTACCCGGCGAGGAGAAATGGAGGGAAAGAACCTGTATTTGGCGATTGTCATTGTGGTGATCCTGGCGATAGGCATCGTTGGCTGGGGCTACTACGCGGCCAAATCGCCCGCGCACTCCCCGGCCCCGACGCCCACGCCCACGCCCAATCAGACCCCGACACCGACGCCCACGCCCACGCCCAATCAGACCCCGACGCCCACGCCCACGCCCACGTCCAATCAGACCCTGACGTGCTCCACGCCGAAAGTCACGCTCACGGAGAGCGGGTCCACGCTCCTGTATCCGCTGTTCAACGAGTGGGCCAGTAACTACCCGTGCGCGAACATAATCACGCAGGCGACCGGGAGCGGCGCGGGCATCTCCGCCGCGATAGCCGGGACAGTGAACATCGGCGCCTCCGATGCGTTCATGACCAACGCGCAGCTGAGCGCTCACCCCGATATGCTTAACATACCGATCGCCATAGCCAGCCAGTACGTGGTGTACAACGTGCCCGGCCTGAGCCAGAGCGTCCACCTCGTGTTCTCCGGCCCCGTGCTGGCCGCCATCTACAACGGGAGCATCAGATACTGGGATGACCCGGCCATAACCGCCCTGAACCCGGGGGTGAATCTTCCGCACCAGCTGATCGTACCGGTCTACAGGTCCGACGGCAGCGGCGACACGAACATGTTCACGTTGTTCCTGAGCAGCACGGACCAGTGGTGGAACAGGACCGTCGGATACGGCACCAACGTCAACTGGCCCAGCAACCCGCAGCTGCGCGGCGCGGTCGGCAACTCCGGCATCCTGCAGGTGCTGTCCACCACCCCGTACTCCATCGGGTACGTCGCCATGTCCTACACCGATCAGATAAACTCGGCGGGGCTCGGTTACGCGGCCCTGATCAACAGGGCGGGCAATGTGGTCCTGCCCTCGGTTCAGACTGTCGCGAACGCCGCCTCGCAGTACCTGGACAAGATACCGCCGGACGGGAGGATAGCGATAGTCAACGCCCCGGGCGCCGACTCCTACCCAATAGCCACGTTCGAGTACGTCATAGTCAAGAAGGTTCAGCCGAGCTCCGAGCTCGCCACGGCCCTGAAGCAGTTCCTGACGTGGGCGGTCTCGCAGGATGGCGGGGCCAAGTACATGGCGAAGTACTACATCGTGCCGCTGCCCTCGAGCGTGGTGAACGGCGTGACGATCCCGCTCATAAATCAGATAAGCGGTCCATCATGAGACGGGTGACCCGGACTGAGGTCTGACGGGGTGCTGATCAGGATCGCCTCAATGATCCCCGTTTTCTTCCTCGTTTCTATATTTATATTTCTGCTTTACGAGTCAATTCCATCTATTTTCTATAATGGATGGAACTTCTTCACGAGCTACAGGTGGAACCCGGGCATGACGTACCGGGAACCCGTGCCGGGTCCCTTCGGGTTCAGGGCCTCCCCGGGGGCGAGCTTCGGCGCCCTGCTCTTCCTGTTCGGCACCGCGGCGACCTCGGCCCTAGCCCTGGCCATCGTGGTGCCCGTGACGCTGATAACCACGATAGCCCTGGCGATGCACACGCCCAGGCTCATGTCGAGGGCCGTGGGCGCCTCGATGCAGCTCTTCGCGGCAATTCCGAGCGTCGTCTACGGCCTCTGGGGGATCGTCTTCCTGGAGCCGCTGCTGCTCAAATACGTCTTCCCCTGGACGGAGGCCACGCTGGGCTTCATCCCGTGGTTCAGGGGTCCCGCCACCAGCGGCTCCGGGTTGGTGGCATCGTCGCTCGTGCTGGCCCTCATGGTCCTGCCCATAACCAGCGCGATAGTCCTCGACTCCTTCAGGTCGCTTCAGTCGAGGTTCCAGGCGCCGATACTCTCACTGGGCGCCACCCGGACCGAGGCCGGGATCGCCATCCTCGGCTTCGCCAGGAGGCAGGTGATCGGGGCCGTCTTCCTCGGCCTGGGGCGCGCCCTGGGGGAGACGATGGCGGTGCTGATGACCTGCGGCGGCGCGATAAACATGATGCCGGTCGACATCTACTCGCCGATAAACACGATGGCGGCGGCCCTGGCCGCGCTGCTCGACAGCGCATTCATAGACGCGAGCGGGATGGCCCTCTCGGCCCTGGCCGAGCTCGGCCTGTTCCTGATGATCATCTCGCTGGCGTCCAGCGCCGCCGGGAGGGCCCTGGCGGGGCGCATCGTGCTGAGGGGTGAGGCGTGGTGAGGGCCCGCAGCATGGGGATGAGGCGCCTCCGCGACGCGCTGATGGGCGCCGCGGGGCTGGCGATCTCGGCGCTCCTGCTGGCGGCGCTGCTTCTGGTGCTGGCCTACGTCTTCTACGGGGCGGCCCTCAGGTTCGAGCCCGAGATGCTCCTGACGATGGGGAACGCCACGTCCGGCGGCCTCCTGAACGCGATAGTGGGCACGTGGCTCCTGTCGGGGCTCGCGCTGGCCATCTCCGCGCTCCTGGCAATCTTCGTGGCGATCGACATAGCGCAGTACGCCGGCGCCAGGGTGGGCTCGCTGCTCAGGGCCACGGTCGACACGATGGCCGCGATCCCCGCGATGGTCTACGGGCTGTTCGGCTTCCTGGTGTTCGTGATCTACCTGGGGATGGGCTATTCCCTCCTGGCCGGCTCCCTGACGCTGTCCCTGATGATGATACCCTACCTGGCCAGGTCCACCGAGACCGCGATGGGCAACGTGCCGAAGGAGCTCGTGGCCGCGGCATATGCCCTAGGGGCCTCCCGCTGGCAGGTAATCAGCCGCGTGCTGCTGCGCTTCGGCAGGCCGCTCATAATCTCCGGCGCGCTCCTGACGGTGTCCATAGGCGCGGGCGAGACCGCGCAGCTCCTCTACACGGCGGGATGGAACCCGGGCCTCCCGACATGGTTCACGCACTCGCAGGTGGGTTACCTGACATACGTCGTGTGGGCCGGCATCAATCAGCCGACGCCGTATCCCCAGGGCCTGGCGTTCGTGGCGTCCGCCCTGCTGGTGGGCATGATCCTCGTCCTGCTGCTCATTTCTAAGTGGCTGGAGGGCAGGGAGGTGAGGAGGGCTTGATGAGCACGCGGGCGTCCGAGGCGCGCGAGGGGGACGTCGCGATATCCATGAGGGGGATCAGGGTCTCCGCGCCCGGCGGGGCCGAGATCCTGAGGGGGATTGACCTCGACGTGTACGCGGGGGCCATCAACACGATCGTGGGGCCGTCGGGCAGCGGCAAAACCACCCTGCTGAAGGTGATGAACAGGCTGGTCGAGCTCGACGGGCTGAGGGTCGAGGGGAGGGTGGAGTTCCAGGGGCGGGACCTGCTCAAGGCCGACCCGTACTGGGTTCGCAGGCAGATAGGCATGGTGTTCCAGTCGCCGAACCCGTTCCCGATGAGCATATACGATAACGTGGCCTTCGGCGTCAGGCTGCACTGGAAGGTCAGCAGGGGGGAGCTCGACAGGATAG
>WYEM01000017.1 GCA_009903775.1 Nitrososphaerota archaeon | reverse complement strand
GGGGCGGCCCCCGGCGGAGCGCTCGCCCTGCCTCGCTATCCTGCGCGCGCCGAGGTCCAGGGCCGGGCCGGGGGCGCGCGGGCGCGGCCCGGGTGTTACGGGCTCCAGTCTCCCCTTCACACCCTGTTGTACAGGAACCCCATTTAAGGGGCCGGGCGCGTGGGTCTCAGGCTCGTGAGGACCCAGAGATGAAGTCGTCGAGCGTCATCGAGTTCGACAGCAGCCGCCCGACCCTCTCGTCGATCTCGGTGAGCACGTCCCGGAGCAGGCTCTCCCTGATATGATCCCTCAGCCTGCCGACCTGGTTAGGCGTCAGCATGGAGACCTGCTCCTCGCCGCCCCCGCGGCCGAGCAGGTAGTCGTAGTACCTGTTCACGACGTCGAGGTAGCTCTTGTCGCCGGACGCGAGGGATCCCAGGGCCTCGTTCAGCCTCCCACAGACGATCTCCCTGGCCCTCCTCCCTAGACCGCTGAGCTCCCTGTGGAGGGGGTTCCGGGGATTGTATCTAGGTATCGGGAACTCGAGCGGTTTCTTACCAATATCTCTCTCCCCGAAGGCCCCCTTCGACTGCATGGGCTTGATTAAATTGTTGAGGACGTTCGAGTTCAGCACCGCGGCGAGGTAGTCGGCCTCGTCCGCGTCGTTGGTCTGGTAAAAGTGCAGTGTGTGGCCGACTATCACCCCGTTGACTCTGACCCTACCACCGCCCGCCTCCAGCTCGTATGGCTCGTCGACGACCACCGAGGCCGCCAGGTTCTTGCCGGACCTCAAGTAGACGACCTTGTACTTGAACTTGGGGTCCTGCTTGGTCAGCTTGTTCCGGTAGTTCAGCCACTCATACACGCTCGTGCTCTCCTGGCGCCCCGTCCTCACCCTATCCCACTCCCTCTCAACCCTCTCCAAATACTCCACCAGGCGCCGCTTCCCGAGGTTGGCGGCCTCCGTCCTCCGAATAATCGTCCGGGACCCGGGCAGCAGCGGCAGCACCGCGAGGTTCGGCCGCAGGTGGCAGAACGGGACCACCTCCGCGCCGGTCAGCACGCCGTAGATGAAGTCCCCCTCGACGGGCAGCTGGCCGATCTCCAAGTCCACATGGCCCCTCTCCTCGACCCTGGCCTTATTGGTCTCGACGATCACCCCCCACGGCGAGACGCCGACGATCCTGACGAACCACGCTCCCTGCGGCACTATCGTCGCGCCCTGGTAGAAGCGATCGTAGTAGTAGCTCTTGGCGGTCGGGGCCGCCCCGAGCTCCCTGTAGTCCAGGAAGGATCTGCCGCCGATCCTGTTGAGGAATAGCCTCCTCGCCTCCGAGGTCAGGTGTTCCCTCGCCTCCACGAGGGACATCACCTTGTGGCCGCCCGCCGGCAGCCTGCCCGAGAGCACCTCGGCGTTGACTGGCCACTCTGTGTCGCCCCTCTCCGCGATCACCGCGATCGCGGGCACGTAGAACAACGGCTGCACCCCCTCGCAGTCGATCACCTTCCTGAGGGCCACTGGAACGCTCGTGTCCCCCACCCTCAGGTTGTGGTGCTGGTCCGCGCTGTAGATGGACCTCGGCATCACGAACCCGACCCTACCGCCCTTCGCGGCGTAGTAGTCGACCGCCCTCATAAGGAATAGTGCGGCCATCTCCAAATGCGTCACGAGGTGCTCCTCATGCACTAACCCGTAGGTGTTCATAGCGATCCGCTTGATTATCTCCTGGTAGCCCGGGTCCGCCAGGTACCTGAGGGACAGCCAGGGTGGGTTTCCGACCACGTAGTCGAAGCGGTTCCTGTAGAGGGCGGGCAGCGCGTAGCTCTTGATCACCGGCACCCAGACCTCGTCCACGCCGCGCCGCTTGAGGTCCAGAAGTTTATCGTATAGATGATGCCTGAGTACCTCCTCCTCCAGCTCGCTCAGGCCGAACTTCCTGAGGTCCAGGTGCTCATACTCAAGTTCGTTCCTCAGGCCATCGAGAATTTTAGTGAGCACCTCGCCGACGGAGCCGCCCTCTGCGAGCCTGGCCGGTAGCATGAAGCAGCAATTGGTCTCCCTGCTGCAGTCGCAGACGCTGGTCGGCACCTTGATCACCCTGATCACTTGGTCCCTGATCATCGTTTCCCCTTCCATGAGCTCGGCGGGCGCCGCCGAGTTCGCCATGTACACCGGTATCTCGATCGGCTCACCCCCGCCGCGCAGCAGCCCCGCTGCCGCTAGCGCTATCAGGTAGTTCGCCCTGGCGGTCATGAGCGCGAGCACCTCTATGTCGAAGCCCACCACGTTGCGGAGGACCCTGCGCAGGGCCTCCTTGGCGGCGTCGTCCGGGACATCCCCGCCATGGATCCTCCTGAGGTACTCGCCCACGCGCTGCAAGTAGAGCACCAAGAAGGTGCCGGTCCCAACCCCGGGGTCCAGGACCCTGAGGTCCAGCGGGTCCCTCCCCTCCTCCCTAACCCTCAACATCCCCTCGACGCTCAGGCCGAGCTCGTCGAGAATCAGCTCGGCGAGCCAGTCGGGCGTCGTGTATATCCCCAGCTTCTGCCTGACCTCCTCCCTGGGCACCAGCTCCTCATACAGCAGCTTGAACACGTCCCTGGCCCTCCGCGGGTCGAGCGCGAGCGACCCAACGTCGTACTCGCTCAGCCTCTCGACGAGGTCCCTCACCACCTCCTGGAGCTCGTCATCCCACTCGTCGACGTACCAAGAGAACAGTTGCCCCTCCAACAAATTCGAGATCCCGTACCAGGCGGCCGGGCCCCCGCCCTCGAGATCCCTCAGCCTCTCCCTCAGCCTCTCCCCATCGCGCGCTTCCCTCAGCGACTCGACGAACGACCGCATGGCCGGGGCGTAGAACCGGCTCGCCACCTCGGCGGCCAGGAGCTTTATCACGAGCGCGTAGTAGGTCTCCACCGCGAAGAAGAGCCTCGCCCCGTCCACGTTCTCCCGCTTCACGCCGTAGCTGTCGGCCAGCTCCACGAGCTCCGCGGCGTTCACTGGGTACGCCATCGCCGCGAGCCTCCTCCACTCCTCGAAGAGGGCCTTCGTCCTCCCGCCGCTCCCGCTCACCGTGCGCGCCAAGGACTCGTATAGCGCCCCGACCGCCCTCTTGGCGACGTCGCTCCTGTACCCGAAGTCCGCCGCGAGGCTCCTCGCGTCGAGCCTCTTCTTACCGGACGCCTGCAGCGCGCGGACCATCTTTCCGAGCGCCACTCCGTCGAGCGCACGGGCTCCGACCTTCGGGTCCACGGTCCACTTGTCCGACTCAGTATCATAGTCGACGAACACCACATAATTCCCATCGAGTATGACGCCGGTGAGGTGGGGCCTGTTCCCTAACTCCTTAGCCTCGCTCAAAAGCCTCCTCGTCTCCTCGTCGCTGTCCCGCAGGCCCTCGATGTACCTCTTGACCTGCTCCACCGCCTCCCCTCTGACGCGTTCGCTCTCGAGGCCCGGGTACGGCCTCTTATACTCGAAGACGACCAAGCCGTAGTACGCGTCCGCCCTGCCGTAATGTTTGGAGAACCCTATCTTATATTCGTGCGCGGGCTCCGCGATCCCCAGGGGCTTCCGGACCTCATCCTGCAGGACGCGCTCCACCGCCTGCGCGAAGTTCTCCTCGCTACAGCGGGGCGCCCCCTTCCGGCAGAGTTCCACAAACTCCCGGGCAATGGATCTGATCCTCTGGGCAACCTTGGCTAGGTCGAGCGATGGTGCATCGGGCACATTATTAGGATATACGAACCCATGGATAACCATTACCTCTGCTGAGGCCTCTCCCTTTAAGCTGGGAGGAGGCCAGCTCGCGCAAGCGACGAAGGACTATCGGATTGAAGCCTCGCGGGCGCGCAAGTAATATCAGTGCAAGTATGCGCGCCGCCTCGGAGCCCGAGCCGCGCCCTGAGCGCCTCTAGGTACCTCGGGTAGGCGGCGTCCGCCTCCGACAGGAGGTCCTCGTAGCGCGCCTCCGAGACGGAGAGCTCCCCCAGCCTCGACTGGAGGAAGCGCGCGACCTCGCGCGGCACGGCCGAGACCATTATCCTCCAGGAGAGCTTCCTCATCATCTTCGGGAGCACCAGGCCGTGCCTCCCGGCGTAGCGCGACACGACCCGGTGGTCGGGACCGAACGGCGCCAGCTCCCCCAGCTCCCTGAGCATCCTCAGCGTCTCCGCGCTCATGTACGCCCACTCGCAGGGCTTCGTGGACCCCCTGAAGCCGCAGTAGTAGCGGGCGAACCCCTCCAGCTCGGCGAGCCTCCTAACGGGGAGGTCCAGCCCGGGGACCTCGACCTCCTCGTCCGGCGCGAACTCGCGGGCGAGCCTCAGCGCGTGCTCCACCCTGAGCCCGCCCTCCAGCATCAGGCGGTAGAGGAGGTAGTACTTCTGGTGGTTCTCCCTCAGGAACTCAAGGGTCCTGCGCGCCTCGCCCTCGTCCACCCTGTAGGGCCGCACGTCCAGGTGGTAGCTCCGCGCGGGCACGGCCTCCAGGACCCACCCGAGGAACTCGGGGCTCACCGCGCGCCTCCTGTGAAGGTAGCCGACGTAGTGGCGGAACACGTTCCGCAGCCACCCGTTCTCATCGGCCGCGACCTCCTCCACGAGCTCGGGCGTGAGCTCCCTCCCCTCCAGGCGGCGCGCGAACAGGTTCCTGTAGTACCGGATCATCCCATCGGTCCTCACCTTCCTCCTCCTCTTCCCCTCCCTCAGGAACGTCTCGAAGCCCTCGTCCCAGTGGAGCCTCACGCCCGCCGCGGAGATACCCAGCATCCTGCGGAGCTCCTCCCTGAAGTTGCGGACCGAGAACTCCAGGATCAGCCTCCTGGCGTACTCGTCGCGGGAGGCGACCGCCAGGGCGCGCGAGAGCAGCCCGTAATCTATGGAGCCGTCCCCCCTCACGAGCCCGAGGGATCCCAGGCCCTCGGCGGAGCCGGCGGCCGAGAGGAACTCTTCCTCCTCCAGCTGCCCCAGGGCCCTCCTGACCACCTCGTCCGGGACCGCGCGCTCCCCCGAGAGGTAGCGCGAGAGCGCGGCCCTCGATATCCCCAGCGCGGCCAGCGCGCCGGACCACCCCAGCTTGGACCTCACCGCCTCCAGGATCGCGCGCCGGGACTCCGCGGACAGCGCGCCCACTCTCACGGAGTCCCTCCAGTCCCCGGGCACGCGCCGGGGCGTGCACCCGGTAGTACTTATCTGTGTTCCCGGCACCATGCGTCGGGCGGGAACCCCCGAAGAGGGTGTTGAAAACGGTCAACTCCTCCCCAAAATTAACATGCTCATGTAAAGCCCCACGCGTGTGGCGGGCCCGGTGGGATTCGAACCCACGGCCACCGGCTTAGAGGGCCGGCGCTCTGTCCTGGCTGAGCTACGGGCCCGGCGACCGTACCGCGAGTCCACGTTTAACTGTGATGGGAGCCAGC
>WYEM01000116.1 GCA_009903775.1 Nitrososphaerota archaeon | reverse complement strand
GCGAGGTCCCAGAGCAAGACCGAGCGGGCGCCGCGGCCCGCTTCCCCCCAGTCCCGGGGGTCGTCGCTGGGCATCAGCAAGAGCTCTGCCCCCAGGAGCTCGGCGAACGCCTCGGCCCTGTTCTCCAGCCTGGGCGGGGCCATGACGACCGTCCCCTCGCCCGGGATCCTCCTGGAGATCCACCTGGCGATCTCCGGATACGCCGAGACCGCGACGAGCGGCGTCCGGATCGCGGCGACGACCTCGGGCGCCGGATCCACCGCTATCAGGTGGTCCGCCCCCGCGAGGTCAAGCCCGCCGGCCAGGTACTGGAGCACGCGCCCGCCGGCCCTCACGCCCAGGTGGGGGACCGCGAGCACGATCCTCCTGGCCCTCCCGGAGATGCTCTCCACCGCGGACATCAGATCGCTGAGCGAGCGCTCGTATGGTTCCCTCAGCGGATGGACCAGCAGGACCTCCCTGCCCTCCACGTCCCCGATCCCGCCCCTCAGGTAGGCCTTTGCCCTGAGGGCTTCGGATAGCGCCCCGATGAGCGAGGAGGACCTCGGATCGCCCACTATGACGAGATCCCTCACGTTCGGCGAGTCCGGGAGGTAACTATTTATCTGTGCCCTCCCTGCGCCCCGCCGCATTGCCGGACCTTGTGTGCCCCGAGTGCGGCGGCAGGCTCGTCTACGACCCGGTGACGGGCTACTACTCGTGCACGTCCTGCGGCCTCTCCGCGACGAGGGCCCAGCTCTCGGTCCTCCGGGACAGGAAGAGGGAGCGGGCGAGCGCGGAGAGGCGGAGCAGGCGGGAGTACTTGGAGTGGTGGACCTCCAGCAACAAGGGGAAGTAGGGGGGGGTTCCATCCCAAAGCTTTTGCGGAGGGCCGCCTCGAGCGGGGACCGTGAACATAGTTTTCTCCGTGGGGACGGCGGGGTCCGGAAAGAGCACCATGACGTCGGTGCTGAAGGGGTGGCTGGAGGGGAGGGGCTGGGACGTGGCCACCGTCAACCTGGATCCGGGCGCGCGCTCCCTGCCCTACGAGCCCGACGCCGATGTGAGGTCCGTCATCGACATAGACGAGCTGATGGAGAGGCACGGGCTGGGGCCCAACGGCGCGCTCATGCTGGCCGTCGACCTGACGGCGGCCAGGCTCCGCGAGATCGTGGAGCCCATAGATGAGGCGTCGCCGGACTACGTGCTCGTCGACACCCCGGGCCAGATGGAGCCATTCGTGTACAGGCCCAGCGGCCCGCTGATAGTGGAGCAGTTCCCGGGGGAATCCAAGGCGATGCTGTTCCTCATGGACGGATGGCTGGTCTCGGATCCCACGAACTACGTCTCCGTGCAGTTCCTCGCGGCATCCGTCAGGCTCAGGTTCCGCGTGCCCTTCATTCCGGTGCTCACGAAGGCGGACCTCGTGGAGGATTCCGTCGGCAGGATGCTGGGCTGGGCGGCCAGCCCCTCGGCGCTCGAGGCGGCAATCTCCGATAAGTCCGGGGGCGAATCCTACCTGGTCCACCGCAGGCTCCTCTCAATACTGGTCAAGAGCGGCTACCTGGAGAGGCCCATCCCGGTCTCCGCCGTCACAGGCGCCGGGCTCCTCAACCTGTCCTCGGCGCTGGCCAACGCGCTGACGGGCGGCGAGGACCTGCAGGATCGAGCCCCCCGGCGGCGCGGGCAGGCCATGGAGCCGGCCGCCCTCATGGCGCCGCTTATTGCCGCGGCGCCGGACCCGGCCCAGGAAACCACGACGCACTCCCCCTCGCCCGGCTCCGGACTCACCCTCAGCGGGTACTCGTAGCTGCCATCGGGGAATACGTAGCGCCCGCCCCTCCTCACCAGTATCAGCGCTCCATCGGCCCCGCCCTTGACCGCCTCGTCCCTCTGGGCAACGCCGGTGCCCAGGGCATCGCATCCAACCCTCACTATCAGGCAGGCCACCCTGTCCCCGTAGCGCTCCGGCATCTCGACCTCAGCGGGCTCCACCACGCGGGCCAGCTCGGCCGCGGCAATTTCCCCCTCGCGCGTCAGGCGAGCGCCTCTCCTGTCGGCCTCGGCCAGGCCGGCCGACTTCAGCTTGGACATTATGGTCCTGCCCGTGGCCTCGCCGACCTCCAGCATCCCGGCCAGCCCCTTCCTCCCCAACCTCCCCCTCCTGAGAATCAGGAGGGAGTAGGCGGCCAGCGCCGACCTCGGGTCCCCGCCCCAGGAGCAGGGATCGGTCAGGGGGACGCTGAGCACCAACGTACTGCTGCGGGCGCCGGGCGAATTAAACTTGACGGACCACCTTCCCGCCCCTCGATCCCAGCCACTTGAGCATGAGCGCGTAGTTATAGCCGTCTATGAGGGCGTTGAGGCTGGCCTCCACGACGTTCCTGGAGAGCGCCGTCGTGGACCACCTGCCGCGCCCGTCCGAGAACTCGACGTAGACGCGGACCTTGGAGGCCGTCCCCTCGACGCTGTCGACCACGCTGACCTTGTAGTTGGTCAGGGACACGCCCGAGAGCCCATCGACCAGCTTCCCCACGGCGGCCCTGAGCGCGCAGTCCAGGGCGTGGACGGGGCCCACGCCCCTGCCCCTGCCGTGCCTCACCTGGCTGCCGAACTGCACTATCACGTCGGCCACGGACTCCGTCCCGCCCTCGTCGCCGCTCGAGACATCGACGCTCCAGTGGACGGGGACCAGCTGGTCCGCCGACGCGCCGAGGCTCCTGAGCAGTATCAGGTGCACCGTGGCGTCCGAGCCGTCGAAGGAGTAGCCCTCGGCCTCCAGCCTCTTTATCTCCTCCAGGGCCCTCCCGAGCGCCGGGTCGTCCTTGTCCACCTCCAGCCCCAGCCTACTCACCTCGTTCACGAGGGCCGCCCTCCCCGAGAGCTCGCTCACCGTTATCCTCCTGTAGTTGCCGACGAGCTCCGGGTCCAGGTGCTCGTAGCTCCTGGGCTCCTTCAGCATCGCATCTATGTGTATCCCGCCCTTGTGGGAGAAGGCCCTGCTGCCCACGTAGGGCTGGTAGGGGTTCTCGGGGAGATTGAGGAGCATGTACACGCGCCTGGACAGGGAGGTCAGGCCGCGCAGCTGCTCCTCCCTGGGCAGGTCGCTCCTCAGGGCCCTCAGCCCCATCTTCAGGACCAGCGCCGGCAGCACCTGCACAAGGTCGGCGTTGCCGCACCTCTCCCCTATGCCGTTAATCGTGCCCTGGACGTGGGCGGCGCCCTCGGCGACCGCCATTATAGTGTTGGCGACCGCGGTCCCGGAGTCATTGTGCGCGTGGATCCCCAGGGGCGCGCGGACGCGCCCCCTGACCTCCCTCACGACGCGCTGGATCTCGTGGGGGAGGGATCCGCCGTTCGTGTCCGCGAGCACGAGCCTGTGCGCGCCCGCGCCCTCCGCCGCGCCGAGCACCCTGAGGGCGTACTCGGGATCCTCCTTATACCCATCGAAGAAGTGCTCCGCGTCGAAGATCACGCGCAGCCCGTGGGAGCGCAGGTACTCCACGGAGTCCGCTATCATCTCGAGGTTCTCCTCCAGGCTCGCGCCCAGGACCCTTTCCACGTGCAGCCTCCAGGATTTCCCCACTATGACGGCCGTCCTCACGTCCGCCTTCAGTATCGCGGCCAGGTTCTGGTCTTCGCCGGCCCTCGTGCCCCTGCGCCTCGTGGAGCCGAAGGCCACGACCTCCGTCCTGGACAGCCCGAGCTCCCTGACCCTTGAGAAGTACTCCATGTCCTTCGGGTTCGAGGCCGGCCACCCGCCCTCCACGTAGGAGATGCCCAGTTCGTCCAGCATCTCCGTTACGCTCAGCTTGTCCTGGAGGGTGAAGGATATCCCCGTGGCCTGAGCCCCGTCCCTCAGGGTGGTGTCCAGGACCTCGACGTCCAGGCCCTCGTCCGGGGACAACGGCCGGGCGAGTCACGCCAGCCGAATTAAACGTTTGCCGGGGTCCCGCAGCGCAGGACCGCCCCCTCGTCGGCCTGGCACGCGGAGGACGCGTACCTGGCCAGGAGCCCCGAGAGGCGCCTCCCGGGGGGCCTCCAGGCCCTCCTCCTCTCCTGGAGCTCCTCCTCCGGGACCTCCAGGTCCAGCCTCCTCCCCACCACGTCTATGCTGATGATGTCCCCGTCCCTGACCAGCGCTATCGGCCCCCCGACCGCCGCCTCGGGCGCCACGTGCCCCACGCAAGGTCCCCTGGTCCCCCCCGAGAAGCGGCCGTCCGTCACCAGCGCGACGTCGGAGGAGAGCCCCATCCCCACGATCGCGGAGGTGGGCGAGAGCATCTCCCTCATGCCCGGGCCCCCGCGCGGCCCCTCGTAGCGTATGACCACGACGTCTCCCCTGGACACGCGCCCGCCGACTATGGCGCGGTACGCCTCCTCCTCGGAGTCGAAGACGCGCGCGGGGCCCCTGAACCGCAACCTGTCGGACAGTATGGCGGCCGTCTTCAGCACGGCGCCCCTGGGCGCGAGCGTGCCCCTGAGCACCGCTATCCCGCCCTCCCCGTGCACCGGATTCTCGGGGCCCCTTATGACCGAGCGATCCCTGACGCTCGCGCCGGCTATCACCTCCCCCACGGTCATCCCGGACACGGTGAGGGCGTCCAGGTTCAGGAACTTGGATATCGAGCCCATGAGGGCCGGCACCCCGCCGGCCGCGTGGAGGTCCTCCATCATGTAGGGTCCGCCGGGATATATCGGGGCCACGTGCGGCACCCTCCTGCCGATCTCGTCGAAATCGTCCAGCTTCAGCTCTATCCCCGCCTCCCTCGCGATCGCGAGGAGGTGCAGCACGGTGTTCGTGGACCCCCCCAGCGCCATGTCCACGGCGATCGCGTTCTCCAGGCTCCTCCTCGTCAGGAACCGGGAGAAGGTGAGCCCCTGGCGGACGAGCTCGACTATCCTCCTGCCGGCCCTCCTCGCTATGTCCCTCTTCTCCGCGCTCACGGCCAGGGCCGTGGCGGTGTAGGGCAGCGACAGCCCGGCCGCCTCCGCGATCACCGCCATGCTGTTGGCGGTGAACAGCCCGCTGCAGGAGCCGGGGCCCGGGCACGCCACCCTCTCCAGCTCCTCCAGCTCCTCCAGCCCCATCCTGCCGGCGCTGTAGCTGCCCACCGCCTCGAAGACGTCGACCAGGCCCACCTTCCTCCCCCTCCAGAGGCCCGCGGCCATCGGGCCCCCGGTGACGACAATCGTGGGCAGGTCCAGCCTGGCGGCCGCCATCAGCATGCCCGGGGTTATCTTGTCGCAGTTCGTGAGGAGGACGAGCCCGTCGAACTTGTGGGCGTTGGCCATCGCCTCTATGGAGTCCGCTATTATCTCGCGGGAGGGGAGGGAATACTTCATGCCGTCGTGCCCCATCGCTATCCCATCGTCGATCGCTATCGTGTTGAACTCGAAGGGGACCCCTCCCCCCTCGCGCACGCCCTCCTTCACGTGCCTGACGAG
>WYEM01000068.1 GCA_009903775.1 Nitrososphaerota archaeon | reverse complement strand
CCAGCGACCGCTCGAACTCGAAGACCGACTCGACCTGGCGGCGGTCCCTGAGGGAGCCCGGCCTCAGGGAGGACACCTCCCTCACGGCGTCGGAGGCGCTGTAGCCCTCGACCGCCACCAGGTAGGCTGCCAGGACCATCCCGGTCCTCCCCCTGCCCGATAGGCAGTGCACGAGCGACCTGCGGCCGGCGCCGAGCTGCCCCCTGAGGAACTCCACGGCCTCCATGAGCTTCCAGGGAGGGGCGGGCCTCCCGTTCCTCATCGGCACGTGCCCTATGGTGAAGGCAGTGCCGGCGAGGGGCCGCGGGACCCACTCCATGAGCGTCAGCACGGACTCTATGCCCTGGCTGGCCAGCCACTCGGCGCTCCTGTTGGTGGCCGGTATGCCCGAGGCCGCCAGAAGCCCGTCGCGGAACCAGGAGAAGTTGTAGGGCCTGCCCGAGGCCGCCGACTGGATCCACCTGATGGCGAGCTCGAGGCGGTCCAGGACGGGCCTGGCGTCCACGTGCCCGCGCGGCGCGCGGCCTCTATAAACGTTGATCGGCCGGGCGCCCGCATCCGGCCAGGGACCTGATCCTCTCCAGGTCCTCGGGGGTGTCCACGTCGAGCACGACGCCGGGGCTCCCCACGTCGACCTCCAGGAGGAGCTCCCTCCTCGATTCTATGTACTGCGAGAGGCCGCTGTCGCCTCCTATGCTGGACGCGGCGTCCTCGTAGAGCTCCCTGCCCAGGAGGACCGGGTGGCCCCTGACGCCGCCGTACCTGGGCGCTATGAGCGGGGACGACGATTCCTCCCTGATTCCGGCGAGGAGCCTGGGCACCTCGGGCGGCACCAGGGGCATGTCCGCGGGCGCGAACTCTATCGCGTCCGCCTGGTCCCTCAGGGCTGATATCGCTGCCCTGACGCTGGACGACAGGCCGGAGGCGTACGAGCTGTTAATCACCTCGTGGAACTCGATGCCGGAGAGCGCGCGGACCACCGACTCGCGGTCGTTGCCGGTGACGACCACGAGGGGGAGGCCGGCGGCCGCCGCCACCCCGGCGGCCGCCCTGACTATGGGGACGCCGCAGAGGTCCGCCAGGAGCTTGTTCCCCGGGAACCTGCGGGAGAGGCCGGCGGCCAGGAGCACGTAGTACACGGGGCGCGAGCGCACGTCCGATCGGCGGGCGATCGGCGATAAAAGCGCACCCGGGCGGGATTTAGGCGATCGCCTAAACGGATTACGACGCGATGAAATGCATATTAACCATGGGGGCTCCTCGAGCGCGGATTGCGGACCGATAGGCCCGTATACATACTGGGCTATGGCGCATACATACCTATCAGGCGCATATCCACGGAGGAGATAGCCAGGGTCTGGAGCGGCGAGGGGGGCGGGCCCAACAGGGAGAAGGCGGTCGCGCACGAGGACGAGGACGCCGCCACCATGGCCATCGAATCCGCCAGGAGGGCGATGCGCATGGCCGGGGTGGACAGGGTCGAGGCGATATTCGTGGGGACGGAGTCGAAGCCGTACGCCGTCAAGCCGACCGCCACCATAGTGGCGGAGGCGCTGGGGCAGAGGTTCACCCTCGCGGCCGATCTCGAGTTCGCCTGCAAGGCGGCCACAGAGGGCCTCCACATAGTGGAGGGGCTCGTCGGGTCGGGGATGATCAGGTCGGGGCTCGTGGTGGCGTCTGACACCGCGCAGGGGAGGCCGGGGGACGACCTGGAGTACACGGCGGCCAGCGGCAGCGTCGCCTACGTGCTGGGCGGGCCGGAGGAGCCCATCGCCAGGATAGAGTACGGGGTCTCCTACGTCACGGACACCCCGGACTTCTGGAGGCGCCAGGGTGAGCCCTACCCCCGCCACCTGGGCAGGTTCACCGGGGAGCCGGCGTACTTCCACCACATAAAGTCGTCAGTGCTCAAGCTGATGGAGGACACGGGGTACCGCCCGGAGGACTTCACGTACGCCGTGTTCCACCAGCCCAACCCGCGCTTCCCCGTGATCGTAGGCACGCAGCTCGGCTTCAGGATGGAGCAGCTGGAGCCCGGGCTCCTCAACGACAGGATAGGCAACACGTACTCGGCGAGCGCGCTCATGGGCCTGGCGGCCACGCTGGACGTCTCGAGGCCCGGGGACAGGATACTGCTAGCTAGCTTCGGGAGCGGCGCGGGCAGCGACGCGTTCGTCATAGAGGTGCTGGACGGCCTGCCTAGGAAGAGGGAGGGCGGGCACGTGACGGTCAGGAGCATGATCGAGAGGCGCGTGGAGATAGACTACGCGGAGTACGCGAGGTACAGGGGGAAGATCAGGGTATGAGCGGATCCTACGTGAGGTCCGTGGCGCTCCTGCCGGTCGGCGATCAGTGGGACATGTCGCTCCTCGACATGGCGGCGAGGGCTGCGGAGGAGGCGCTGGAGGGGGCGGGCTGGCCCCGCGTGGACGCGATCGTGGTCTCGAACATGCTGGCGGAGAGGCTCCTCTCGCAGGGCCAGCTGGGCGCGCTGGTCGCGGAGAGGGCCGGGCTCAGGGGGGTCAGGGCGCTCCGGGTGGAGGCGGGGCACGCATCGGGCGGGGTGGCGGTGGCCACCGCCCACCAGCTCGTGAGGAGCGGGGCGCTCGAGCGCGTGCTGGTGCTGGGCGTGGAGAAGATGAGGGACTCGCTCTCCGAGGACGCCCTGGAGGCGATGTCCATGAGCGAGGACGCCGAGCACGTGCTGATGACCGGCTCCAACATCTACACGCTCGGCGCGCTCCTCACGAGGATCTACATGGACAGGTACGGCGTGGGTTACGAGGACCTGCTCCACTTCCCGCTCATAGCGCACGCGAACGGGGCCAAGGCCGGGCACGCGCAGTTCAGGAGGCCCCTGACGCTCAAGCAGGCGCTGGAGTCGCCCGTGGTCTCGGACCCCGTCAGGCTGATGGACACTCCCCCCATGGGGGACGGCGCCGCGGCGGTCCTCCTGACCTCGGACCCCTCGGGGGCGATGGCGGAGATAGCGTTCTCGGACTACTCGACGTCCTCGGTGAACTCGTACTTGCACGGCGACCCGCTCTCGCTGCCCGCCCTCTCGGCGGTCGCGGCGGCCGCCAGGGCCTCGGGCCTGGACCCGGCGGCCGCCGACTTCCTGGAGCTGCACGACACGTTCAGCGTGATGGCGGCGCTGGAGCTGGAGGAGCTCGGCGCGGCCCCCAGGGGAGGGGCCCCGGGCCTCGCGAGGTCCGGGAGGCTCTCCCTGGACGGCGAGCTCCCGATATCCACGTTCGGCGGGATGAAGGCCAGGGGGTTCCCGGTGGGGGCGGCCGGGGTCTATCAGGTGGCCGAGGCCGCCCTCCAGGTCTCGGGGGGCGCGGGCCCCAACCAGGTGCAGGGCGCTGAGCTGGGGGCCGCGGTGAACCTGGGGGGATTCGGGGGGACCGCGGCCCTCACGATCGTCAGGAGGCGCGAGCGATGCCGCTCCCGCCCATCGCTTATTGGAGGTCGAAGCGCGGCTACTACAACATGGTCGGATCCACGTGCAGGTCCTGCGGCGCCACGTTCTACCCGCCGGCCGACGCGTGCCCACGCTGCGGGAGCAGGGACGTCGAGCGCGTCCAACTGCGGCAGGGCGGCCGGATCATCAGTTACACGACCACCCTGGAGATAGGGTCATCGTTCCGCAGGTACAGGCCGCTCAGGTTCGGGCTGGTCGAGCTGGACGATGGGGCCGTGGTGCTGGGGCAGCTCGTGGACTTCGAGGAGGGCGAGCTGAGGCCGGGCGCGCGCGTCAGGACGGTGATAAGGAAGCTCAGGGAGGACGGCACGGACGGCATCATATACTATGGGTTCAAGTTCGCGCCCGAGCGCTGAGCGCCCCCCCGCCCCAGGAGCCCGCGCCTGGCCGCGAGGATCAGCGCTATGGCGAGCGTCTTGGCGTCCCTGATCGCGCCGGACGACGCCATGGCCAGCAGGTCCTCGAAGGGCACCGTGACGACCTCTATGTCCTCGTCGGGCTCGGGCGACGGCTCGCCTCCCCTGGAGACCATGACGTGGTAGAGGCGTATGCGCTCCGTGCTGTAGCCGGGGGCCAGGAAGACCTCCCCCAGGTACTCGATGGAGTCGGGCTCGTACCCCGTCTCCTCCCTCAGCTCCCTCCTGACGCACTCCTCGGGGGGCTCGCCGGGCTCCAGGGTCCCGGCCGGCACCTCCAGCAGCCTCTCGCCGGCGGCGTGCCTGTACTGCCTGACGAGCACGACCCCGCCGTCCGGCCTCTCGGGGAGGAATGCCACGGCGCCCGGATGCTCGACCACGTCGCGGACCACCTCGCCGCGGGGGGTCCTGAGGACGTCGCGCCTGACGGAGAATACCCTCCCGCTGAACACGCGCTCCGACCTGACGAGCTCCACGTCGCCCCTCCGGGGGCGCGCGATTAAACCGTAGCGGCCCTCCGGCCTCGGCCGCGGGGGGCCGGCAGGGACTCCAGGCGCGCCTTCAGGTCCTCGAGCCCGGGGCCCGCGGGCGAGGCCAGGTCCAGGCTGAGCGGCGTCACGGAAATGGCTCCCCTGGCGTAGATGGCCCAGGCGTCGGTGCCCTCCTCATAGATGCCCAGCCGGCTCCCCCATATCCAGTAATAGGGGAGCCCCCTGGGGTCCCGGCGCTCGGTCACGTGATCCTCGTACTTGCGGCGCACCGGCCTGGTCACCTCGACGCGCACCGGCCTCCGGAGCCTGAGGGGGAAGTTCACGTTCAGCAGGCTGACCCCGGGCGGGAGCGAGCGCTCGCAGATCCAGAGGGCTATCTCGGCGGCATACTCAGCGGCATCGCGGAAGCCCTCCAGGAGCGCCTCCTCGTCGACGGGGCCGTCCCCCTCCACCATCATCGAGAAGGCGGCGGCGGGCATCCCGAGCAGCGCCGACTGCACCGCGGCGGCGACCGTGCCGCTGGCGTAGATGTCCTGGAGCCCCGTGTTGTCGCCGACGTTTATCCCCGAGGCGACGGCGCAGGGGGCCCTGTCCAGGAGGCGGAGCCTGCCCAGCATCACGCAGTCGGCGGGGCTGCCGGACACCACGTAGCCGCGCACCCCGGCGATCTCGCGCTCCCAGGCCCTGAGCGGCTTGTGGAAGGTCAGGCTCATGCTGGATGAGCTCCTGGGGCCCTCCGGCACTATGAACGCGACGTCGACCCTTCCCCTCAGGGCGGAGAGCAGGGCCTTGAGGCCCGGGCTCTCCGGGCCGTCGTCGTTGCTCACGAGGATCAGCGGCCTGCCGCTGCTCATGCGCGATGCCTCCCCACCAGCCTGAGGAGCGCCCAGGACACGGCCAGCCAGAAGAGCTCGTCCGCGGCGAGCTGCGCCGTGAGCACCTCGGTGTACTCCGGGCTACCCCCGGGGCCCGTCAGGAATGTCCTGAGGTAGGGCAGGGGGAGGCCGGCCACCAGCGTGTAATAGGTCACCTCGCCCACCCTGTTGA
>WYEM01000031.1 GCA_009903775.1 Nitrososphaerota archaeon | reverse complement strand
GCGCAGGGGCTGCAGGAGCCAGCGGCGACCGAGAGCAGCACCAGGAGCCCGTCGAGCGGCGGCTCCCCGGCTACGCGGACCCAAGCGCGCCTGCCCGGCGAGTACCTGTAGCGCCCGGGGGCGTGGAATCGCCTATTGAGGGGAGCTCCCGAACCCCCCCTGGGCCGCGGCCGACCTGAGGATCCTCTCGATTATCGCGCGCTCCACGCCGTCCCATTCATCCCCAGCCGCGCCTGGCGCATCGGGACACACGCGCAAAGGTAGCCATGGTTATATTTATATCTTCTTATCAGTCTTCCCATCGGCGGGCGCGTCGAGCGGGTGCCCGGTGCCGGGTCGACCCTTCCTCTCTATCGTTATCTCCATCCTGGAGATGTACTTCCCGTCCGGGAGCCTGTCGCTCGCTATCCTCACGCCCGAGATCTCGGCCGAGCCCTCCGAGCGCTGCACTATCATGTTAGCGACGTCCACGGCCTGATTTATGCTCCTCCCGCGCGCCATGAGGATCAGCCTCCCAGACGCCTTGAGCTGCACCTCGCCCGATATAACGTAGGCGGACACAGGCTTCTGGTCCGTCACAGCGAGATATTCCTTCTCGCCCTGCGCCTCCTCGGACATTCTGAGCTCGCCATCCACGGTCCCATTATTAAGCGTTAGCGCCCAGGTGGGGGCTCCGTTGCCTTAAGCCCGCCTCCCACCCGAGCGAGAGGATCGGGCGCGTCTCGCCCGGGGTTCCTCCTCCCGATCTGGATCGATCGGCGATCGCGCGAAATCGGGCGGAGGGCTCCCTCGCATCCGGGATATCGATCGGCCCGAGGCGACAGAGCCCTCAGATGTGCCCAGACGGACATCCCACCGGCGCCCGCGCGCCGCTTCATCAGCCCCCCAGAGTAGCTGGAGGGACGGGGCGCCCCACCTCAGCGCGGCCGGCCACCATCCCAGGAGGCGGCCGTACTGCGGAGGATCGGGAGGATCCTCCCCTCGCTTGGCCAACGCCCCCCTGCAGGAGGGCGCGTATAGGTATGTCCTGGTACTCGCCGCTGGGGAGGGTTCTCCTTATCGATATGGGGAGGGCGCCGGACTCCAGCTCTATCCTGGCGAGCTCTATCGTCTCCTTCACGCCCGCGCCGACGGCGGACTGGGGCACCAGGGGGGGTGCGCCCAGGGAAAGCTGGAGGGCACGGGCACCTATTATCCTGGCGCGCTCGAAGCGGGTGAGCCGCGGGGGCCCTATGCGCACCTCGAACTCGAATCCCGAGGATGACAACTTATCAGCCTCCGGACTTCCGGCGGTCAGCGCATGAGAGATAAATTTTTTGCAGCAGCTCGGAGATCACCGACATGAATTGCACCTGGGAGGACCGCTCCTCGGCCACCGCCCCGTCGACCGCCTCCTTCAGCCCCCCGGCGGCGAACACGAGCCCGTGGCCCTCCAGGAGGATCGCGCGGCAGCCCGAGGAGGCGGCGGAGGCCGAGGCGGAGGCCAGCTCCTCGCCTCCCGGGGGGAGCCTCGGGACCACGCACACGCGGTCATAGTAGAGCCTCGCCTCCTCCGTGAAGGGCTCGGGCGCCACGCCCAGCGCCCGCAGCGACAGGGTGTAGGGCGGATGGACGTGCACTATGGCGCCGACGTCGGGGCGAGCCGCATAGATGCCAAGGTGCATGCGGAACTCGCTGCTGGGCCTCGGCCCCTCCAGGACCCTCCCCTCCATGTCGATCACCGAGAAGTCGCGGGGGCCTGCGTCGAGCATCCTGACCCCGGTGCCCTTTATGGCAACCAGGCCGCCGCGGCGGACGCTCAGGTTGCCCTCCCTCCCCGCCACCAGCCCCTGGAGGGCCAGGTATCTAGCCTCCCTGGCCAGCTCCTCCCTGTCCTCGTCCAGCATCCCTTGGCCTCCACCTGGGATACGATCCCAGGACCCTCACGAAGGTCGCCCTGCGGGACAGGGCGTCGAGCGCCTCCGAGACCACCGGATCCCGCACGTGCCCCACGATGTCCACGTAGAAGTTGTACTCCCAGGGCCGGGAGCGCACGGGCCTGGACTCTATCTTGGTCAGGTTTATCCTCCTCTCGGCGAAGGGCTCCAGGCACCTGTAGAGGGCCCCGGGCTCGTGCCTCGTCGAGAATATTATGGACGTCAGGTCATCGCCGGTGGGCGGCCTGGACTCCTTGGAGAGGACGAAGAACCTCGTGTAGTTATTGCTATCGTCCTCGACGTTGGACGCCAGGATCCTGAGGCCGTATATCTCGGCCGCCCTCCTGCTGGCTATCACCGCGACGCGCGCGTCGCGGACCTCCGCCAGCCTCTTGGCGGCGGCCGCCGTGTTCCACATGGGGACGACGTTCGCCCCGAGGGACTCCAGGAACCTCCTGCACTGGTCTATGGCCTGCGGGTGCGACCACACCTCCCTTATCCCCTCCAGGGTCGCGCCCTCCACCGACAGCAGGTGGTGCTCCACCCTGAGTATGACCTCCCCGTAAACGCGGAGCTCGTGCTCCAGCAGCAGGTCATATGCCTCGCCGACGCTCCCCGCCAGGGTGTTCTCTATGGGGATGACCGCGTAGTCCGCCCCGCCCCCCTCGACGGCCGAGAACGCCTCGCGGAGCGTCCTCATGGGCACGAGCTCCACGGAGTCCCCGAAGTATGCCAGGGCTGCCTCCTCCGTGAAGGCTCCCCTCTCGCCCTGGAAGGCGACGCGGCGGCCCCTCAAGTCCCCCTGCCGTACACCGGAGTCCTCCACTCGGGGTGCCTGGGATCGCTGCCCCTGGCGACGGACTCGTAGAGGGCCCTCAGGCGAGACGTCACGGGGCCGGGGCGGCCCGATCCGACCGTGCGGCCGTCGACAGAGAGCACCGGCGTCACCTCCGCCGCGGTGCCGGCCAGGAACACCTCGTCCGCGACGTAGAGCTCGTGGCGCGACACGTCGCGCACCTCCACCGGGATCCCCTCCTCGCGCGCCAGCCTGATGAGGGTGTCCCTGGTTATCCCCTCCAGGATCCCGGCGGAGGGCGGGGGCGTCACGAGCGTGCCCCCCCTGACCAGGAACACGTTCTCCCCCGTGGCCTCGCTCAGGTACCCCCTGGAGTCCAGCATGAGCGCGTCGTCGAACCCGTGCCTCAGGGCCTCCATCTTCGCCAGGACGGAGTTCACGTAGTGCCCCGAGACCTTGGCGGCCGGCGGCGTCGCCTCCTGGCATATCCTCCTCCAGGTGGAGACCATCACGTTGAGCCCGTCCTTGTGGAAGTACTTGCCGTAGGGGAAGGCTATTATTGCCACGTGGGGCTCTATATCGGAGAAGACGAGGCCGATGGTGCCGTATCCCAGGTAGCTGAGGGGCCTTATGTAGACGTCCTCGCGCAGCTCGTTGGCCCTGAGGAGCTCCAGCGTCGCGGACGCCAGCTCCTCGGGGCTGTACCTCAGGGGGAAACCGTAGATCTTGGCGGACGCCTCCAGCCTCCTCATGTGGTCCAGGAGCCTGAAGACGTTGAGCTCGCCGCCCCCGCCGGGGGCCGAGGAGTACCCCCTTATGCCCTCGAACACCGCGGTGCCGTAGTGCAGGGAGTGGGTCATCAGGTGGGTGGTCGCTTGGGCCCACGGGACGAGGCGGCCGTCGAGCCAGATGTACTTCGCCTCCGGTACCTTCACGCCGCCGGTTCGAGGGATCGACGATTTAACGCTTTTAGAGGACGGGATGGTGGACCGGGGGGGACTTGAACCCCCGACCTCCCGCGTGCGAGGCGGGCATTCTACCACTGAACTACCGGCCCAAGCCGGTGGCGGCTCTCGCCCTTTAAGCCTTTGCGCCGCGCCCGTGGCGCTGGCCGGATGACGCCGGCCCCCGCGAAACCGATATCAGTCCGCCCGGCCGCCTCGGCACGTGGCGAGGGCGCTTCCCAGGGGCATCTACGGGATAACGAGCGGGGAATTCGGGATGGGACACGTGGAGGCCGCGGGCATCCTCCTCGAGGCGGGGGTGAGGATTGTGCAGTACAGGGAGAAGTCCCGCCCCGCCCGCGCGATGGTGGAGGAGGCCAGGGCGATCCGCGAGCTGTGCTCCTCCTACGGCGCGATCTTCATAGTCGACGACCGCGCGGACGTCGCCTACGCGTCCGACGCGGACGGCGTCCACCTGGGCCAGGAGGACCTCCCGGTGGAGCAGGCGAGGAGGATGCTGGGGGGAGCGATAATCGGTGCCTCCGCCTCCACCCCGGCCGAGGCCTCGAGGGCGGAGCTGGAGGGGGCCGACTACATAGGGGCTGGCAGCGTGTTCCCGAGCCCGACGAAGGTCGGGTCCAGGGTGATAGGCCCCGAGGGGCTGGCGTCCATCGTGCGCTCGGTGCGCGTGCCCGTGTACGCGATAGGCGGGATAAGGCTCGAGCACCTGCGGGAGCTGAGGTCCCTGGGCGTCCACGGGGTGGCGGTGATATCCGCGATCCTCGGGTCCCCGGACCCCAGGGCGGCCGCGAGGGCGTTCGTCGAGGAGTGGTCCCGGGCCGACCGCCGATGCACAGGTCCCCTGGGATCTCGGGCGCCGCCTTCCTCCCGGAGAGGAGCATCGCCACCGCGGGCGGGCGCTGGGGAGGAGCCCCGCGAGGGTCCTCGCCCAGCCGGCGGCCTCCCCCGGCAGTTCGCGGGCGGCCAGGATCGCGGCGACCTCGCGGGCCGCGAGCAGCGCGGCGGCGCACCCGATGGCGGGCGCGATCCCCGCGAGCTCCCTCAGGAGGCCTATCGCGCCGAAGAGCTCCACGTCGACGAGCGCGCAGGCCGAGGGATCCGGCGGTGGATACGGGCGGACCCCGGGCGGAGGGGGGACCCGGAGCCCGCACCCCTCGAGCAGCGAGGCGAGCGCGCGCAGGGCCTCGAGGGCGCAATCGGTGGAGGAGGGGGTGGGATTTGAACCCACGTGTACCCGGTCTGCAGCCGGGCTCGTAGCCACTCCGACACCCCTCCGCTCCGTGGGGCGAGGGACTGAGGGGATTTTTAACGTTGATCCGGGCGCGCTTACTCCTCCCCGCCCTCGAGGGCGGGGGTCCCGCTGGGATCTTGGGCGTTACCCGCCTCCCGTGCGGGCCGCCGAACACCTCAACGAGGCTCTGTTCGAGGCCTCCCGCTCCAGCCCGCGCGGCGGGGCGACCCAGCCCCCAGGAGGGGCCGGTTTGTCGTTCCATCATCAGCGCGCTATCGCGTCCCCCGCCCCGGCGGACCACGTCTCCCTGGATAGGAGCATCCCCGCGATCATCAGGGCGCCCCAGGCCGCGATCGTGAGCGGCCAAGCGATCGGGAACCCCAGCGCGCCGGCCGCGGCCAGCGTGATGGGTATGGCGAAGGAGCCGACTATCAGGCCCCCGTTGTAGGCGAGCCCGGCGCCGGTTGCCCTGTACCTCCTGCTGAACGACTCGGACAGGAAGGCTGGCAGGGGAGCGAATATCATGGCCTCCAGGAAAGCCTGGGCCCCCGAGCCTGCGAGCGCCAGGGCCATGCCCCCGCGCAGGACCGCGAGCGAGGCCGGGTACATCGATGCGAGGAAGGCCGCCGAGTAGATCAGCATCGCCCTCCTCCTGCCGCGGAGGAGGGACGACGCCAGGGCCCCGCCCGACCAGACGCCGAGGAGCGATATCAGGTTGACGAGCGCCACCGCGA
>WYEM01000073.1 GCA_009903775.1 Nitrososphaerota archaeon | reverse complement strand
CTAAATAGCCACCAGAGGGCTCCATCGGCGTGTCGATCGACTGGAGGCGCTACGACGCGCTCCTGAGGAGCGACGACCCGAGGCAGCGCCGCGAGGCCCTCCGCGAGCTGATAATGCAGGGCATCAATCAGCTGTCGGAGGAGCAGATACGGGAGGCGGCTAGGAAGCGCCTGAACCTGCTCTACGAGCTCATAGTCCGCGCCCACCTGCGCGACCGCATCGTGGGCCGCGCGGTCGCCTTGGCGATGGCGGGGGTCCTCCAGAAGGCGTGGACGGACGTGGAGCACGTGCTGATGCACCCAAAGGAGATAGTGGACGCGATGGGCGAGAAGGGCAGGATCTTCAGGGAGGATCCGGAGGCGGCGGAGTGGCTGAACTCGCAGATGGAGGACATCTACCTCTTCCTGAAGGTCCTGACGTGGGACGTGCGGTGCTCCTGGTGCGGCCGCCGGATAAACTACGACGACCTCTTCGTGAAGAAGAAGGTGATCTCGGCCAGGGACAACAGGATCCACATCTACCTGATGCACGCCCAGTGCGCAGTCGAGGAGATGCGGAAGTACGAGGAGTTCAGGAAGTACGTGGAGGAGAGGCTCGCTAGGGCGCCGCCGGCTAAGAGACGCCGACAAGGTCCTCGTCCCGCACGCAGAAGGTCCAGGGGAGGCCGCGCGGGCTCAGGAGGGGATTGCGCCCGGCCGCGCACTCGATCGCGTACCAATGCTCGGCGTCGATGCTCGCGATGCACTCGCCCACCTCCGCGACGTAGTCGGCCTCGCCGTCGAAGTCCACGAGGACGGCGCGCCCCCTCGGCGTGAACTGGACCCTGCCCAGCAGGCGCGCGGGGAGGATCGTTATGGCCGCGCCCGTGTCGAGGACCATGTCGACCGGCACGGGCGAGCCGTCGACCCCCAGGAAGTAGGCGCGGATGCGTATCATGAGCCGTACCGCTCCCTGACGAGCTGGAGGGCGCGCCTGTACTGCGCCGACCCCACCGCGGCCGCGGTGCGGACCGTCTCGCGGCCGACCTCGGTGGTGACGAGCGCAGTCGCGACCGCGCCCACGACCAGCCCGATCAGGAAGGAGGACAGATCCCCCATGCCATCACCCCCTACGGTATGTAGCGGAGCCACTTCCTGGCTGGCGGCGCCGGCCGGACCGCGACCGGGGGCGCCTGCGGGGCCTCCTGCTGCGGCTGGGGGCTCGGCGGCTGGACTGTGACCGTCGGCCCCGGGAGCACGTCCCCGAACAGCGCACGCGCGCTCTCGAAGAACGCCTCCCTATCATAAATGTTCACCATGAGGAGCTGGGCGTACGCCTTCGCCACCGTCTGCGTGCTGTCGCTCCCCAGCTGGGCCGTGACGGTGACGTGCTCGTGGACCGGCTCCATGATCGCGGGGTTCCAGACCACGACGAAGTTGCCGACCGTGCCTCCCTCGGGGTCCCACATCGACACGTAGGGCATCTGGTTGTTGGGCTGCGTGTACCCCGCGAGGTAGAAGTCGAGGACCTCCACGACCTTCGTGGCGCGGTCTATCGCTATCGTGATCGTGGTCGTGTAATCGTTGGTCCAGAAGTAGAACGCCTCCAGCAGGCCGGATATCTTCTGGTCTATCATGGTCGCCGGCTGCGTCTTGGTTATCTCCGCCTCCACGATCAACGCCTTCCGGTTCCAGCCCGAGAGGAATATCAGGTCGGTCGGCGTCAGCACGGTCCTAGGTCGCACCTCCGCCCTTTTCTACTTTTCCACGAGCTGCAGGATCCTCTCCCTGATGACGCGCTCCAAGTCCGGGGTCGTCGCGGGCACGGCCTCGATCGGCCTGCCCTCCTTGTAGATGATGAAGCCGGGCGTCTCCTTCAGCCTCGCCGCCTCCACCTCCGCCTTGCACTCGTCGTCCGGCGAATCTATCGTCAGCTCGTACACGGGCACGGGCTCGGGGAGGTCGATCTCCTTCGGGAGCTTCCTGCGCTCCGCGCGCTCGCGCCTCGGGTCCGTCGCGTCTATCACGGCGAGCATCGCGATGGGGTGCTGCCTCATGACCTCGCGCACCTGCAGCTGGCACGCGTTCAGCCGCTCCTCCGGCATGGCGTAACCTCGGCGCTGCGCTTATATACACCTTGCCCCGACCTCCCCCCGGAATGGCGTTCGTGAAATCCGTTGGCATAGGAACGGGGACCGCGATCGCGTACGAGCTCGTGGACACCCTCGCGCAGTATTCCAACTCCAAGAAGCAGGTGCTGTCCTTCGTCAGCAACGGCGAGCTCGTCATGATAGGCGCGGGCGCGCTGGTGCTCGGCCTCGCCTACTGGGCCTGGAAGTCCGGCAGGGACATGATCGCGGCCGTGGGCGTCGAGCTCGGGCCGCTGCTGCTGGTGGCGGGAGTGCTCGACATGATAAAGAGGAGGATGTCCGGCAGCGTCCCGCAGCTCGCCCAGGTCGCTCAGGTGAGGCCGGTGCAGGTGAAGCCGGTGCCAGTCCCGGCCGCCCCGGCCCCGGCGCTGTTCACGGCGATGGACTGATCGATCGCTGAAGGTCCAGCCCCGGACCGACGATCCTGCTACTGCGCTCCCTCTCCAGTTCCCCATTTATCAGCTCCTTTAAGTAGGTCCCAGGGTCCATCCCGGAGGCCTTCGCCAGCCTGGACAGCAGCGCGAGGGCGTCGGGGTCTAGGACGCGCGCGACGCTTATGGCCGCGTTCACGGCCTCGGAGATCCCCTTGGCCCTCATCTTCCTCAGGTACTCGTAGTTCTCGTCGGTGAAGTAGACGGAGACGCTCGGCACGGGAGGGGATGCGCGGCCGCCGATTTAAGCGTTGTGCTATGCTAGTAGTGCTGCTACTGCTACAACATACTATTTCAATGTTTATAAATGGGCGTCCCCCAGGCATCACGAAATGAACCCGGTCCAGCACATATGGTATTGGTCCCCGAGGGAGCAGGACCTCACGCGCGACGCGATAATGAAGGCGCAGGCCAAGCTCGCAGACGCGATGGCCAAGGAGGGCCAGCTGAGCTACCAGATCAGGCCGCTCGTCCCCATGGACCTGGGGGCGTCCTCCAACAACGCCTTCATAGGCTACACCGGCATCACCGGCGCGGGCACCTTCCAGATAGCCAGCTTCACGTCCCAGAAGTCCAGGCCGCTGGCCATATTCGGCTTCAGGAACCTCAACGGCACCGCGACCGGCGTCATAACCGGCATACAGTTCATCATAAACGGGCAGCAGATACCGCTCCAGCCCGTGCCCCTGACGCTGAGCTGGAACGAGGACACCGAGAAGACGGTGTACTTCAGCCCGGTCTACGTGACCGCCGCCAACATCCCTGTCCAGATACAGCTCACGGCCGCGGCGAGCGCGTCGTCCGTCAGCTTCGAGCTGATAGGGCTGGCGGCCCAGCCCACGGGCGCGACCCTCGGCTGAGTGAGTGGCGGGGGCGAACACACACATGAAGATCGAACCCCGCTACCCACTCAGGGCCTACGACTACTTCATCCTGACGAACCAGGCCACGGGCACGCCTCCCTATCCAATCTTCCAGGTCACGAGCGAGCCGGTCCGCTTCTACGACTACCTGAACTACTACGTGCCGGCGGGCGGCGAGTGGACCGTGACGCTGAACGGGCACAACGTCACGGTCGGGGCGATAACCCTCCACGTGCCGAACCTTCAGACGCAGCCGAACGAGCTGATACAGGTGCGCCTCGGGATAGACTCGATGGACCTGGCGGTGCAGGTGACGATGAACGGGAAGCAGCTCTTCATGCTCGGCGCGGACCAGACCTACCTCACGCCCCTGAACTCCGCGATAGAGGGCGAGGGGCCGTGGATCTGGACCTACGGCACCGACTTCATACCAACGCTCACGATAACCAACACCAACCCCGTCGCGACCTTAGCTGCGGTCGGCGTCAACCAGGGCATACAGGTCTGGGGCTACAAGTACACGTGGAGGCAGGTGACGCGCGCCGAGGCGCAGGAGGTCTACGAGAGCAGGGCGTTCACGGCGATCACGACCCTGTTCTCGCTCGGCGGAGGTGGGTCATGATGCCGGAGGAGTCCAGGTCGAGCGTCGTCTACAACGCCGGGCAGGACGTGGCGACCGGCCGGTTCATCCCGGAGCCGGCCTACAACACCGCGGTGCTGACCGCCTCCGGCTCCACGACGTCCACCGGCGTCGCGGCCTCGTTCACGCTCCCGGCGGGCGCCAGGGCGCTGATACTCCGCGTGGTCGTGGCGAACGAGGGGTCCAGCGGCGCCGTGGCCGGGTGGCTGACTGCAGGCACGGCGAACCTCCACCCGCTCTTCCTCCCGAGCCCCGGCGTGCTGGAGCTGAAGGGCGACCTGCTGAGCCCGGTGGCGGTCGTGAACAACACCACCACGGGCGCGCTGAGCGTCTCCGTGAGCATATCGTCGAACAGCGCGGGCAACCCGGTGGCGGTGTCGATCAACTACATGATAATGCCGGACAACAGGCCGACGATGTGATCCGATCCCCCGGGGATCCTCCCCATTTTTTCCGTGCACTGCTTTTATATTGGGACGGGCCCAGGCGATACCGTGGGGTCCAGCCCGGTCAGGTACAGCGTGATATGGCCGACCAAGATACCGACGGAGGCCTGCCTGGGGACGTGGTGCGGGAACACGGTGGACGCGCTGAACATAATCCCGGAGTCGGTCTGGAACGGGATCCTCTACGACGCGATCTACCCGGAGATATGGGCGAGGGGGGGCACGCTGACCGGGCTCGGGAACGCGCGCTGGATAGACTACCAAGGGCACGCGGCGCTTCAGTTCACGATGACGGTCGACCCGATAAGCGCCGCGGACGTGGTGGCGGCGCTTCTGGCGGCGGCCGCGGCCGTGATAGCGGCGGTGGCGGCGCTCGCGGGGGTCGTCACGTGGGGGGTCGCAGCGGTGGTCATAGGGCTCGCGGCGGTGGCGGGCCTGCTCGTGCTGCTGGAGCCGATAGTCCAGAAGGTCAGCCCGCTGGCGGCGAGCGCCGGCCTGATCATAATAGCGGTCGGGGCCGCGGCCGCGATAGCGCTCGCGGGCCTCGGCGTCGCGGGCATGCTTAAATCCCGGGGAGGGAGGTGAGGGCACGTGAGCACGAGCACGACGGCGCTCGTCAGGGGCAGGGACCCGGCGCCGGCGTGGTTCCCGGTCGGGATCAGGGCGCTCTACGACACGGGGCGCGCATTCGTGATAGTGAACGCGCTCCCGCTGCGGGACACGAGCACGCACAGCTACAGGACGGACCCGAGCTACATGTCGCTCGCGCCGATGCTGAAGCGCTACGACGAGTACGCGGTCTGGGTCTACAACGGGACCGACCAAGCGATCAACGTGCAGGTCATCGGCAACGTGACGAACGATCAGTCCTATCCGGACTACACCATCGGGTCCTCGTACACCGAGAGCTCGGGCGCCGCCAGCATGTACGTGTTCCCCGTCGATAACGCGTTCACGCCGTTCGTCTCGATTCAGGTCTCAGCGAACACGACGCCCACCTCCGGTTACATCTACGCGGTGGTGATCGTCGAGTGAGCGTTAAGGGCAGCCTGACGACCTACAACGCCCTAACCGCGGGGCAGACAATAGCGGAGGACATAGTCGAATTCACGTCGCTGCCGTTCAGCGCGCCCGGGAACGGGAGGATAGTGTTCCAGATCGCGGGCTCCGGCTCGGTCGCGACGATCAGCT
>WYEM01000078.1 GCA_009903775.1 Nitrososphaerota archaeon | reverse complement strand
CTCTGCCAAGCTGAGCTACGGGCCCACCCCGGAGAGCGTCCCTGGGATCTTTTAATGTTTAAGCGCCAGGCGAGGGCCCGCCCGGAACGCCGGGGAGCGGGCCCGAGGAACCCGCGCAGCGGCTCCGTTACCTTAAGCCCACCTCCTACCCGAGCCGGGGGGATCGGGCGCAGCCCGTCCAGCCACCGCGGCATCACCTCCCTCCACTCGAGCGGGGGCCTCCCCAGGTCCCCGTCCTCGAAAATGAAGTCCCAGGTGGACGCGAATACCGCGGCCAGTTGAGCGCTCTCCCGAAGGCGCTCCTCGAGCTCAGCCCGCTCCCCTCGGGTTTAGGGTCATAGAACGGCTTAAGGTAACGGAGCCCGCGCAGCGACGGACAGTTTTAATATTATTTTCAAGGATGCCCGGGGGCCGGCGTTGAGCGATGTCTCGAAGGCACTGAGGCGCTACATAAGGGACATCCCGAACTACCCCATCGAGGGCGTGATATTCCGCGATCTGACTCCCCTCTTCAGGGACGCCGCGGCATTCCGGACCGCCGTGGAGGAGCTCGCCGGCCGCTTCCGCGACCAGCGCCCGGACGCCGTGGCCGGCATAGAGGCGCGGGGGTTCATAGTCGGATCGCCCGTTGCGCTGCTGCTCGGCGCGGGCTTCGTGCCCATAAGGAAGCAGGGGAAACTCCCGTGGAGGAAGGTCTCCACGACCTATCAGCTGGAGTACGGATCCGAGACCATCGAGATGCACGAGGACGCGGTGGCGCCCGGCCAGAGGGTGCTGATAATAGACGACTTGCTGGCGACGGGGGGCACCGCCAGGGCGGCGGCGAAGCTCGTGGAGGGCGCGGGCGGCGTGGTGATCGGGGCGGGCTTCCTAGTGGAGCTCGCGTACCTGAACGGCAGGAAGAGGCTGGAGGGCTACCGCGTAGAGTCCGTGATCAGGATAGACCGAGCTCGGCCGCCCACCCTGGACCACGAATACTTCCTCCATTTGGGATCGGGATACCCGCAGTAGGAGCAGCGCTTCTTCCTGATGTTGTACGATTTGTGGCCGCACCGCCTGCAGACTATGTGGACCACGTGCCTGCTGTGCCTGCCGCGCGAGGGCGTCCCCTTCATCCCTTATCACTCGCGGAACTTGCGGGCCGGGCTGGGCAATTTAAACTTGTCAGCGGCCTCCCCTCCAGCAGCTCACTAGTCGGACGGCGGCGATATCAGCACGACGTTGTCACCGCGTATGACTATGACGCCGAGCTTCGTGAGCGCACCGCCGTCGCCGACCTCCTCGGAGCCCTCCAAGAGCAGGTTCATGTGATGATCGTATCCCCTCAGCGTCCCGCGGATAACGAGCCCGCCCTTCAGCTTTATGAGCACAGTGCGGCCTATGCTGTTCTGCAGGACGTTTAGAGTTACGTCGACCTCCGACACGCCAGAGATGGCGGCTCGCGGGCCAATATTTAGGTTTCGCCCCCGGCCCGGCGCCGATCAGGTGGGGCGATCGATTCCGATGGCGCGCCGTCCCCTCTGGGACCTGCGCCCATTTTATGCGCGCCCATAGCCCCATCGAGGACGCCGCCCCCGACCTCGGGCTCGCATCCCTCTACTATCGCCGAAAGCCCCGCGGCAGCGCCCCAGCGCGAGTCCCCGGAATGCCCGGAGCGCGGATCATCACCTCCAACTCCTCGGGTCGAAGCCTAGTGGGCGCGCACGAGGACCGGCGGAAGGCGATCCGCCCGTACGGGACCATCCGACAAACGCCCTCAGATGTCAGCATAAGATTTATTTAGCGTGGTTACTCGGGGATCCCTCGATTTCTGGAGGAGTGATGGCTTTGTACTATAGCAGAGGAGTGAATATGCCTGCGAAGGTCACGGGAACGACCACTGTTGGGGTCGTCTTTGAGGGTGGGGTCGTGCTGGCGACCGATAAGAGGGTGACCATGGGCTACTTCATAGCGCATCGCCAGGGGAGGAAGATCTACCAGATAGATGACCACCTAGGGATAACCATCTCGGGCGTCGTCGCCGATGCTCAGGCCGTCATAGACATCCTGAGGTTCGGCGCCAGGCATTACAGGATGGAGAACAATAGCCCCATGCCGGTCAAGTCAGCGGCCTCGATGGCGGCCAACCTCTTCTTCTCGTACAGGCTGTTCCCGCTGATAGCCGACGTGCTGATAGGCGGGTTCGACGGCTCCCCGGGCATCTACAGCATAGACTTCTTCGGGGCCGTGAGCAGCGAGAAGTACGTGTCCACCGGGAGCGGATCGCCGATAGCGTACGGCGTGCTGGAGTCCGAGTACCGCGACGGGCTCCGCGAAGAAGAGGCCGTCGCGCTCGCGGTGAAGGCCGTCCACTACGCCATGAAGAGGGACTCCGCCTCTGGCGACGGCGTGGACGCGGTCGTGATAGATGGCCGCGGCTACAGGGAAGTGGATCCCGAGACCAAGAGGCGGATAGTGTCCTCGCTGACGTGACGTGCAGGGGCCCGGGCATGACTCAGGCCTCCCAGGAGGGTGGAACGCTCGCCGCGAGGATACTCTCGAGGCTGAAGCCGGAGGCGATGGTCACCAGGATAGAGTACGAGGGACCCAGGATAGCGATATACACTGACAATCCCAAGTACTTCGTGGACAACGGCGGCGTAGTGGGGCAGCTCGTGACAGAGCTGCGCAAGAGGGTCATCGTCAAGTCCTCGGAGTCCGTGCGGAAGCCGGCCGAGGAGGTCAGGAGCTACATAACGTCCGTGGCGCCCAGGGAGGCCGGGATCAACAGGATATTCTTCGATGCCGCGCTCGGGGAGGTGCTCATAGAGGCGGCGAACTCCAAGCTGCTGCAGCAGGTGCCCGAGCTCTCCGAGCAGGAGCTGTTCGTGAGGACCGGCTGGAGGCCGAGGATAAGGCAATCGTCGCCCATATCGTCGCCGGCGATGGAGCAGGTGTACTACGCGCTCTCGGACGCCGATGAGCGCATGTCGTTCCTGCGCAGGGCAGGGGAGCGCATATTCAGGGACCGCATCTACCCGAGGTCCGAGGTGGTCCTCACCGTACTGGGGGCCGCACGCGAGGTGGGCAGGTCCTGCATGCTGCTCTCCACGCCCGAGAGTAGGATACTGCTCGACTGCGGGGTGCACCCGGGCGCCAAGGGGCCCCTGAACGCCTATCCCAGGCTCGACTGGCTCGACATGACGCTGGACGACCTGGACGCCGTGGTGATCTCGCATGCGCACTTGGATCACGTGGGCTTCGTGCCGATCCTGTTCAAGCACGGCTACAGGGGGCCGGTCTACATGACGGAGCCAACGCTCGCGCTCTCCACGCTGCTGCTCATGGACGCGATCAGGGTCGCGCAGTCCGAGGGCGCCGTGCCGCCCTACAACATGGAGGACCTCCGCACTATGATATCGCACACGATAACGCTCCCCTACAACTCGGTCACCGACATAACGCCGGACGTGAAGCTGACGCTCTACAACGCCGGCCACATACTGGGATCCGCCGTGATCCACCTCCACATCGGCGACGGCGCGCACAACGTGGTCTACACCGGCGACTTCAAGTTCGACAACACGCGCCTCTTCCAGGCGGCGTTCTTCAACTTCCCCAGGGCCGAGACGCTCGTCATGGAGAGCACCTATGGCTCGAGGTCCGACGTCATGCCCACGAGGATGGAGACCGAGCAAGCGTTCGCCGCCTCGCTGAGGCAGACCCTCGAGGGCGGCGGCAAGGTCCTGATCCCCGTGCCAGCGGTCGGGAGGGCCCAGGAGATAATGCTCGTGATAAACGAGCTGGTGAGGACGAGGGCCGTGCCCGAGGTGCCGGTGTACTTGGAGGGGATGCTCAAGGAGGCCACCGGGATACACATACTGTACTCGGACTACCTGTCGCCGACGGTCAAATCCGAGATCAGGGAGACGGGCGCCAATCCATTCCTCGCGGAGTGGTACACTGTGGTTGACAGCCCCAAGCGCAGGTCCGAGATAGTCAGCGAGGGCGGCCCCTCCGTCATCCTGGCCACCTCGGGCATGTTGGAGGGCGGCCCCTCCGTCTACTACTTCTCGGAGCTCGCGGAGGACCCCCGCAATAAGATCCTCTTCGTGTCATATCAGGTCCCGGGGACGACGGGGCGTCGCCTGCTGGACAGCGCCACGAGGGAGATCAGCCTCTTCGATCCCAGCAGCGGAAGGATGCGCGTCCTGCGCGTGAACGCCGCGGTGGAGCGCATCGAGGGGTTCAGCGGGCACAGCGACTTCAACCAGCTCACCAGGTACGTCTCGAGGCTCCAGAGGAAGGTCAGGAGGGTGCTCGTGGTGCACGGCGAGCGCAAGAAGTCGGAGGAGTTCGCCTACCATCTGCAGCAGCACCTGAAGGTGAACGCTTACGCGCCCCAGCTGCTGGACTCGGTGAGGCTCTACTAGCGCGCCCGCGGCGCTAGGTACCCATCTCGCGCCATATCCTGACGCCGGGCGGCGTGAGGATCAATCTGTCCTCCCCGAGCCTGGCCATGTCGCCGCCCATGGATATTACATATTCATATATTTTATTTATAACATTTATGGTCACCTCGCGCCCCCGCTCGAGGAGCGGCGTCACCCTGAGTATGACTATGAAGTTGTTCCGGACGTCCTCCTCCACCTTCCGGACGTCCTCCTCAGACCTTATGGAGTAGCTGGTGACGTAGTAGAGGACCTTCTGGCCCTCACTGCGCGCCTCCCCGGCGTCCATGCCTTTGGGGTAGTTCCCGGATTCGAACTATAAAAATTTGCTCTCCAATTTCCGCCCATCCCCAAAGGGTGGAGGTCGCTTTGCCAGTTTCTTTATGAGTCTCTGGACCTCCTCATCGCGCAGCAGCTCCCAGGCGGCATCCCTCAAGTGGTGGACGTTCCTGACCACCGGCCCCCTGGAGATCCTCGGGAGCTCGCCCGAGGGCATGAGGGCTATGCCCACCGCTATCGCCTTCCCGTACGCCTTCTCCCTCACGATCACGACGTCGCCGGACTCGAATCCGGAGTACTCCACGATGCCCGGCCTCATCACGTTGGCCCCGTTCACCACGTGCCTCACGGCGCCCTCGTCCACCACGACGTATCCCGGGACGCTGGAGACGAGCTCGGAGTCCACCAGCGCCGGAACGTAGATCCCCTCCTCGCGCAGCGCCACGAGGATGGATCCCTCCTTCGTCAGCAACGCCTCGGCGTCCTCGGAGGCCAGAGTCGCCAGCGGCGTCAGCTCGCGCCTCAGCAGGCGCGATATCGCCTCGGACGCCTCGCGGGCCTCGCGCTTGGACAGGTACATCAGTTTGAACTTGGACAACTCGAACGATCCCGCACCTCATTTTAAGATAATTTAAGATTATCGATTATTTCGCGGAAGGCGCCGCGCGCTGATGCCTCAAGGTTAAATCCCGGACCTGCCGGAAGGCAGGCAGCCCGGTGGTCTAGCGGTCAATGATGCCGGCCCTTGGAGCCGGCGACGGGGGTTCGAATCCCCTCCGGGCTATTCGCACGAGCGTGCCAATCCCCAGGGATCTCGGGATGCTCGGAGGGTTCCCGAGCATCGCGGCGGGGCTGGGGACGTCGCTCGGCATCGCCGCCGGGCTCGGGGGCTCCCTCGCCCCCTGAAATGACCTCCTGGGCCCTCACGTCCTCCTCGCTCAGCACGCCAGCCGCCAGCAGGTTGACCAGCGCGTTCGCCGAGGCCCGGCCCGACACCCTCCCC
>WYEM01000097.1 GCA_009903775.1 Nitrososphaerota archaeon | reverse complement strand
TCAGATCCGTAGTCAGGCTGATGGGGAGGGATCTGGACGGCAATAAGAAGCTGGTGGCCGCGCTGAAGGACTTGGCGGGCATAGGGCTGCCGCTAGCTCACGTGATCATTAATCGCCTCAAGCTGAACCCGAGCCTCAGGCTCGGCCAGCTGAGCGAGGGGCAGGTGTCCGCGATCGAGCGCCTGCTGAAGAATCCTGCGGCCGCCGGACTGCCTCCCTGGCTGCTCAACCGCAGGAAGGACCCTGAGACGGGCAAGGACCTCCACGTCCTGGAGTCCGATCTCTCATTCGCCGTCAGGGCGGACATAGAGCGCGAGAAGAAGGCCGGAAGCTGGAGGGGCGTCAGGCACTCCCTCGGCCTCAAGGTCAGGGGGCAGAGGACGAGGACGACCGGCAGGAAGGGCAAGACGGTGGGCGTCAGGAAGAGGGCAACGGCGCCCGGGGCCGCCGGGCAGCAGGCGTGAGGTGACGCGGAATTGGGCGATCCCAAGAAGCCGAAGAAGAAGTACACGACCCCCAAGCGCCCATGGGACGCGGAGAGGCTCCAGAGGGAGGTCTACCTCCTGGGCGTATACGGCCTGAGGAACAAGAGGGAGCTCTGGAGGGCCGAGAGGATGCTGTCCGACATCAGGGCCCAGGCCAGGGGATTGCTGGCCGCGCCGCCCGACGTGAGGAAGGAGCGCGAGTCGATCCTGCTGGGCAGGCTCGTGAGGCTGGGGCTTTTAAAGGAGGGCGCGACCCTGGATGACGTGCTGAGCCTCAAGGTGGAGGACCTGCTGGAGAGGCGCCTCCAGACGATCGTCTGGAGGAGGGGACTGGCCAAGACCATCCATCAGTCGCGCCAGCTGATAGTGCACGGGCACGTGACGATCGGCGGGAGGGTCGTGGACAGGCCCGGCTACTTAGTGTCGAGGGAGGAGGAGCAGATGGTATCCGTCAAGGCGGGGAGCGTGGTCGCCGGGGGCCCGAGCGCGGGCGAGGTGATCGCCTGATGTCGGAGCAGCCTTCCCAGCAGCAGGGGCAGCAGGAGAAGTGGGGCGTCGCGCACATATACAGCAGCTCCAACAACACGATAGTCCACATAACCGATCTCTCGGGCGCGGAGACCATCGCGATAAGCAGCGGCGGCGTGCACGTGGATGCGGATAGGCTGGAGGGCTCGCCGTACGCCGCCATAAAGGCCGCCCAGGCGGCCGCCGAGGTGGCCAAGATGAAGGGGGTGACCGCGCTCCACATAAAGGTGCGGGGCGTCGGCGGGACTGGGCCGAGGACCCCAGGTCCCGGGGCCCAGGCGGCGATAAGGGCACTGGTGAGGGCGGGCTTCAAGATCGGCAGGATAGAGGACGTGACCCCCATACCTCACGACACCACGCGGAAGCCGGGCGGGAGAAGGGGAAGGAGGGCGTGATGTCCGAGGAACCGCGGGTCAGCGTCCTGGAGGAGGACGCCTCCAGCGTGAAGGTGAGGATAACCGGGATCCCCATACAGTACGCCAACACGCTGCGCCGCTTCATGATAGCTGAGGTGCCGACGCTGGCCATAGACAGCGTGGCCATACTGGAGAACACATCGCCCATCTACGATGAGGTGCTGGCCCACAGGCTAGGGCTGATCCCCCTCCGGGCCGATCCGTATAAGTACTCCGGCGACTGCGGCGGCTCCCCCTGCCAGGTGTCCCTGGTGCTCGATGCGCAGGCCGGGGACGAGCCGCGCGTCGTCCTCTCGAAGGACTTGGTATCCGAGGATCCGGACGTGAAGCCCGTCTCCCCTGACATACCGATCGCGAAGCTCGCCCCGGGCCAGAGGATAAAGCTCGAGGCGTACGCCAGGGTTGGCAGGGGGAAGGAGCACGCGAAGTGGCAGCCAGTCGCCGTTTCGGTGCTGAAGCCATACCCGCACATCGAGGTCCTGAATCCCAACGCTGAATGCGCGGCCGCAGCGGCCGCCGCGTGCCTCCCGGGCGTCCTGAGGTACTCGAAGGACGCCCTGAGGGTGAGGGGCGAGCACAGGTGCAGGCTCTGCATGGACTGCGTCAAGGCGTGCCCTGATGGCGTGAAGGTGGAGGAGCGTGACGATGACCACATAATCTACGTGGAGAGCGTCGGCGCCATAGAGCCCAAGAGGATAATTTATATGGCGGCCAGGGAGCTCTCGGCGCAGCTGGAGGAGCTCTCCAGGCAGCTGGAGGCGCTTGAACTATGAGCGTGTGGTCGAGGTCCGCGGCTGAGAGGGCCCTCAGGAGGGCCTACAGGAGAACCGGGAGGCCCATTTGGAAGGCTCTGCGCGCCGCGGTGAGCGAGGCCAGCCGCTCGAGGCTGGCCCGTGTGAACGTGGGCAAGATAGGGAGGCTGGCAGGCGATGGCGACTTGGTCGTGGTCCCGGGGAAGGTCCTTGGGGGCGGGCTGCTCGGGAAGCGCGTGGTCGTGGGCGCCCTCTCGTTCTCCAAGGCCGCCAGGAAGAAGATAGAGTCCGCTGGCGGCGAGGCGCTCACCATCGCGGAGTTCCTCGAGAAGTACTCGGATGCCAAGGGGGTGAGGCTGATTGGCGGCCGAGGAGCTGGTGGCGGTCGTCGACGCGAGCGGGCAGGTCATGGGCAGGCTCGCATCGAAGGTGGCCAAGATGCTCCTCGAGGGCTACACCGTGCACGTGGTGAACGCGCCGGAGGCCCTGATCTCCGGGGACAGGCGCAGCATAATAGAGGAGTGGAAGGAGTTCCTGGGCGTGGGGAGCATCGTCAACCCGGAGCGCGGCCCGTACCACTGGCGCCGCCCCGACCGCATACTCAGGGGCGTGATAAAGGGCATGCTCCCCAGGGACCGCCCGCGCGGCAGGGAGGCGCTGCGCAGGCTGCGCGTGTACAACGATTACCCGGACGCGTTGAGGAGGGCCGGGATGGATCCTATAAGGTTCGAGGACGCGGCGCCGAGGAGGCCGCGCCTACTTTATATAACGCTGGGGGAGCTGGCGCGCGAGCTGGGCTGGAGGGGGCGATAGATGGTATCCCAGAGGTCCGCGATGGTCTTCGAGGGCTCCAGGAAGACCGCGCGCGCGGCCGCCGTGATAAGGCCCGGGCAGGGCATCGTCAGGATCAACGGCTTCCTGCTGGAGTCGCTGCCCAACTACCTGCAGCGCGAGCTGATATCGATCCCTCTGAGGCTCGCCGGCGACCTGAGGTACAAGGTCGACATCGACGTCAAAGTCAGGGGCGGCGGGGTCATGGGGCAGGCATACGCTTCCGCGATCGCCATCTCCAGGGCGCTCGTCGGCTTCACGAGGTCCATTGAGCTCAAGAGGCGCCTGATGTCCTACGATCGCCACCTCCTGGTCGGGGACTCCAGGAGGACCGAGCCCAAGAAGTTCGGCGGCCCGGGCCCCAGGCGCAGGTACCAGAAGTCGTTCAGGCGATCGCGCCCGGGCGCGCTTCATCGGCAAACTTTTTAATACGGCGCGCGGCGGATCGCTCGTGCTGGTTCCCGTCAGGTGCTTCACGTGCGGTGCCCTCCTGGCCGACAAATACTACGAGTTCTCGAGGAGGGTCGCCGCCGGCGAGGATCCGGGCGCCGTCCTGGACGATCTGGGCGTCAAGAGGTACTGCTGCAGGCGCACCCTCCTGAGCGCGGTGGAGCCCGTGGACATGGTCATGGAGTACTACGTCGCGAGGAAGAGGTTCAAGGTCGAGTGAGCCGAGCAGCGCAAAGGCTTAATAGGCGTTCGATCGGCTGCGCCGCGTGCCTAAGTCAGCTGTGCCCATACGCGAGGTCAGGCTGAGGCCGGCGTTCACCGGGAGGGGCGATGAGACCGTCGAGGCGGAGGTGCTGGTTGGCGCCTCGGGATCCCGCGGCAGGGCTGCGGCGCCCGCCGGGGCCAGCGCGGGGAAGCACGAGGCAGTGCACCTGCCGCCGGGGGGATCAGCCGCCGCCATCGCGAAGTTCGACGCGTCGCGCCTGGTCGGGGTCGACGCCTCGGATCCGCGCGCGGTGACCGAGGCCCTGAGGTCCATCGATCCGACCCCCAATTACTCCTTGGTGGGCGGCGCGACCGCCTACGCCGTGAGCGTGGCAGCCCTTGAGGCGGCCGCCGCCGAGCTCGGCAGGCCCATGCACGAGCTGATCGGCCTATACGGGGAGGGGGGGCCCGCGATACCGCTTCCCCTGGGCAACGTGCTGGGCGGCGGCAGGCATGCCGGAGGGGGCGCCCCGGACCTCCAGGAGTTCCTAGTCTTCCCGGAGAACCCTAGGACCCCCATCGACGCGATAAGGGCCAACCTCAGGGTCCATGCGCTGGTCAGGAGGGGCATCGAGAAGAGGGACCCTACCTTCCCGGCCGGCAGGGGCGACGAGGGCGCGTGGGCGCCCAGGATGGGCTCGTTGGAGGCCCTCGAGCTGGTGTCGGAGGCCGCGGCCGCAGCCTCCGATGAGCTGGGGGTGAGGATCGGCCTGGGGATCGACGCCGCCGCCTCAGCGCTCTGGAGCCCCTCCGAGGGAGTGTACGTCTACCGCAGGGAGGGGAGGAGGCTGGATCCCCAGGCGCAGGCCTCCTTCTTGGAGGAGCTGGCCGACAGGTACGGCCTGAGGTACTTGGAGGACCCGCTCCACGAGGACGACTTCGACGGCTTCGCCGAGATGACCCGGTGGGCCAGGGCCAGGGGGGTGCTCCTCGTGGCCGACGATCTGGTCGTCACGAACGCTTCGAGGCTCGAGAGGGCCGCGGCCGTGGGGGCCGCCAACGGCGCCATACTCAAGGTCAACCAGGCCGGCAGCCTGGGCGAGGCCTTGTCGTTCGCGGCGGCGTGCCGCGCTAGGGGCTACGCGATAGTGGCCTCGCACAGGTCGGGCGACACCTGGGACCCTCACCTCGCCCACGTGGCGGTGGGGACCGGCGCCCTCATGATGAAATCCGGCGTCGTCGGCGGCGAGAGGATCGCGAAGCTCATGGAGCTGCTGCGCATTCACGAGTCCAACCCCGGCATCCGCATGTCGGCGCTGGGGAGGCGAGGCGCGCCCGGGCGACATGCGCTCCTGGGAAGGAAAATTATTTTAGAAGGGCGGCCGCGCGAAGTGCGCAGGGATGACCGAGGAATCGGAGGGCAAGCAGCCGCAGCAGGAGGACCAGGCGTCGACCAAGGCGCTGGTCGCCACCGGCATAAGGATAGGCACGACCGTGAAAACCAAGTTCATGGAGCCGTTCATAGCTAGGATGAGGCCCGATGGTCTGTACATACTGGACCTGAACAAGATACTCTACAGGATAGACGTGGCGGGCCGCTTCCTCGCGAGGGTGGACCCGAAGAGGTTACTGGTCTATTCGTCGAGGGAGTTCGCCAGGACGCCGATGGAGAAGTTCTGCGAGCTCGTGGGCTGCAGGGCGATAGCCGGCCGCTTCATGCCGGGGATGCTCACGAATCCTCAGCTGCCCTACTACATGGAGGCGGACGCCGTACTCGTCGTCGACCAGCTGCTGGACTCCCAGGCGGTGTCGGAGGCCTCAAAGATGGGCATACCCGTCGTATCGCTCTGCGACACGGACTGCGTGCCGAGCAACGTGGACCTCGTGGTGCCGGCCAACAACAGGGGGAGGAAGGCCCTGGCCGCGGTCTTCTGGCTGCTGGCCAGGAGCGTCCTCATCCACTCGGGCGCGCTGTCGCCCGAGCAGCCCATGAAGTACACCATAGAGGACTTCGAGACGAAGCTGGAGGAGCTCTCAGTTGAGGGTTAGGAGGCCGGCAGTGGCCGGATACTTCTATCCGGCCTCTACGGACGA
>WYEM01000028.1 GCA_009903775.1 Nitrososphaerota archaeon | reverse complement strand
CGGGGGCGTTCCGGAGGCTCTCGGAGCAGGGGGTCAGGATCTACAGGCCCAAGGGGCACACCGTGGGGGAGGCGGTGAGGGCCCTCCTGGCGGGGGAGCTCCGGGAGATGGAGGGACCGACGGAGCGACGCGGCCCCGGCGCGCCGATCTGAAACCGATATATAGGAGGGCGCCCGATTTCCCGGACGTGAGGGTCACGGTCCTCGTCGACAACTGCGCCGCCCAGCCGTCGTCCCTCGGGTCCAGGCTCCTGGCCGAGTGGGGCTTCTCCGCCTACCTGCACGAGCCGAGGATACTGTACGACACGGGCCTCACGGGGTTGGCGCTGATCAACAACATGAGGGCGCTGGGGATTGGCCCGGACGACCCCGATTACCTGGTGCTGAGCCACGGCCACCTGGACCACACGGGCGGCGTGATCAAGCTCCTGGACATGAGGACCAGGCCGCTGACGGTCATAGCGCACGAGGTGGCGCTCTCCAGGGGCGCCGGCTTCACGGCCGACGACCTGCGCAGGAGGAACGCCAGGGTGGTCGCCATCAGGGAGCCGCGCGAGGTGGCGGGGGGCGTCATCGCGTCCGGCGGCATCCCGAGGAGGTGGGGCCCGAGCCACGTGGGCGGGGTCGCGGACGAGGTGCCTGACGACATGGCGCTCTACTTGAAGGCCGGAAGCGGTCTCGTGGCCATCACGGGCTGCGGCCACTCGGGGGTGGAGAACATCGTGGAGTACGGGCTCCAGCTGACGGGGGCCGGGGGGCTGCGCGCCATCATCGGCGGGCTGCACTTCATGGGGCTCGGGAGGGCGAGGATGGAGGAGGCCGCGCGCTACCTCGCCTCCAGGGATCCGGAGGTCGTGGCGGCGATGCACTGCACGGGGCTGGAGGGGCAGGCCGTCCTCATGGGGGCGCTGGGCGGCGGGTTCCGCGTCGGCGGCGTGGGGTCGGAGTTCGAGTTCCGAGGCCGGGCGCCCGGCCGATCTCCCGGGGGATCGGGGGCGGGGCATAGCATATAGCTGGCCCGCGCCGCCCGCCCGCGTGGACTGGGAGGAGGTCGCGCGCAGGGCCCGCGACGTCCAGTACGAGAGGCCCGAGGTGCCGCTGGGGATCCCCGCCGCGGGGATCGGCGGCCTCAGGGTGCCGCTCTCCGGCATCCGGGAGGACTCCGTGGAGCTCTCGGAGGGCACTGTCTACGCGTTCGTGGATCTGCCCCCGGGCATGAGGGGGGTGAACATGTCCAGGAGCGTGCGCGCTGTGCTGGAGTCCCTGGAGGGCGCTCGCTCGCTGGCGGACCTCGCGTCGTCCGCCGCCTCGAGGCTCCTGGAGCTCCACGAGTACTCATCGACCGCCCGCGTGGTCGTGCGCGCCTCCGCCTTCCGCGCGGGCGAGGCGCCGGCGAGCGGGCTCAGGTCCCCGGCCCGCTTCCTGGCCATGGCGTCCGCCAGCGCCGACAGGTCCGGCGCGGTCCGCTCCTCGGTCGGCGCGGCCGTCCTCGGGATGACCGCCTGCCCGTGCGGCGAGGAGCTGATGAGGGCCGCGGCCGGCGGCTGCCCGGCCCCGGCCACCCACACCCAGCGCGCCTACCTCAGGATGGAGGCCTCGCCGGCCGGCTCAACGAGCATCTCCAGGCTGAGGTCCGTCGCGGCGGCCGCGCTGGGCGCCGAGCCGCTCCCCCTCCTCAGGAGGCCCGACGAGGCGGCCGTGATACACGGCGCGGTCTCGGGGGCCAGGTTCGCCGAGGACGCGTTCAGGCTCGCGGCGCTCGGCTTCGCCCGCTCCCACCCGTCCTTCCCCCCGGACGGGACGCTCCGCCTGAGGGTCAGGAGCCTCGAGAGCATACACGGCCACGACGTGATAGTCGAGGGGTCCCTCAGCGGAAGGGAGCTCCGGGCCCTCCTGGGCCCGGGCTAGGCGATCCTCTCCACCGAGCTCCCCTCCGGCCCCCTGGAGAACCTGAAGATCGCGGGTATCTCGACGCTGGACTCCTCGAACGCCTCCCTGTCGTGGGTTATCACGATTATCTGGCGCAGCGGCCCGGCGCTCCCCCCCATGGAGGCCACGAGCTCCACGAGCCTCCTCCTGTGCTCCGCGTCCAGGTTCGCCGTGGGCTCGTCGAGGATCACGAAGTCCGCCCTGCTGCCGCCCACGAGCCTCGCCATTGCGAACCTGAGGGCGAGCGCCACCGCCACGCGCTCGCCCCCGCTCATCTGCTCGACGCTCATCTCCCCCGACTGGCCGTAGCAGACTATCTCGAGATCCTCGCCCTCCCTCAGCTGGACCGCGGATATCCCCATGCCGAAGGAGCGCATGTGCTCGGTCGCCGCGTCGGAGAGCGCCTCCATCGCCCAGTCCCTGAGCCCGGTCGCGAGCTCCCCGTCCCTGTGGAAGACGCGGTCCCTTATCCTCTCGAACAGGTCCAGGTAGCGCTTGGCCCTCCCCAGGACGCGGAGGGCCTCCTCGCGCCTCGCCCTCTCCCTCCTCACGGACTCCAGCTCCCCCTCCGCCCTGCCGATCTCCCTCACCAGGCCCGCGAGCTCCGCGCTCGCCGAGTCCACGTCCCGCTTGAGCGCGGCGTACCTGGACTCGTCGTAGCCCGACGCCGCCCTCGCCAGCTCGGCCGCGCGGGCCGCCATGGCCGAGGTCTCGGGGTCGAGGGCTAGCGACTCGAGCGGGGCCGAGGCGGGGTCGGGGGGTATCCTCCCGACCAGCTCCCTCAGCGCCGATGCCTCGGACCTCAGCCTCTCGAGGTCGCCGGGCCCGGCTATCCCCCTGGCCTCCAGCCAGGCGGCGCTCCCGGAGATGCGGCGGAGCTCCCCCTCCAGCGAGGACTCCCTGGACCTGAGCTCCCTGGACCTGAGCTCCAGCTCAGCGATCCTGGCCCTCAGCCTGCCCAGCTCCCCGGCCCTCCCCCTGAGCTCCTCCAGCCTCCTCCCGATCTCCTCGAGCTCGCCCCTCAGCTCCCCGGCCTCCCCCCTGAGCTCCTCCAGGCGGTCCCTCAGCTCCCCGGCCTCCCTCGCCCTCCTCAGCTCCTCCTCCGCCCCCGCCAGCGCCTCCCTCGCCTCCCTCAGCCTCCCCTCCACCTCCCTGATCCTGGACTCCAGGGCGGAGAGCCTGCCCTCCACGTCCATCCCCTCCGTGCTCCTCCCGCACGTCGGGCACACGCCGGTCCTCCTGAGCTCCTCCAGGTTCCCCCTCTCCCTCAGGAGCCCTCCCTCCTCCGACCTCAGCCCCTCCACCTCGGCCTCCAGCCCGGCGATCAGGGCCTCGAGCTCCCGGGGCTCCCGGGGGCTCCCCAGCTCCGCCAGGCGGCGCTCCAGCTCCCCGATCCTCGATTCCAGCTCCCCCAGGCGCCTCCTCCTCCTGAGCGCGTCCGCCTCGAGCGAGCGCGCCTGGGACTCGGCCTCCTCCGCCCTGGCGGCCTCGCCGGACGCCGCGCGCAGCTCCGCCCCGATCCGCTCCAGCTCCGCCCTCACGGACTCCAGCTCCCCCCTCACCTCCTCCGCCCTGGATGCCTCCTCGAGCCTCCTGGGGGCCTCCCGGAGGATCGCCTCCAGCTCCTCCAGCCTCCTGGAGGACTCGTCCCTCAGCCTCCTCACGCGCTCCACGAGCTCCGCGCGGGCGCGCCCCGCCTCGAGGGCCGCCGCCCTCAGCGGCTCCATGGCGTCGAGCTCCCTCCTGAGCCCCTCGAGCCTGCCCGAGAGCTCGGCCTCCCTCCTCCTGAGCCCCTCCAGCGCCCCCGAGAGCTCGGCCTCCCTCCTCCTGAGCTCACCTAGCTCCGCCTCGAGCCTCCCGATCTCGCCCACCGAGTACCCAGTGTCCCTCCTGAGCCTCTCCTCGAACCCGTCCACGACCTCGCGGCCGAGCGCGTAGGCCCTGTCCAGGTCCTCTATTCCTATCAGCCTGTTTATCAGCTCCTTGAGCTCCTTCGGCCTCAGCTCCAGGATCGAGAGGAGCTCCCCCTGCCTGACTATGGAGGCTAGGTTCAGCTCCCTGAAGCCCATCCCCAGTATGGCGCCGACCTGGTCGGAGACCGCCTCGGCCTCCACCCTCCTCCTCTCGCCGGCCGCCAGCAGGCGGGGGCCGTCGGGGCCCAGCCTCCTCAGCTCCGCGTGCGTGAGCCTCCCGGCCCTGTCGATGCCCCTGGTGACCGTGTAGCGGTCCGGCCCCGCGGTGAAGGTCACGGAGACCTCCGCCCACCCGGACCCCCTCCTCACGAGGTTCGCGTTCCTCCCCCTGGAGTGCACGCCGAAGAGGGCGAAGGTTATCGCGTCTATGACGGACGACTTCCCGGCGCCGTTCGGCCCCACGAAGACGTTCACGCCCTCCGAGAGCTCGAGCCCGGTGTCCGCGTGCGACAGGAAGTTGCGGGCGCGGACCTCGACTATCAAGGCCGAACCTCCCCCTGCGGAAGGCCTCGTAGAGGGCCTCGGCCGCGGCCCCCGCGTCCCCCTCCCTCAGGTGGGGGAGGAGCTCGTCGAGCGCGAACGATGCCAGCTCCTCGCTCCCCAGGGCGTGGGCCGCGAGCTCCCTCATCTTGGACCTCAGGTCCTCGGGCCTCTCCCTCACTATGCGCCCCGGCTCCCCCTCCTCCTCCTTCTCCCACACGTAGTGGAGCGCGGCCCCGGAGAGCGGCCTCAGGGCGGCCGCTATCTCCTCGTTCCTCATCCCCCTCCCCCTGACCACGACCCTGACCATGGGCTTCCTCCCCATCCCGGATATCTCCGAGAGGATCCTGGTGACGGAGGCCCTCAGGTCCTCGTACCTGAGCTCGTAGTAGAGGTGGGGCCTGGTGCCGCTGAGCCTGACCCACTGGGGGTGGAGCTCCCCCCCTGACGCGTCGACTATGTAGAAGCCCTTCTCCCCCTGCCCCGGCCTTATCCCCTCGCTCTGGGTGAATTCGATGGAGCCGGGGTAGCAGAGGGGGCCGCCCAGGAAGTCGAAGGCGCGCTCGAACCTGTCGTGGAGGTGGCCCATGGCGTAGTAGCTGAAGTTCGGGGGGAGGTCCTGGGCGCTTATCTCGCCGGCGAACCTGTGGGCCTCCACGATCCCCTGGTGGAGGACGAGGACCCTGAGCCTCCCCCTGGGCTGGGCCGCCCCGATCCTCCTGAGCTCCTCCCTCAGCTTGTCCGCCTCGCCCCTCCTCCTCTTCGGCAGCCCCACCAGCTCGACGTCGCCGCGGAGGACCGGCTCCCCCCTTAGCTCCCTCGCGAGGCCCAGGACGTCGTAGACGAGGGAGGAGGGGGTCTCCCTGAGCCTGCTTATGTCGTGCTCCCCCAGGACGAAGTAGAACCCTATGCCCCTCTCCCTGAGCCTCAGGAGCCTCCTGGCGAGCCTGTTGAGCGCCGTCCCGGGGGGGCGGGGGGAGTCGAAGATGTCCCCCGAGTGGACGATGAAGTCGACGCGCTCCCCCTCCATAGCGTCCAGGGCCTCGTCCAGGGCCCCGTAGAAGTCGTCCTCCCTCTCCCTGACCCCGTAGGGGGCCGCCCCCAGGTGGGTGTCGGCTATGTGCCCGAACCTGAGGTCCACGCGCCGTCGGGGACCGCGCGCCTTAATAAGGTGTGCAGGGGAGCCCCAATATTTACCGATCATTATTGTTTTTAGCGCAGGGCGCTGTCCAGCGGGATCGCTTAAATAGGATGGCGCGCCCCTAGCGCCCGTGGAGGAGCTGGAGGGGCTGAGGGTCCTGGGGATATCGGGGAGCCTCAGGAGGGGCTCCTACAACCGCATGCTCCTCCTCAACGTCCTGGGCAGGCTCCCGGCGGGCGTCGAGTGGTCCATCGCCGACATAGGCGGGCTGCCGATCCTGACGGGGGACGACCTGGAGGACCCGCCGGAGCCCGCGCTGAGGCTGA
>WYEM01000102.1 GCA_009903775.1 Nitrososphaerota archaeon | reverse complement strand
ACAGGGCCGAGGCGTTCGCCGAGCTCCTGGGGGCAGAGCTCTTGCTGATGCCCAGCGACGACCCCCGGGACTGGGGGGAAGCGGGCCGCGGCGCCCGCTCGGTCTTGCTCTGGGACCTCGCTGCCTCCTGCGGGGAGCTGGGGGAGCTGGTCGGGGTCCGCGCGGACTATTACGCGATCCCCCACGTCGACTGCGATGATCCCATGCCTCGCGCCATGGACAGGGTGGTGGCGTCGGATGGCATCGACAATCCCTACTCCAGGGTCTCGCTGGCCGGGCCCATAGCCAGCGCAGCCCTCACCCTCCGAGGAGGGGGCGCCGGACAGCGGTCCCTCGATGTCCCTCATGTGGGAGCGGCTGCCCGAGCGCGCCACCGCCAGCATCTCCGCGACGATCGACAGGGCGATCTCGCCGGCGCTCCTGCCCCCGAGGTCCAGCCCGATGGGCGCGTAGAGCCTCCTGAGGTCCTCGGGGCGCAGCCCCCTCCTCATGAGCTCCTCCACCGCCTCGCGCGCCCTCCTCTCGCTAGCCATGAGCCCGACGTACGTGGCCCCCCTCCTCAGGGCCGCCTCGACGACGTCCACGCTGGCTTCGCTGTGGGGCTCGTTGGCGACCGCGACGAACCGCGCCCCCGACAGCGCCTCGTTCAGGGCGTCCATCGAGGCGGTCACTATGTCGCTCGATCCGTACGGTTCCTCCGATAGGTGGGCGACCGGGAACCCGGCTTCGCGCGCGATGCGCGCCACCATCCTGGATATAGGGCCTGATCCCACGACGAGGACGCCCGGGAGGCTGCCCAGGGCCTCCGCCCTGATGACCCTGTCGCCCTCGACGCGCTCCAGGCGGCCGCGCCTCAGGGCCTCCTCGTAGAACCTCAGGTGATCCTTGGATCCCGCGATCAGCACACCCTCCGATATCACGCTCCTCGCGACCTCCGTGACTAGCACCACGGGCCTCCCATCGAGGTCAGCTGCGACACGTGGAAGGACACGTCGCACGAGGACGCGCTAGAAGCGGCGAGCCTCTAAAATATAAAGGTTTCCAGAAATGCCTAGTTTGAAGCTTTCATGTTTATAGAGGGAACGCAGATATTCGGCCGGCCCTCGGAGGGTTCCGTGCTGCTACTCGTGAGGCTCAGCGGCGACGATCCCCTCCTCGGGCTGGGCGAGGCGCGGGCCCTGTGCGAGGCCAGGACGGGCGTCGCCGACGTCGTGGAGAGCTCGCCGCCGGTCGGCCTGCTGAGGTGCGGCGGCGAGGTCGACCTCGGCGCCCTCTGCGGGTTCGTCCCCGAGTCCGGCCCCCTGGTGTGGAGGGGGAGCGTCGACGAGTTCGATCCGCGCGGCCTCGTGGCGGGCCCCCTGGCGATCGATGGCCCGGCGAAGGCCGACGCCGAGGGCTTCGGGCGGGCCAGCCCGGAGGTCGCGAGGGAGCTGGGGGAGCTCCTGATCAGGGCCGGCGTCCCCATAGACGTGAGGAGGCCGCGCTCCATCCTCAAGGCGCTGCGCGTCGGGGATTCCGTGTACGTGGCGGTCATCAGGCCCCACAGGGGCAAGTGGAGGTCGAGGGACCTGCGCCTGAGGCCCTTCAGGCATCCCTCGATGCTGGAGCCCAGGCTGGCGCGGGCGCTCGTGAACCTGAGCAGGCCGGTGGTCGGCGGGGCGCTGCTGGATCCCTTCTCCGGGACCGGCGGCGTTCTGCTGGAGGGCGAGGTCGTCGGGTGCCTGCCCGTGGGGGTCGACCTGGACTGGCGCATGGCGCGCGGCGCCCTCAGGAACGCCTCCTGGGCCGGATCCATCGGCGACATCATCAGGGGGGATGCCAGGGCCCTGCCGGTGGGCCGCGCTGACTGCGTAGCATCAGACCTCCCCTACGGCAGGATGAGCAGCTCCCACGGGTCCTCCACCGAGGAGCTGCTGTCCTCGGTGGTCGGCCAGCTCCCCCGGATCCTGAGGACAGGGGGGTACGCCGCGCTCATGGTCAGGGAGCGCGTGCGTCCGGCCTCCGCCGAGGGCGTGGAGCTCCTGGAAACATATTTACACAGGGTGCACGACGCGCTCACCAGGAAGATCCTGGTCTACAGGGTGACGGGCGCTGACGATCGAGCTGACGTTCCTGGGCACGGCTTCCGCGTCCCCGGCCCACGGCAGGAGGCTGCCGTCGGCGGTCCTCAGGCGCGATGACTCCTACTTCGTCCTAGATTGCGGCGAGGGCACCCAGTACGCGCTGCAGAGCCTCGGCTGGAGGTACGCCAACAAGGAGCTGTGCGTGCTGATATCCCACATGCACGGGGACCACGTCCTGGGGGTGCCGGGGCTCCTCCTGAGCCTGAGCCTCTCCGGGAGGACGAGGGAGGTCCAGCTCCTGGGGCCCAGGGGGCTCAGGGGGTTCGTCGAGTCCGCGCTCGAGCGCATGAGGGCGGGCCTCACGTTCGGGCTGGAGTTCCACGAGGCGAGGGACGGCATGGAGCTGAGCATGTGCGGCGCGACCGTGAGGGCGTCCCTGGGGAGGCACAGCGCGCCCAACTACGCTTACAGGGTGGAGTTCCGGAGGCCCGGGAGGTTCCACCCAGAGAGGGCGGAGGCGCTGGGGATCCCGAGGGGGCCGCTCTGGAAGGCCCTGCAGGCGGGATCCCCGATAAGCGTGGGGGGGAGGCTGGTGAGGCCCGAGGAGGTCATGGACCCCGTCGAGGTCAAGGTATCCATAGCGTACTCGGGCGACACGAGGCCGACGGCCAGGCTCATCGACCTCTTCAGGGGCGCTGACGTACTGGTGCACGAGGCCACATTCTCGTGGGCCCACAGGAGGAAGGCGCTCGAGAACCTTCACTCGACGGCCAGGGACGCCGCGAGGATGGCCGCCAGGGCCGGCGTCAAGTACCTGGTGCTCACGCACTTCAGCAACAGGTACGCGGACGCGGGCGTCCTGCTGGAGGAGGCCAGGAGGGTGTTCCCGAGCTCCTACCTGGCAAGGGAGGGGAGGACCTTCTCGCTGACGCCTGAGGGCCTCCTCCTCAGGGACCAGCCAATCAATTGTCGAGTCCACGTCGCTCGACTCTATCCTCAGGATTATCGGCCCCAGCGGCGACTCCCCCTCCTCCTCGACGAACGATATCAGGCCGACGTAGGCGGCCTGCCGGTTCACGTACACGTAAGTCGTGGTGCCGCTGCGGTTCTCGAGCAGCAGCCTGCGGAGCGCTGCCATGACCCTCCTGCGCCTGGCCTGCTCGCGGACGGCCAGGAGGGCGCGCGCCCCCGACGCCTCCACGACCAGCGCGCGCCCCTCCATCCTCTCCACGACGTCCCCCGCCCTATCCCCCCCGAGGACGTTCATGGCCGCCCTGAGGACCTTGGCCGGATCCTCGCTCGGGTTCAGCCTCGCCTCCACCCTCACCCTGACGTCCGCCGGGGGCCTCCTCATGGCTCCTCAGCCCAGGCGCCCACGATCCCGGCCGCCCTCCCGCCCAGCTCCTCCACCGATATCCCCTCGTTCACTATCATTCCGTCGGCGAGCGCTATGACGTTGCCTATCCCAAGCGCCAGCTCGGCGCGGTCGCGCGCGACGAACTCCTCCCACGTGCGGGGGTCGTCCTGCCTCCCCCTCCTCCTCAGGTACTCGAAGCGCCTCCGGGGCGAGGCGTGGATCGCCAGCACCCTCACGCGTCCCATGCCGCGGAGGCGCTCAACCTCCTCCGGCGACCTCACGCCGTCGAGTATCACCGCGCGGGTCCCGGCCCCCGCGGACCTGATCCTGGGCTCCAGCAGCGCCGCCAGGGCGGCCGGGCCGTGCTCCCTCCTGACGAGCTCCATGACCCTCAGCTGGCTCTCCAGTCCCGGGGGCATGCCCCTGCGCCTGACCTCCTCCCTGATGACGTCCCCCATGGAGAGCACCTCGTAGCCGCCGTCGATGCTCGCGACGTGCCTCGCCGCGGTCGTCTTCCCCGCGCCGGGCATGCCGGTCACGCCCACTATCAGCAACCGCTTGGCCATCGCCCCGCGATCCGCGATCCCACATTTAGGCTGTTCCGTCCCGGCCTGACCCCCTCCCCGCCCTAGAAGGGCGAGGGTTCCCCCGGGGGATCCCGGGGCGGGGTCTCGTCGGTTACGCCCCCTTGGCGGGCGCTACTCCGCCGTGGTCCACGAGGAAGGAGAGCGGCTTATTAACTATAGCTGGTATCGCGCCCGCGCCGAGCCTCAGAATGTTCAGCGCCCCATTGAGATCGCTGTGCAGTTTGTGCCCGAGCGGGCAGGTGACCACTCCCCTCGGGCCCCTCGCCACCTTCGTCCCATGTATCGCGCAGTGATTGGAGGTGTTATACTCCAGGACCTCGTACACATGTATGCCGTACTCCTGGGCCTTCAGCTCGATCGCGTCCATGAGCCTGCGGTAGCTCCACATATTGGAGGTGAGCTTGTTCCCCCTCTCCCGCGCTATATCGTGAGGATAGCCCAGGTAGATCCTAGACACCCCGAGCTCCCAGAGGCCCCTCACCAGATGGTTGGCCAGGTTCCTGTACAGGTGCGCCATGCGCCTCACCAGCTTCCGGAACAGCCTCCGTTTCTTCCTGTTCAGCCTCCGGAACTTCCCATTATCGCCCGCGTTCCTCGCCCCGTCCGCCTCTGACTGTACCTCGGCTATTTTCCTGCTGAGGTAGAAGAAGTTCTCCTTCGCCCTCGATCCCCTGTAGAGTAGCCAGTCGCCACTATTTGTCACAGCGCTCGCGAGTAGGTTGATGCCGAGGTCCACGGCCGCGACAACATCGCCCCTCGGCCCCGCGATCCGGATCGATTTCCTCTCCCCGCGAACGATATGCTTCGACTCATTGCCATTCCTCGTGGTCTCGACGCCCACCTCCACCGGTATGAAGGCGTACCATGCGTTCCTGGCCTCGTCGTGGCGTATCTCCAGCCTGCCCTGCTTGCCGTGCCACCTCAGCCTGCCCGCGAAATCGATTTCGAGGCCGAAGTCCCTCAGGATTAATCTGTGATTTTGCTCGTCCACAATATATCTGTCCTGCCTGACGACCAGTATGAGTTTCCTCTCCCTGGTCTCCCTGTCCTTCCAATATTTCGCGGGCCGACGCGCTTCATATATGGCGGCAGCTTCCCCTCCTTCCTCAGCTTCAATAATGAGAAGAACGAGCTCCATGCCTCGTTGTTCTTCTGCAGGACCGCCTGGGCGTTGACACCGAGTATACCCTTGTACCTCTCGTAGTATCTGTCCCAAGTCCCCTCGAGGTCCACCTTCTCCCCGCGGAAGAACTGCTGCCTCCTCTCGTAGTTGACCTCGTTGAAGAGTTTTGCTGAGGTGCTAGCTAACCTCCTGAGCTTCCTCCCCTGGAAGCCGCTCGGCAGGAGGCGGACCACGTTCACCCTCCTGCTCGCGTACTTGACTTCTTGGATGCCCCCCTCCGGTATCGCGGGAGGGATCGGCTCCCGCCCCTCATCTCCGAGAAGTTGACCGGAGGAGGGCATTCGGAGGAAAATGATGACTTGAGTTTAAAAGCTTTCACCCCGCCCTGAAGGGCGAGGTTTGTCGTTTTAATATCACGGATCTCCCCAGCGGCCACCCCGTGGCATCGCCCGCGCCGGGCTGTCGCGGCGGGGGGGATGCGCCCAGCGCTGGAGGCGGATCGTGGCCGCGGCCCCTCGCGGCCGCCGGCCCCGGACCCTCTTGTCAATTATATTTAAACCATACTCAATAAAATTTAATTGAAGGGACGGCCTCCTCGCCGCGGGTTGTCTCAGGAGCAGTTCAGCCGCGCCATCGGCATATTCTCCGTGGTCTCCTCGCCGAGCAGGCTGGAGATACTGAGGCAGCTGAACTCGGCCGACTCGATGAGCTACTCCGAGC
>WYEM01000087.1 GCA_009903775.1 Nitrososphaerota archaeon | reverse complement strand
GGGGTCATATACTGGAACGAGGAGCTCCAGATACCCCAGAAGTGCACGTTCTGCGCCCACCTGCTGGACCAGGGGTGGAGGCGGCCCAGGTGCGTCGAGGCGTGCCCCGCGGACGCTATGATCTTCGGGGACCTCGACGACCCGGACAGCGAGCTGAGCAAGCTCTGGAGGAGCGCGGAGGCGCTCTCCCCGGAGCAGGCCAAGGGCGATCTGCTGGCGCCGCCGGGGTCAGATGAGCACGGCGTCTCAGTCAAATACTTGAGGCTCCCCAAGCCCATCGTGGGAGGCTCCGTGATCTTCGGCGACACCGGCGAGTGCGCCGAGGGCGTCAGGGTCACGGTGCGCGGTGGGGACGGGGTGGCGGCGGAGACCGTCACCAACGCGTTCGGCGACTTCATGGTGGAGGGGCTCAGGATGGGCGGGAAGTACGTCGTCAGGCTCGAGCATCCCGATTATCAGCCCAAGGAGCTGGAGGTGACCGTGAACGGCGACGTCAACCTCGGCGAGGTGAGGCTGGACAGGAGGTGATGTGACACGTCCAAGCTCGTCTCATCGGAGTTCCAGAGCTGGGAGTCACTGTACTGGCCCGAGGGCGTGCCGAGGTACGTGGAGGTGGCGCTGCCCCCGCCCGATTCAATTATGAGGGGCAGGGACGGCTGGACCTACGAGTCGGGCAGCTACAGGCTCGGATGGGGGGACCTCGTGGGCCTAGTCTCCAGGCTCGAGCAGGCGCTCAGGGGGAGGTCAAGCTGCGTATCCATCCAGTCGGACGACCTGGCCGCGGGCCTGCTGGCGGAGCTGGCCGTGCTGTCGCGCACGGCATCGGTGGAGCTCGTGCGCGACGGCACGCCCTCGTGCCCCCTGAGGGCCTCGCTCACGGGCGGTCCCGGCAACCCCTCGCTATCCATAGCCGAGGGCGGCGCCGGCGGCTGGAACCCGCCCCAGGGATCCACTTACCTCTCGATATCCGCCCATGGCGGCAGGCGCGCGGTGTACTCGGCCGAGGCGCTGTGGGGCGACGCGGTCTCGCTCGCAGCGTTCCTGGGCGTGAGGGGAAGTTCGCTCGCGGTCGTCGGATCGGCCGCCGGCGAGTTCGAGCTCTCGGCGGCCGCGCTGTCCATCTCGGCCGCCGACCACCTCTCGTACTCGCAGGCGGGCTCCCCGCCGGGCGACTACGGCGCCGCGTTCGTGGGGGCCTCGGCCATCGCCTCGATCGATGGCAAGCTAAGGAGGGGCCTGTCGTTCGTCGGCGTGGAGGGGCCCCTCGAGGCCGGCCTGAGCAGGAGCATGGAGAGGTCGCTGGGATCGCCTGTGCTGCAGATGTACGGCGTGTCCGGCAGGGGCATACTGTTCTCCAACCCCATCGGCTTCAACGTGCACGGCTCCTCCGGCATACCGATAACGAACGTGGAGGCGATGATCTCGGAGGTCCTGGAGGCCAGCTGGTACAGGGGAAGGCGCATGCTGGGGCCGGGGGAGGAGGGCGAGCTGGCCATAAGGGGCCCGTTCATAGACATAGGTTTCAACGCGGGCGACCCCAGGCAGCGCCGCATACAGGTGAGGGTGTCCGGCAGGAACCAGGAGTGGCTCGGGACAGGGATCATCGGCAGGATGGACGAGAACGGTTACCTGTACCCGGGCGGGAGGTCTTTCGTCTAGGGGGCGATGGCCATGGATGTCCTCTTCGTCACCCTCCTCGTCCTGCACGTGGTAGCCGCGGCCGTCTGGGTGGGGGGCAACACCGTCATAGAGTTCGTCTTCCAGCGGGAGCTCAACGCGATAAACTCGTCGCAGGCCGGGCTCATATCCAAGAACGCGGAGAACGCGTTCACCTACATGGCCTGGGGCGCGCTGGCCACCATGACCGTGACGGGCCTGCTGATGCTGTGGTTCCCGGAGATCGGGATACTGCCCGATCACATATACCGGCTGTTCACCGTGGACCCGAATAGCTGGCCCGTGGGATACTCGGGGCCCTTCCTGTTCGCCAGCATGCTGCTGACGCTGGTCGCGCTGGTGAACGCCTCGCTGCTCACATGGTACTTCCCGCCCCGCCTGAAGCTCCAGAGGTACTCGGAGGATCCGATATTCCGCAGCAGGGTGCTGCTCTCGATGCAGGTGCAGAACAGGATCGCGATCACAATAGTGATATTGATGATCATCTATGCAACGCTCGTGGAGGCCCCCTCCCTCATGCACCTGGTGATGGTGACGCTCTCATGAGCCAGCCCGGCGTCGTGCTCCAGCTGGAGCCGATCGGCGGCGAGAGGCTCTACTTGGAGCTGGGCCCGAGGGAGCTGGAGGGGCTGGCGGCGTCCCTGGCGCACGTGCTGCGCGCCGCGGGGGTCGGCCGCGGGCATAGGCTGCTCGTCTACGACTTCAGCACGTCGCTCAGCGCTCTGGCCCTGACCAGGGCGTACGCGCCGGGCCTCCCGGCCGGGGCGTGCGAGGAACTGGGCTGCTCGGTCCTCTCGCTCGACGGCCTCCCGGCGCTCGCCCCCCGCACGGCCTTCTTCTACAGGATGATGGAGCCCGAGGCGCTCATGGTGCGCCAGGATCTCTTGGACCCGCTGCGCGCCAGGCTGGGGAGCGGCGGCCTGGAATCCAATCCCAGGCTGCGCTCCCTCCTGATCGTGTCGCGCGAGGACGCGAGCCCGCCCCCGGCGGTCGGGCCTCGGGGCGCTTTCAGGCTGTACTCATGCGATCCAGCGCTCTTCCTGGCGCTCGTGGATCCCGCCGGCCGCGCCCACTACGATCGCGACCTTTACGATGTCGCGTGCGAGGACGGATACCTCTCGGTCAGGCCGCGCTTCGCGCCGGGCCTCGGGCCATCCCGGACGCTGCTCAGCTGCAGCCGCGCGGAGGTGAGCGCGGTCTGACGCTCCCGGACGGCGAGTATTACTCGGAGATCGAGGTGATGCCCCGCAGGGAGCTGGAGGAGCTGCAGCTCAGGATGCTCAGGGCCATCGTGCGCCGCGCGTACCACGAGTCGCCCTTCCACGGTAGGAGGCTGAGGGCCAGGGGCGTCGCGCCCGACGACGTGAACAGCTTCGACGACTTCAGGAGGATGGTGCCGATCTATACGAAGGACGACCTGAGGAGGGAGATGAGCGGCGACAACGTGGACTGGATCCTGGGCGCCGAGCAGCCGATCTCCCTCTACTCCCTGACATCGGGCACGACCGGCGTCAACACCGTGCTGGCGCTGAACTACGGCTTCCTGGACGAGATAGTCGAGCGTCTGTTCATGCGCCAGTTCTGGATGGCGAAGCTGAGGCCCGGGATGACCGCGTTCCAGGTGCTGGCGGGCTGGCACTTCCTCGGGCTGGCGACGAACATGGTCTTCTCCCGCATGGGCGTGAGGGCCGTCGCGCCCTGGGGGACCTCGATGCACGACTACGTCGGGGAGTTCGTCGAGTCGCTCCTGCGCTGGAGGCCCGAGTACTTCGTGGGGATGCCGTGGATGGTCGATGCCATGATCGAGGAGGGCAGGAGGCGCGGCATCGATCCGGCGGAGCTCTTCAGGGGCGTCAAATACCTCCACCTGGCGGGGGAGCCCATAACCCCAGGCTACGCCAGGAAGCTCCTGGACGAGACGGGCGTCCGCGACGTGTTCGACGCCGGTGGGAGCGCGGACGGGATCTGGGGTGGCTCGGACTGCGAGCATCACAGCGGGATACATGCCTGGATGGACGTGAACTTCCTGGAGGTCGTGGACCCGAGGACGCTGGAGCCGCTCGACTACGGCGAGAGGGGCAGGTGGGTGTCGACCCTGCTGATCCCCGGGGGCCCCACCGTGCTCAGGTACCTGGGCGATGACCTGGTGAGCATAGAGAAGGAGAGGTGCGAGTGCGGCAGGACCCACTACACAGTGCGCATCTACGATCGCGTGGGGAACTCGTTCACGAGGAATGGCAGGCTCCTCACCCCCTACGACATCTCGCTCGCCCTCGAGGCCGTGTGCGGCCACAGGCTCTTCACTGTGCTGAACCCCGAGTCCTCGGGGGACACGATAAGGCTGCTCGTCGCCAGGGATGGCGACGACGACGAGTGCGAGGGGGCATCCGAGGAAATATATAGGGAGTTCCTCAGGAGGTTCGGCGTGGGGGTCGAAGTGAGGTGGGTTGACGTGAGGGAGCTGCCCTTCTCGCACAGGAAGCTGATCAGGGTCTACCGCGATGAGGGAGGCGATGCCGCATGAGCGACTTCCCGCTCCTCCTGACGGCCCTCATGCTCAGGGTCTTCTTCCTGGTGCTGTTCACCGGCGCCTACATCTGGTTCTCGGCCGCATTCCTCACCGGGATAGGCAGGGTACCTCCGCCCCAGAGGATCAGGATCACCAGGGCGGTGACCTCCCGCATGCTGCTGGTCACCTGGACCTTCCTCCTGTTCGCGCTGATAGGGGGCGCGCTGACAGCATACGTGACTGAGAGCGGCCTCGTATCGGAGGCCACGAACCTCTCGAAGCTGACGGCGATCCTGAGCACGCCCCGGGGCGTCATACTGGCGCTGGAGGTCGTGGTCACCCTCCTGATGATACTGCTCAATGCCGCAATCCAGCTGATATACCTGCCCCGGACTTCCGTGCCGATAGAGGAGCTGGAGTCGCCCACCAAGGGGTTCAAGTGGCTGAGCTCCAGGAACACCGGCAGGGCGCTCGCCGCAATAAGGGCGATATCCTACCTGAGCCTGGCTAACATAATCGTGGGCGCAATCGCGATAGTCCTGGGCGTACTATACTCCCACATATGATCATTTGTTTATAACTGATTTGACTATTTCCATGAATTCCTCATCGGTCACGTTCGATTTCTTCTCCTCGGCCCTCCTCTTCACCAGCCTCAGTATCTCGTCGACCTGCTCCTTCGTGGCGCTGATCCCGAGCTCGCCCAGCTTCCACTCTATAGTGTGGGAGCCCGACTTCTTCCCCAGCAGCACGCCGTGCCTGTTCCCGACCACCTCGGGCAGGTAGGCCTCGGATCCCAAGTGGTACTTTATCCAGCCGGCTATCGATATCCCGGCCTCCCTGGTGAAGACCCTGTCGCCCACCACCGGCTTGTTGGGGGCCAGCCTCACGCCGCTGTAGCGCTGCACGAGCTCCGAGAGCTCCTTCAGCCTCTCGAATTTCACGCGGACGCGCGCGCCGTAGAGCAGCTTGAGGGCCAGCGCCACCTCCTCGAAGCTGGCGTTGCCGGCCCTCTCCCCCAGCCCGTTCACGGACGTGTGGACCACCGAGGCGCCGTTCGCAAGCCCGGAGATGGCGGTGGCCACCGCGAGCCCGAAGTCGTTGTGGGTATGGACCTCGATCGTCTGGGGTATCGATCTCCTGATCACCGACACGAACTTGCCGTAGGCCTCGGGTGACGTGCACCCGAACGTGTCAGCCAGCACGACGGAATCGTGGTGGGCCGCGGCGTCCACCTCCCTGAACAGCCTGATCAGGAACTCCGGGTCCGCCCTGGTCGAGTCCACGCCGAAGAGCGCCACCCAGAGCCCGTGCGCCTTCGCGTAGCTCACCACGTCGATGGACTTCTCTATCACCTGATCGTAGCTCCAGCCGAACTGCCTCAGCTTCGGTATGCCGACCGGCGCCTCCGTTATCACGCCCGACACGTCCGCCCTGAGCGCGGCGTCGACGTCCTCCCTCAGCATCCTGGAGAACGCTATCACCTTGGCGCTCAGCCCCAGGTGGGCTATCTCCCTGACGGCCTCGAAGTCCTCCTGCGACACCACGGGCATCCCCGCCTCTATCCTCTGGACACCCACCTCGTCCAGCCTCCTGGCTATCTCCACCTTCTCATCCTTCCTGAAGACGACGCCGGGCGTCTGCTCACCGTCCCTCAGCGTCACGTCGTGGAA
>WYEM01000001.1 GCA_009903775.1 Nitrososphaerota archaeon | reverse complement strand
GGATTCCCGGCGCGCGGCGGCCGCCGCGGGGGATGGCTGGCTGGCGAACTGGCTCTACAGCCCCGGGACGTTCGGCAGGCTCCTCTCGGAGGTCAGGGACTTCGCCAGGCGCGCGGGCCGCGACCCATCGGGGATCATGGGCGGCTACCTGACCGGGGTGGCCATTGCCGGGGACGCGGAGCGCCAGCTGGAGTTCGCGCGCGAGCTCGCGTTCGGCGTTATGCCGGCGATCCAGCTCCAGGACTACGGCGCGAAGCTCCTGGAGGCCGAGGGGTTCAGGGGCGACCTCGACTCGCCGTCGCGGATCCCGGAGGAGTTCGTGAGGAGGACGTTCCTCTTGGGAGGGCCGGACGAGGCCATCGGGAGGCTCGAGGAGTACGCGAGGGCCGGCGTGGACGAGATGCTGCTGCACTTCATGGACGAGCGCAGCGAGCGCGAGTTCGCGCGGCGGGTGATCCCGTACTTCAGGGACGGGGAGCTCGCCCGATGACCGGCACCAGCAGGTGGGAATCGCGCCTCCCTCCCATGTACAGGATGTGATGCCCCCTGTTCACGGTGCGCGTGTGCCTGTAGAAGGGCGGCGACTCGTGGATCCTCACCAGCCACACGTCGGGGCGTATGGCCTCCCTCATCACCGCGGTCTCGACGTCGGGATCGGGTCTGTGCGTGTCGTGGCCCGCGATGATGAGCCTCAGGGCCTCGCCCCTCCTGAAGAGGGTCCCGGAGGGCCATATGGCCACGTCGACCGGCACGATATCGCCCGGCCGGAGCTTCCGCTGGCTCCTGCACTTGTGCACGGGCTTGTAGGGCCTCGACTCCGCCTCGTCGACCTCCCTGCACGAGACGCGCAGCCAGCCCCGCGTCACGGGGCCGTTATCGAAGTAGTTGTTCCAGGGAAATCCCACGATCCCGCCGGCCCTGTCCAGCTTCTCAATTGCGACGAAGAGGTCCGCGTCGTCCGCGCCCTCGACCCCGATCCAGAGCCTCAGCTTCATGTAACCCACGACCCTCGCATCCTCCTCGAACTTGTAGGTGAAGCTCACCGCCTCCCCCAGCGGATCGTACCTAACCTCCCCCTCGCCGCCGGGCTCCCTCGAGAGGGAACCGTCCGGCCTCAGGTACAGGGCCATGTAGTCCGTGCTAGGTATCGGCCAATCGTCGGCCTCGTAGAAGCTCCCTACGTAGTTCCTGTCCCTCACCTCGTAGAGGACCCTGGGCCAGTGCTTCACGTCGTTGTCCTCCCCCTTTAGGTAGCGGTCGAAGAAGAGCTCCTGCATCCAGGCCAGGTCGTAGAACGTCTTCCACTTCTTCCTCCCATGTATGAGCAGATACTTATCCTTGGACGATGCCCTGGCCCATGCCTCGAGCGTCCCCCACGTATGGAGGCCGTGGTCCGACCAGCTGGCGGCCGCGAAGATCGGGACCGTTATGTCCTCGAAGCGCGGTATCTTGCTCGCCCAGTACTCATCGAAGAGTGGGTGGTCCTCGAGCATCCCTACGAGGTCCTCGACCCTCCTGGAGCGCGAGTACTGCCACCGGTACCTCACGAGGACCGGGAAGAAGTCCGTCGGTATGCCGTCGTGCACCGCCACGTTATGGTAGAGGAATGGCGTGCCCTCCCACGGGTTTATCGCGGCCAGGTGGGGAGGGTTCAGCGACGCGGCCCACCACTGGCTCCACGCCAGGTAGGAGACTCCGGACATCCCCACCCTGCCGTTGCTCCAGGGCTGGCGCGCGATCCACTCCACGGTATCGTACATGTCGCGCGCCTCCTGCTCGGTCAGGAAGGTCCTCTCCCCCTCCGAGTTGAACGCCCCGCGCGGGTCCGCGACCACCACTGCGTAGCCGCGCCTGGTCCACCAGACGGGATCGGGGGCCTCAAAAGCCGTGTACTCGGAGAGCCCCACGATGTCCTGCCCTCCCACATGGCCGACGTACTGGCTGTTCTTGCCGTACGCTGTCCAGGCGAGTATCGATGGATATTCGGCGTCCGCCCTCGGGCGGTAGACATCCACGTATATTTTTACCCCATCGCGCATTACCACCGGAACGTCGTAGTCGATCACCATGTTCCTCCGCTCATCGGTCACGGTCCTGGTATTGGGGGCCGGCGGATAGCCCACCTCGGCGGGATCCCGCCCTTCCCAGAACTTTAGATTCATGACAGAAAATAGTAATAAGAAGTTCTTAATATTCTTTATGAGAATTGTGAGGGGCGTTGATCAGGTGGGATCGTCAGCGGATCACATTCGCGCCCGCGCATGTTGACCACGGAGAGCCGTCGAGGGGAAAGGGGGCGCGCCCCCGGAGGCTATCTCGGCCTCCGCGATAGCCTTATCTGACCAGTGCCTCACAACGTCGAGGAAGCGCTTAAGAGCGGGGACCCCGTAGCAGGGGACGATGCCAGATCTGAAGAGCGTGGTGGTCCCAGAGTACGGCATGTCCGAAGAGGTACACTTGGATCCGGGGACGTCCGCGGTGCTCGTGATAGACATGCAGAACGACTTCGTGGAGCCGAGGGGCAGGCTCTTCGTGCCCTCGGCGCCCGCCACGGTCCCGGTCATCAGGTCCCTCCTGGAGCGCGCCCGCGCATCCGGGGTCCCAGTGATCTACACGCAGGACTGGCGTCTCCCGGGCAATCCTAAGATCATCTACAAGGATTCCCCCGGCTTCCCGAGAGTGGGGGAGCACACGATAGCCGGCACTTGGGGTTCGGAGATAATAGGGGATCTGGCCCCCGGTCCGCACGACCTCATAGTGAAGAAGCCGACCATAGACGCATTCTACGGGACGCCACTCGATCACTATCTGAGGCTGCTGAGGATCGACACGGTCGTGGTGACCGGGACCGTGGCCAACGTCTGCGTACTACACGCGGTGTCCGGCGCGTCGGTGAGGGGGTACAACGTGGTCTATCCCGTAGACGCCGTGTCCGCACGGAGCGACTTCGACGCCGAGCTCGCGGTGCACCAAGCGTACTTCGTCCATCAGGCCATAGTGACACACGCGGAGGATATCAGCTTCGATCGGGCTCGCGATTGAGGATCGGGTAGCTCGATGTAGGACTTCTGAAACAGAATCCAGAATTGGGGAAAGCTATCCGTCCGCTCCAGCTCCGTTCACTGATGCATCGCGTCAATATTCACTACGCCCTTGTGCTTACTCCAAATGCTATCAAGTCTTATCCACCTCTGAGGGACGCCTGCCTCCTCTCCTAGTTCAGCTTGTCGCAGAGCTTTGCCGTGACGCGAGCTAACCTTCGTAGCTTCCTCTCATGCTGCCCCGACGTGAGCGGATAAGGCTTATTCCTGCTCACAGGGATATTAATCATATAATTAATCATATAAGACGATAGCGAGATTGCGAGGACGCAGCGACCGCCTCCCGGGCGAAGGCCCGTCATCCCTCGGCAATCCCTTCTCCGATCGACGCGCTCGGGCGCGAAGGTGATCCGCTAGTAGTCTTATCTGACCAACATCGCCCACCGGGCACTTGGAATATCCGTTCGCAACCGCCAAGCGCAGCGCCCCTCCCCAGGACTTTCGAGTTTCGCGAGGTTCCGACCCAGTACACGCGCCATGCTCGAGAAGAACGCTCAGGGCCGCCCTCCCTGGGCATCCTCCAAGTCACTACATACTTGCCTACATATCCCTGAGGGTCGGTGTTCCCTTTCTTCCTCGCGCGGAACGACCGTGTGCAGCACCGCCGACAATCTCTCCATATCAACAGAAACACCCATGAGGATGCCTGTTTACAACTCGACGCGGTTCGTCCGACATCCCGTTTTGTGGACAAAGCCGGCATCGAAGCTGCTCGGCAGCTGTCATTGTTGGAAAGCATTTATGCGAAGCCAGCGGTAACATCATCGCCGATGATAATCGATTTCTCGGCACACGTAATGCTTCCAAGCTGGGAGGGCAGCATGAGCGTCCATTTCAAGTACGATGGCAACGCCCCCGGGGAGCGCTTGGCTCTCATGGACAAGTATGGCATCGATGTGCAGGTCGTCCACCTTAGCGCCGCCCAGCTTTCGGGGCTCTCCCCCGAGGGCTCAGTGAGAATCTGCAGGATGGCGAACGACTACATCCACGACGAGCTGACCTCGAAGTACCCGGACAGGTTCATCGGATGCGGGATAGTGGGCCTCCTCGACGCGGACGCCGCCCTCGAGGAGCTGGACAGGATCAAGGGGATGGGCTTCAGGTGCGCGACCGTGCCGGCGCACCAGGGGGACAGGGGGCTCGACCACCCCGAATCCAGGAGGATCCTGCGCAGGGCGGCGGAGCTGGGCCTCCCGGTGTTCATACACCCTGTAGATCTAGACGGGCTCCCCCTGGACAGGGGCTCCATGAGCGCGTTCGGCTGGCCCTTCGATACCTCCGTGGCGGCCTGGAGGCTGATAGTCGGGAAGGTTTTCGACGAGGTGCCGAACCTCGTGGTCGTGCTGCACCACATGGGCGCCATGATCCCGTACTTCCGCCACAGGGTGAACGAGAGGCTCGAGAGGATGGGGGTGGGCAGGAAGCTGGAGCAGTACGTGCCCCATATATATGTGGACACCGCCGTGGACGGGGAATCGGTGGCCGACCTGATGACGGCGTATCAGCTCTTCGGGCCCAGGAGGATCATGTTCGGATCGGACTGGCCATACATAACGGCCTCAAAATCGATAGGGGGCAATCTGTCGATGATACGCGCCGCGCCGATACCGGATGAGGAGAAGGAGATGATGCTACACGGGAACGCGGAGCACCTGCTCGGATTGAAGCGCAGTTGATTGGAAATAAAAATAATATAATAATTAGATAATTTCACTCGATCTCAGATTTCCCGGCCTTCCTCAGGAGCGCCGTGGCGACGAGACCTATTACGCTGACGATCACAGTGGCCTCGGAGAACAGCAGGCCGGCGTGGGCCAGCCCGTGCGCCATGCCGATCAGGGACGTCGTCAGCACCAACGCTGTGAGGCCGTAGATGAGCGCGCCTATTACGCTGAAGACCTCTTGGGCACGCTCGTCCGGCTCTCCCCTCGGTAGCGGGCGAATTACATGCAATGTTTAAGACTTTAAGACAATGTTTTCAATGTTTAAGGACTACTCGCTTCACTCCCTATCTCCGCAGAGCCTCCAACGAGTTTCCGGGTCACCGGGATTAACCGTATCATGATTAACCGGACAGCGTCGTATGCATTATTGAAATAAATAAAAATAAATAGAGCTACTGGAATGCGTCACGGGAATATCCCGAACTGCGGGCTCGCCGTGGCGAACTGGGACGGCCAGACGACCTGCGTGTAGACGGAGTTGCTCGTCGAGTTCCAGAAGGCCTCGACGGCTATCGGATTCCACGATACCTCGTGAAAGCTGTCAAACAGCGTTCCGCTGGGCGTCGGCTTGGTCAGCAAAACCAGCTGCGGGGGCGGCGACATCGTTGCCAGGGCGTTTATCACGGCGGTGTTCTGCGTCGTCCCCGCGTCCTTCAGCGCGTAGGCGGCGACCCAAACTGCGTCGTACCCGGAGGCGCCCAGCTGACCGGCGGTCTTGCCCGTCACGGCATGATAAGCGGCCCTGAAGTTTAGCCATTTGGCGTTGACAGTAGCATTTGATGTGAGAGCATATTCACTAATAACAACCGGAAATATCTGGCCTGTCGCATCCTGGCCCGCTGGCCCATAGAACGACGCATCGTCCGTTATGCCGCCGCTCCCGCTCCAAGTCACTCCCTTGAGGGCCGGGAATGTGGCGGCCTGCTGCACGAGTGCCGCCAGTTCGCTCGGCCAGCTCGCGGTCACTATGACGTTCGGCTTGGCCGCCGCGGCCGCCGTGAGGATGCTCTGGAACCGGGTGCTGCCGGCCGGATAGAACTCCACATCGACTATCTGTATCTGGTTCTG
>WYEM01000041.1 GCA_009903775.1 Nitrososphaerota archaeon | reverse complement strand
ACCGAGCTGCGCTGGAGCGTGAAGGTGCACAGGAGCATAACGCACTCGAGGATGATGAGGACGCCGGGATCCACGGAGGTCCTCCTCAGGTTCCTGGAGCTCTTCAGGCCGATGGACGAGGCCGGAATAGTGGACTTCTACCTGTTCCAGATGCCGCCGCGCTTCGCGGCCGGGGAGGAGAACTGGCGCAGGATAATCGAGGTCTCGGGGGCTGTGGACCTCGGGCCCAGGATGGCGATCGAGTTCAGGCACCCGAGCTGGTTCGAGGAGGGATGGGTGGAGCGCGCCAGGGACGCAGGTATCACGATGGTATCGGTCGACGCGCCCGATCTATCGTTCTACGCCAGGAGCGGCGACAGCGTTTACCTCAGGATGCACGGGAGGACCGCGTGGTACGCCCACGAGTACTCGGACGAGGAATTGGAGGAGGTCGCGGGGCGCCTGAGATCCCTCGGGGGCACCCGCGTCTACGTCTTCTTCAACAACGATCACGCAATGCTGGAGAACGCGAGGGAGATGTTGAATAAATTGAAGGGATCCCGCCCCCGGGCGGGGCCGGATCCCATCACGGAGGGGTCGCGTTGACGTAGGTCGACGTCGCGTTCGACGGATTGGCAGGTATCATGACCATCGGGTACGTCTCGACAGGCAGGCCCGCGCTGTAGATCGGCACTATCTTCCACCCCCACCTGCTGCTGGGCACCCACTGGCCGCCGAAGAGCGGGAGGAGCACGTAGTGCCCCTTGTTCTGCGGCTGGAGCATGAAGGGCTCCTGCTGGGCTATCAGCGACTCCACGCCAGGCGATGGGAACGGGTTCTGGAAGTCTATCGGGCCGGCCATGGTCATCATTTCGGTGGTGGCTATCGACTGGTTTATCGCCTGGGGGCTGAGGCTGCCGGCCCTCTCCAGCACGTTCACGGCCCAGTCATAGGCGCCCAGGTCGTACCCTATTGCCATGTCCCACTCCCTCCCGGTGGCCGACTCGTACAGCTGGGCCCACTGCGAGGCGTTCATCTTGAGGAGCGGGGAGTAGTAGGTGCTTATGGACGGGAACCACCAGACCTCCACGCTTATCCCGTACGCCAGGTTGTCGCCCAGCGCCCGCATGTCCGACGGGAACACGCTGGACCTCGCGAAGGTGACCACCTCGGGCACCCAGCCATACGCGTGGGCCTGCCTCCAGAGCGTCGCGAAGTCGGGAGGGGAAAGGTCGCCCGCCAGTATCGTCGCGTTCGCCTCCTTCGCCTTTATTATGTACGGGGTGTAGTCCGTGGTCCCGGGGGTCACGAGTCCCAGGTCGACCACCCTGTATCCCGCGGCCTCCGCCATCGGCACGATGACCTCGTAGAAGGTCCGGCCGCCCACGTCGTTGGACGATATCACCGCGACCACCCCGTTCGTCCTGTTGCCGGCCAGGTTCCATATGTTTATGTACGTCTGGACCAGCTGGGGGAAGGCCCACCCGACCATATACGTCCAGTGGTATGGTCCCTTGACCACCCACGCGTCGACGGGGCCCTCGATCGCGAGGGCCGGGACCCCGTACTTCTCCGCCATCGCGCTGGCCGGGTCTATCGTCTGCGGGGTGTGCAACAGTATCAGCAGGTTCACGTGATCCTGCGTTATCAGCTGCTGCGTGACGGTGGCGGCTGTGCTCTGGCTGCTCTGGGTGTCCACCAGTATTATCTGGACGGGGATCCTCCTCCCGTACGCCTGCATGTAGATCCCGCCCATGTTCTGATTTATGTAGTTCTGGACGTAGGAGGCGAGCCACGGGTCGGGGGCGCCGAAGGAAGCCAGCGAACCGGTCAGGGGCGCGACCACGCCGATCCTTATCTCGGACGGCGCGGGCGGGGCCCTGGGCCACCACACGTAGGCGGCCGCCGCCCCCACGGCGACCACTATTACTATCGCTATCACCGCATATTGTGCGGCCGTCAACGCCACTCTCCTAGTCATTTGAGGGAGAAGTCCCGCACCTGAATTTAAATTACGCCGTAAGACCGGCTACAAACAATAAATTACCTATTTATAGCTGAAAACCTCACAATTCATGACGAGGATGGCTTAAAGGGCGATGCCCGCCGTGGGGTTCCGCTTCAGGGCGCGCGCGGGCCAGCGGACGTTGGGGGCGCTAAAGGCCCAGTTGAGGCTGGCATGCGAGATCCACAATGCCCTGCGGCGGGCGGGCACGGATCTCCACCGCAGGAAGGGGAGGGGCCTGACCCTCATGGAACTGAGAGGATTGGCGCTGGACCTGAGGAAGCGGAGCGAGTACTACCAGCGGCTCCGCTCCTAGGTGGCGCAGGGGATCGCCGACCGGTTCCACGGCGCCAGGCGGAGGTTCCGCGAGGGCGTGCTACAAGCGCGGACTCGTGAGCGCGATCTGACGCCGGGCGACGGGGTCTTCGAGTGCCCGGCCCGCGGCTGGAGGGCGGATCGCGACTACAACGCGTCCCTCAACGCGCTGAGGAGGGCAGGATGGGAGCCACCCGCGGCGCCTGCGGAGCCCCGCCCTCTGCCCATGGCCGAGGGCCGCGGGCAATGTGGGGCAGTGAAGCGGGAAGCCTCACCCTGAAGGGCGGGGCAGCTCACCAACGCCCTGGTCGAATGTACGATCACACGGGCGCTTCGAGCTTCAGGCGGGAGGCTATCTCCCCCCAGATCCCCCTGGGCAGGAGGAGCCACACGGCTATGGTGGCAAGCCCCTCCACCAGGAGACTCCACCCGGCGTACCCCGAGGTCGAGTAGAGGAGCGCCACGAACGCTATCGCGCCTATGGGCGCCCCCATTATCCTCCCCGCCCCTCCCACGAGCGCCACGAAGATCATCCCGATGACCCATGACAGGTTGAACATCGATGTGGGTATTAGGTAAGCTGCGTAGAGCGCGTAGAGGGAGCCGGAGATCGAGGTCAGCGCCGCCGAGAGCACGAACACGTACACTTTGCTCCTGAAGACGCTCACCCCCGATTCGGCGGCGACCACCTCGTCCGCCCCGATGGCCCTCAGCCCCAGGCCCAGCTTGGACCTGTAGAGGTAGTAGATGATCAGCGACGAGGTGGCCAGGAGCGCCAGGGATCCGAGGTAGACGTCGTGGCCCGGGATGGCGAGCGCGGGCCTGTACGTGACACCCTCCCCGGCGCCCACATAGCTCCAGTTCTCGAACGCCAGCTGGAAAATCTGGGCGGCGATCCACGTCCCGAACGCGAAGTAGGCACCCCTGAGCCTGAGCAGGGGGAACGCGAGCGCGGAGGCCAGGGCCGAGCTGAGCGCCGCGGAGGCCAGCATCGCCGGGACGATGGGGATCCCCATCCTGCCGAATATCACCAGGCCGTAGGCGCCCAGCCCCACGAACAGTTGCTGCCCCAGGGACACCAAGCCCGCGTGCTCCGCCAGGAACCCCCAGAGGAGGGCGGCGGACCCGTATATCAGGGCCAGGATGAGGAACCCCTCGAGGAGGCTGCCTCCCCATGCGGGCACGGAAGCGGCCAAGACCAGGAGGGCCGCCGCGTAGAGCGCCCTGCCACCCACCCTCATCCCATCGGAACACCTCCCCCCTGAGTATGCCGCGGGGGCTGGCGACCAGTATGATCAGTATCACCAGGAGCGTCGTGAGCATCTGGTAGGTGGCCCCGAGCGCGAACCCTGCGAGCACGAACACCTCGCCAATGATCAGCCCGCCGATGAACGTCCCCAGGAGGCTCCCCAGCCCCCCTAATATCACCGTCCCGAAGGCTATCAGCATGTAGTCCGGCCCGGAGCTCGGGTAGAATGTGAAGGTGGACCCCAGGAGCACCCCCGCCACGGCGTTCACTGCCATCGCAAGGCCCATGGCCACCGAGTATATGTACTCGGGCCTTATGCCGAGTATGCGCGCAGCGTACTCGTTCGTCGAGACCGCGCGCATCGCCCTGCCGATCGCGGTGCGCGCCAGGACTGCCTGAACGGCCGCCAGTGTCGCCACGGAGGCGGCGAGATCTATCAGCAGCACCGCCTGCGTCCTGAGGGGCCCGATGGAGACGCCGCGCAGGAGGTACCCGGCGGCGAGGCTCCTCTCATTATATGAGAATATTATCAGCAGTAGGTTCTCCAGCGCTATGCTGAGCGCGAACGTCACTATCACCACGTGGTTCGGTCCCCGCCTCAGGGCCCTGTTGAGCAGGAACCTCTGTAGGGCCCACCCGATGGCGAACATCGCGGGCACCAGCCACACGAGGCTGAGGAGGGGGGGCATGCGCCAGGCCTCGAGGGCAGCCAGCGCCATGTAGGCCGCCAGTATCGCCAGATCCCCGTGCGCGACGTTGATCTCCCTCACGATGCCTAGGGATAGGGAGAAGCCGTAGCCCGTGAGAGCGTAGAGCCCGCCCAGGAGCAGACCCTGGAACGCAAGGGTGGCCGCGACGTTATACATCCTGTGACCGGAGCTGACTGTGTCACGTTCTATAAGCCTTTATCCGTGGAGCCCGATTGGCGCCGCTGGGGGTGCCGGCGCTCCCGGGCCCCGCTCGCGGGGCGCGAGCCCGCTCCCCCCTCCACGAGCGCCTGGCGCCCGAGCCGCCCTCCATGACCACGCTGCCGCCCTCCATGACGTACCACCTGTCGGCGATCTCCATGAGGCGCCTGTACCTGTGCTCCGTGATGACCATGGACACTGTCCCCCTGAGCCTCGCTATCACGCTATCGTAGAGGTTCTCCATCACGATCGGCGCCAGGCCGGCCGATGGCTCGTCCAGCATCAGCACCTTCGGCCTCGAGATGAGGGCCCTGGCAATGGCGACCATCTGCTGCTCCCCCCCGCTCAGCGATCCGACCCTCCGCTTCTCCTTCCCCCTCAGGGCGGGGAAGAGCGAGTATATGGATTCCAGCCTGTCCCTGAGCTGCCGCCCATCGAGGCCCCAGGCGCCCAGGAGCAGGTTGTCCCTGACGCTGAGGGATGGGAAGAGGCCGCGGCCCTGGGGCAGCAGCGCTATTCCCATCCTGCATATCCTCTCCGGGGGCAGCCCCGTTATGTCCCTCCCCATGAAGTATACCCTGCCGGAGTCCGGCCTCACGACGCCGCATATGACGTTGTAGAGTGTGGTCTTCCCGGCCCCGTTGGGCCCTATGAGCGCGACGAGCTCCCCCTCGCCCACGTCGAGGCTCACGTCCCTCAGGACGGGGACGCCGCCGTAGCTCGCGCTCACGGACCTGACGGAGAGGATGGCGTCACCCGACGTCATCCACTATCTTCTCCCCCAAGTACGCTGCCATCACCTCGGCGCTGTGCACGACGCTCCTGAAGGGGCCATCTGCTATCTTCTCGCCCTGGCTCAGCACGACCACCCTGTCGGCCGCCTTCCGGAGCAGCCCCATCACGTGCTCCACCCAGATTATCGTTATGCGCTCCTCGTCCCTCAGCCGCCTGATGAGCGCGAGGGCCTCCTCGGCCCTCCAGGGGCTGAGGCTGGCGAACGGCTCATCGAGGAGCAGCAGCCTGGGCCTGGCCGCCAGAGCGCGCGCGAGCTCCAGCACCTTGAGCTCGTAGATCGTGAGGGAGTCCGCGCGGGCATGGGCCTTGCCCGCGAGCCCGACCGTCCTGAGGATCTCCATGGCAGCCTCGGCGGCGCGCCCCATGTCCAGGCCGCCCGCGTGCGACGCGGCGACCATCACGTTCTCCAGGACGCTCATGTTGCCGAAGGGCCGCGGCACCTGGTGGGTCCGCGCTATTCCCATCCTGCATATCCTCTCCGGGGGCAGCCCCGTTATGTCCCTCCCCATGAAGTATACCCTGCCGGAGTCCGGCCTCACGACGCCGCATATGACGTTGTAGAGTGTGGTCTTCCCGGCCCCGTTGGGCCCTATGAGCGCGACGAGCTCCCCCTCGCCCACGTCGAGGCTCACGTCCCTCAGGACGGGGACGCCGCCGTAGCTC
>WYEM01000107.1 GCA_009903775.1 Nitrososphaerota archaeon | reverse complement strand
CCGCGTACCATCCCGCGCCATCCGTGTAGATCGGGATCCCGCCGTACTTACGCACCGGCATCCCGATGAACAGATAGGCGTCTATGGAGGTACGGCTCGAAGGCGGCCCAGATCCACGCGGAGCCCCTCCCACGCTCGCTATTGCGCCATCGATGAATATGCGGCGCACTCCCCTCGGATCGCGCCGATGGACCCCTGGACTCGTGCTCATTGCGGACCGGGCGGAGGGCTCCCCTCGGATCCGGGTTCACCGATGGGTCAGCTTAAGGTAACGGAGCCCCTTTCCACCGCATAAGAAATAAATACAAGGGTCTCTCCCAGCTAGGACGCTTTTGAGCCAAGCGCAGGCCAACTCGACGATGGGGAAGAGGCCCCTCATGGCGTTGCAGAGGGCCATAAACATGCAAGTCCGCGTGAGGCTGAAGAACATGCTGGAGTACAGGGGGAGGCTCATCAACGTGGACTCCTACATGAATCTGTTCCTGGACGAGGCGTTCGAGCACCAAAAGGACGGGCGCGTCTCGGAGAAGCTAGGTAGGGTCGTCATAAGGGGGAACAACGTTCTCTACATAGTGCTGGGCGATGAGGCCCTCATCTAGCAGCACTCGGGGCTGCGGCCCAGCACGTACTCGAGAGCGCGCCCGGCGTCCGCGCTGAAGCCGAAGCGCTTCCTGAAGAAGCGCACGATGTTCGCGATGTCACGCTCGAGGGCCGGGAGCGCGGCTGGGTCATCGGAGCGGATGGACTGCGGCCAGTCTATCAGGATCACGTCGTCGCCGCGGATCATGACGTTGAACTCGCTGAGGTCGGCGTGCACGAGCCCCGCCATGTAGCAGCCCCTGATGGCCTCTAGGATCCTCCTGAGCAGCCGCGCAGGATCGGCGACCTCCCGGACGCGCCTGAGCAGCGTGCCGTCTATCCGCTCCATGACGAGCAGGTGGTACCTGACCGCCAGGGGCTCGGGGACCGGCTGCCCGGCGGACCTCAGGCGGCGCAGGCTCGCGAACTCGGACGACGCGGACATTATGCTCGCCAGCATCCATCCCCCAGCTTGCGGCCCGTAGGACCTGAGGCGCTTGACCTTCCTGAAGCTGACGCGCCCGATCCTGTAGGCCTTCACCGCGACCTCCCTGGATCCGGCGATCCCGGAGTACACGTCTGACTCCTTCCCCAAGGCTATCGGAGTCCCGAGCGCGTCCAGCTGCCCGCGGGCCCTGAGCTCGTGGAGGGAAAGGGCGTCCAGGCCCGCGTAGACGAGGGCGTAACCGGCAGGATTCCGGACGACCATCCCCAGGCCCTCCAAGATGCTGAGCGAGGACTCGGCGAGCTCCTGGGGGAGGCCGGCGGATGCCGATATCATCTCCAGCGGCACGTGCATCCTCGAGCCGAGGAACATGGCTAGCGCCCTGAGGACGCGATATTCGCTCTCCGAGAGCGCTGCCGAGAGCTCGGCGACCTCCCTCAGTGTGGACATGGCCCTGGCCGCCCGCGAGGGCGGCGCGCGCCGCCACGCCTAGTTGCCTGTCGCGCGCGGCCGAGACGAACGCCAGGAAGACGGGCTCCGGTTCCCACGGCCTGCTGGAGAACTCCGGGTGATACTGGGTGGCAATGTAGAATGGGTGGCCCGGAATCTCGAGTATCTCCGCACGGCGGCCGGAGTCGCTGAAGGCCGAGTACACCAGGCCGGCCGCCCGCAGCCTCGGCAGGTACTCGGGGTTGACCTCGTACCTGTGCCTGTGCCTCCTGAGTATGCGCCTCACGCCGTATATGCGGCTGGCCAGGGTGCCGGGCAGGATCTCTATCTCGTGCGCGCCGAGCCTCATTGTGCCCCCCAGCCCTGCGAGGCCGCGCTGCTCCGGAAGCAGGTCCACTACGGGGTGGGGCGTCGAGGGGTCCAGCTCTGTCGAGTTCGCGCCCTCCAATCCCGCTACGTACCTCGCGAAGGACACGGAGGCCAGCTGGAACCCGAAGCAGATCCCCAGAAAAGGTATGGAGCGGCGCCTAGCGTAGTCGGCGACGGAGATCATACCCTCGCTGCCGCGCCTCCCGAAGCCGCCCGGTATCAGCACGCCGCCGTAGCCCTCGAGCTCGCTGAGCGCGCCGGGGTCCATCTCGTAACGCTCCGAGTCCAGCCAGTCTATATCAACCCTGACGCCCAGCCTGGCGCCCGCGTGCATCAGCGCGTGATTGACGCTGACGTAGCTGTCCGCCAGCTTGGAGTACTTCCCCACCATCGCTATGCGCAGCCTGGGGGAGCTCACCTTGAAGGGTTCGACTATCCTCCGCCACTCCTCCAGGTCGGCCTCCAGCGGGCCCAGCCTGAGGTTCCTCTCCACGATCCTGAGGAACCCCTGCTTCGCCAGCACGAGCGGCGCCTCGTAAACGGTGGCCATGTCCGGGCTCGAGAAGACCGCGTCCTGCTCCACGTTGGCGTATAGCGCGATCTTCCTCTTGGCATCCTCCGGCATGGGCGAGGAGCTCCTCACGATGATGGCGTCGGGCTGTATCCCTATCCTCCTGAGCTCCTGCACGCTGTGCTGGGTGGGCTTCGTCTTGAACTCCCCGACCGAGGGGAGGACGGGGCCCCATGTGACGTGCACGAACATCGTGTTCTCCCTCCCCTCCTCCACGCGCATCTGGCGGAATGCCTCCAAGTACGGCAGGCCCTCTATGTCGCCCACGGTGCCGCCGGACTCCACGACGAGGACGTCCGCGTTCCTCGACTCCGCCAGCCCCCTTATCCTGCGCTTTATCTCGTTCGTGATGTGGGGTATTATCTGGACGCATTCGCCCAAATAGTCCCCGCGGCGCTCCGCTTCTATGACGGCCATGTATATCTGGCCGGTCGTCACGTTGTGCTCCCGGGTCAGGTTCACGCCGAGGAACCTCTCGTAGGTGCCTAGGTCCATGTCGCACTCGCCCCCATCCTCGGTCACGTAGACCTCGCCATGGACTACCGGGTTCATGGTGCCAGCGTCCACGTTTATGTATGGATCTATCTTCATCGGCAGGGCGTTCAGCCCCGAGGCGCGCAGGAGCTTGGCTATGGAGGCTGTTATCACGCCCTTCCCGAGGCCGGACATGACGCCCCCCGTGACGAATATGTACTTCCTCGGGCCCGGCATGGGGCAGCTACGCGGAGCCCTCATTTATGCTCTTCCCCGCGCCTCCTGACGCGGGGCGCGGCGCGAAACCTTTAAGCGAAGTGGCCCCTCCGCGCGAGGCCGTGAAGAAGCCGTACGAGAACCTGGAGAAGAGGAAGGTCACCGGGGGCAGGAGGAGGGCCAGCAGGGGCAGGAGGAAGCACGAGAGGGACGGCTACCCCACGGAGACCGTGCTGGGCGAGCACGCCGTGAGGGTGAAGAGGACAAGGGGAGGGGGTCGCAAGGTCGCGCTGGTGAGCGACCAGTTCGCGAACGTCGTGGTCGACGCGAGGCTCGGCCAGTCCAAGAGGGCCAAGATACTGCGCGTGATCGCGAACCCGGCCGACAGGGACTACGAGAGGAGGGGCGTCATAAGCAAGGGCGCACTGATAGAGACGGACGCCGGGGTGGCCAGGGTGACCTCGCGGCCCTCCCAGGACGGCGTCATAAACGCGGTCTTAGTGGAGGGTAAGCGAGCTCCCGGGGGACGAGGGCCGCCGGGTTGAAGAGGAGGGATCAGGTAATCATCTGGCTGGACTATTTCAACTCCAGGCTGGGGAGGAGGCAGGGCAGGAGGATCCCGCTCAGCATAGCGACGAGGAACCCGACGCTGGACGAGCTGAGGAGGGCGGCCGAGGAGGCCGGGCTTCAGGTGATGGCGGCCAAGGAGGCACGCCGCCCGGGGAGGCCCAGCGAGAGGAGCGGGTACGTGCAGGTTCGCAAGGTGGAGGGCAAGAGCAAGCAGCTGCTGCTCAGGGAGCTGGCCAAGGAGCTGGCGAGGATCAGGGGGGCCGCCGGGTGAGGGCCGTCGGGCAGGTGCTCAGGAGGGCCAGGAGCGGGCGCATAATAGTGAAGCTGTTTGTCGAGGTCAAGGAGGGGACCCAATTATATGATAGGAGGGGGAGAAGAGTCGGGGTGGTGAGGGAGGTGTTCGGGCCGGTCAGATCGCCTTACGCCTCCCTCGAGGCCAGGACGGACCGCGTGGGCGGGATCATAGGCGAGACCCTGTACTCTAGGTCCGAGCCCGAGGCGGCCGGGGGGCCCGAGGAGGGGGAGGAGGATTGGGAGGAGCGAGGCCCGCCGAGGGCGGGGAGGAGGTCCACAGGTGCCGCGTGTGCGGCGAGAGGCTGATCTTCGATCCGGACAGCGGGGAGTACGTCTGCCCCAACGGGCACGTCTCGCCCGACAGGGCGGTGTACACGGGGAGGTTCTGGAGCTCCATGGACCTCGAGGAGTCCTTCGCGAGGAGCCAGGCCGGGGGCCCCATCAGGCTCAGCGATCCAAATCCGCTCTCCACGCTGATCGGGAGGGAGGGCGAGGACTCCTGGAGGCTCAGGAACGCCCAGAGGATGGTGGATGAGGACCCGGACCTGAGGAGGAGGGGTCGCGTCATGGAGCTCATGAAGGAGGCGGCCTCCAGGCTGAACCTGCCCGAGAACTTCGTGGAGGAGGCGGCCCGCATGTACCTGAAGATGGAGAGGAGGGGCGTCGTCAGGGGGAGGAAGCTGGCGCCGCTCGCCGTCGCGCTGCTGTACTACGTGAGCCGGGTCAGGGGCGTGGGGAGGAGCCTGGAGGAGTTCCTGGAGACCGGCAGCGCCTGGGGGCTTAGCCGTAGAAGCCTCATCAAGTCGGTGAGGGAGTACTACCTGAGCCTCAGGGAGATGGATGGCAACGGTGAGGACGTCCCCCTGACCAAGGCCAACGTGGTAGCACAGGTGGGGAAGCTCGCCACACAGCTGGGGATCAGCCCGAGGACGGAGGCCCTGGCGAGGGAGATAGCCAGCCAGATAGACTATGAGCCGCTCATGGGGAGGAACCCCCGCGGAATAGCAATAGCGATATTGAGCATAGCGAGCAACGTGATGAACGAGGACGTCAGGCAGGGGGACCTATCTGAGGCCTCGGGGATAAGCGCTGTCACGCTCAGGAAGAGGAAGAAGGAGATACTGGAGAACTTCACGATAGAGGTGCTGCCCGGAAGGGCGCCGCGCGGCGCCCCCAGCAACTAATGATAAAAGCATAACATATAAATCATGGATTGGCGCCCGCAACACCGGTGTTCGAGGTCTTCGGGGGCACCGGCTCCCAGGACCGCCTGAGGCTGGTGGCGCCCAGATCATCCCTCTGCGTCCGCTGCAAGGGCAGGCTCATGCTCTGCGGCAAGCCCGTGTGCCCGCTCATGGTGCGCTCGCTCCCCCTGATCAGGAGCATCGGGGACCTGGGCGTGGACCTGGACGGCAGTAGCCCCCCGGGGGTGTTCGTGGGCCGCATGGGATACCCTAAGGTGTCAGTGGGCCCCCTCGCCACCAACGAGAGGGGGGACACCAGGATCCTGGATTCGCCGGAGGACTGGTACGGCCTCGGCTACGACAGGATAGCTGAGATGCGCGTGCGGCTGGTGAGGGGGACTAAGCCCCTGAGAGTCGAGAGCGCCAGGGACCCCCCGCCCTACCTTCAGAGGATGCACGACATGCTGATGTCCAGCCGGAGCAGCGAGCTGGAGCTCAGGTTCTCGAGGCCGCCCTCCGCGACCGTTCTCCTGGTCGACGAGGCCCCGCCGTTCGGGCCGTCGGCCCCGGTGGAGGACTTCCGCGTGAGGCCTGGCCCCGGGAACCGCGCGCTGGAGCGCGTGTACTATGACCACGACTTGGGCAGCGAGGAGGCCGTGATGCAACTCTACCGCTCCGGGATAAGGATCACGGAGATCCAGAGGGCGTTCAGCGCGGGGATGATGGGCGTGAGGAGGAACAGGAAGCTCGTCCCGACGCGCTGGAGCATAACGGCCGTGGACGATATAATATCGAAGCGCCTGGTGGACGAGATACGGGGAATGGGGACGATAGACGAGTACCGCGTCTACGTCGAGAGGCGCCTCGGCAACACGTTCGTGGTGGTGCTGGCGCCCTTCAGGTGGGCTTTCGAGTGGATAGAGGCCTGGTACCCCGGGACGACCTGGAACCCCAGCGGCGAGGCCCCGGAGGTCCTGGGGGACCACGAGGGCTACCGCGGGAGGACCACGTACGCCGAGGACATAGGCGGCTGCTACTACTCGGCGAGGCTCGCGGCGGCCGAGAGGCTCCGCGAGGAGGGGAGGCAGGCGGCTGTTGTGGCTTTCCGCGAGATCTACCAGGACGCGCTCTTCCCGGTGGGCGTGTGGTTCGTCAGGGAGTACCTGAGGAGGGCGCTGAGGGGGAACTACGCCGCGTTCGATGACGCCCGCTCGGCTTTCGACCACGCGTTCAAGTTCCTGAGGCTGCCGAGGGACGTCTGGCTGTCGAAGAGCGTGGTCGCCAGGGAGATGCTCTCTCAGGGAAGGCTGGACGACTGGAAATCCTTTTAGAAGCGCAGGGATCGCGCCGATCGTCCGGGCGATGACGAGGCGAATAGCCGTCATAGACAGGGAGCTGTGCCTGCCCAAGAAGTGCGGGCACGAGTGCCAGAGGTTCTGCCCGCCGCAGATCACCGGCCATAAGGTGGTCGAGTTCGGCGAGGACGGCTACCCTATCATAAACGAGGCGCTGTGCATAGGCTGCAACATATGCGCCAAGAAGTGCCCGTTCTCCGCCATAACCATAGTGAACCTCGCCGAGGAGCCCGACGAGTCGCCAGTGCATCAGTATGGGCCCAACGCGTTCCGCCTGTACAGGCTCCCCATACTCAGGAGGGGGAGGGTGGTCGGCATGGTGGGGAGGAACGGCACCGGCAAGACCACGGCGCTGAACGTGCTCTCGGGGCGCATCCTTCCCAACCTGGGATCCTACGATGAGCCGCCGGAGTGGAGGGAGGTCCTCAGGTTCTTCAGGGGCACGGAGCTCAGGGATTACCTGGAGGGGATCGCCTCGGGGTCCCTCAGGGTCTCGATAAAGCCCCAGTTCGTGGAGCAGATGCGCTCCATGTGGAGCGGCACGGCGGCCGAGCTGCTCTCGCGCTTCGACGACTCGGGGAGGTCGAGGGAGCTCGCGAGGAGGCTGGGGCTCGAGGACTCGCTGGAGAGGACGCCCTCCGAGCTCGGCGGCGGCGAGCTCCAGAGGCTGGCGGTCGCGATGGCGGCCTCCAGGGAGGCGGACGCGTACTTCTTCGACGAGCCCAGCAGCTACAACGACGCGTATCAGAGGCTGGCGGTGGCGCGGGTCATCAGGGACTTGGCAGCGTCCGGCAAATACGTCCTGCTGGTGGAGCATGACCTCACGTTCGTAGACTACGCGGCCGACTTCGTCCACGTGGTCTACGGGAGGCCCGGGGTCTACGGCGTGGTCTCCCGCCAGATGTCGCTGGGGCTCGGGATAAATTCCCTCCTCGAGGGCTACCTGCCGAGCGACAACGTCAGGATAAGGCAGACGCCGGTCACTTTCGACCTGCGCGGCGCCGCGACGGCGGCCGCCGAGGCCCCGCCGCTCGTCGCCTACACGCAGCTGGAGAAGTCGTTCCCGGGCTTCAGGCTCACCGTGTCCGCGGGCGACGTGAGGATGGGGGAGGTCGTGGGCGTCGTGGGTGCGAACGCCCTCGGCAAGACCACGTTCCTCCGGATGCTCGCGGGGATCGAGCGGCCGGACTCCGGCGGCGTGTACATGACCGCCAAGATCTCGTACAAACCCCAGTACCTGTCCGCGTCCTACCAGGGCACGGTGGAGGAGGCCCTGAGCAGCGCGGTAGGGGAGTCCTGGTCGCAGGAGCCGGCCCTCTCGGGGGTCGTGAGGCCCCTGGGGGTCGATGAGATGCTGAACAAGGCGGTGAACAGGCTCAGCGGCGGCGAGCTCCAGAGGCTGGCGGTGGCCCTCTGCCTGCTCAGGGAGGCGGACGTATACGCGCTCGACGAGCCCAGCGCGTTCCTGGACGTCGAGGAGAGGCTGGCGCTGGCGCGCATACTCCAGAGGTACGCGAGTGACATGGGGAGGAGCGTCATCGTGATAGACCATGACGTGGGCCTCATAGACTTCGCGTCCGACAGGCTGATAGTGTTCAGCGGGGAGCCGGGGAGGGTGGGCGCGGCCTCCGCGCCCATGAGCAAGAGGGAGGGCATGAACGCCTTCCTGGGGAGCCTGGGCATAACCTACAGGAGGGACCCCGCCAGCGGGAGGCCGCGCGTCAACAAGCCGGGAAGCAGGCTGGACAGGTACCAGAAGGAGATCGGCGAGTACTACTACCTGGCGCCGGTGGAGGGGGAAGAGGAGGGCGCCAGTTGACGAAGCTGCTCAGGAGGATCCTCAGGGGGGTCCTGAGGGACGACGAGCTGGAGATGGTGGCCGGCGGCTTCGACGTCATAGGCGACGTGGCGATAATCAGGGTCAGGCCGGAGCTCCCGCGTGAGGCCAGGGTGGTGGCCGCCGAGGCCCTGATGCGCGCCGTCCCCTCCATCAGGTCCGTGTGGGCCCAGGTGACGCCCGTGAGCGGCGAGTACAGGCTCAGGGGCCTGGAGCACCTGGCGGGGGAGGAGCGCACGCTGACCCTGCACAGGGAGAACGGCTGCTCCTACCTCGTGGACGTCGCGAAGGTCTACTTCTCGCCGCGCCTCTCGGGCGAGAGGCTCAGGGTGGCCTCGCTGGTGCGCGACGGTGAGGTCGTCCACAACATGTTCGCGGGGGTCGGCCCGTTCTCCATATTGATAGCCCGGATGGCCAAGGGGGTCAGGGTCTACAGCTCCGAGATAAACCCGGACGCGTACGAGCTCCTGGAGAGGAACGTCAGGCTCAACCGCGTGGAGGGCTCCGTGATACCGATGCTGGGCGACGCCCTGGAGCACGCGCGCCGCCTGAGGGACCTCGGCATACGCGCCAATAGGGTCCTGCTGCCCCTCCCCGAGAGGGCGCTGGACGCCCTCCCCGCAGCCACGGAGGAGCTCAGGGTCCTGGGCGTCGCGCACATCTACCTGCACGTGGAGGGCGGCTCCCCTGAGCGTCGCGCTATGGAGGAGGTGTCGTCCAGGGTCCCCGAGCTCCATCCCTACTACGCGAGGACTGTACGGGAGGTCGCCCCGCGCCTCTATCAAGTGGTGGTTGACGCTGTATACCTTCCATCAGCCTCAGCGCGGCCCTCGCCAGGAGGCCGGCCACCCTGACGGGCTCGGGGTACCTGCCCTGGATCGTGAAGTCGTTCAGCGCCCTCACCACCTCGCGGTCCGACAGGCCCGCCGACCTAACGTAGACGCGGAAGCCCGTGTGCAGCTCCACCCTCTCCCTGGGACCGAGCCTCCTATAGGCCTCCAGCTTCTCCTCCCAGCGATCCCCGAACCTGGACCTTATGACGCCCTCGAGCCCCCTCGAGGCGCGATAGGTGAGCACTATGACGGGCCTCCCGGTCTCCCTCCATATCCTCTCCGGGTCCACGAAGTTGAACCAGCTGACGATCGCGCCCGACACCATCAGGAACCCGACGTCCTCCCTGGCGAGCTGCCCGTAGAGGTCCAGGACGGCGTCGGTCGCGTCGTCGCCCCCAACGGTCGCAAGCGAGAGGGCCGCGCCGTCTATCAGCAGGTCCTTCCTCATGACGACCCCGGCGAAAACCGACTTGGGTGGGCCGCCCAACCTGAAGGACTCGGCTACCCCCAGGCACCTCACTCCCTTCTTTCCCAGCGCGGGCCTCGCGGGGCGGCTCAACCCTTATCTCCCCCGCGTACGACATGATCCTTAAGGCTATCTCGATCGCCCTCGCGGCGTCCTTCCTCCCGGCCCTGGGGCCCTTGCGCGCGAGGTCCTCGAGCTCCCGCACGCCGGAGGGCCACAGGTAATATCCCCTCTCCCGGAGCATCCTGGCGACCGTCCAGGGATCCCCGCTGCAGGCCTCCACGCCGAGCCTCCTGCAGGCCTCGGCTAGGAGCTCGGCGACCGCGTCCCTGGCCTTCCTCACCGCCCCCGCGTAGTCCCCGCCCTCCGCCAGCCTCGAAGCGTGGCTGAGCATGTCCCTGGCCTCCCTGCTGCCCACCTCCACGAAGTAGTACCTGATGCTCGGGGCGCTCGCTGCCCCCGACCCGCCCATCCTCCTGTAGGACCGCGCGAACGCCACGTATGTGGCGATCATCGCCGCCACGAGCGCCGCCGAGTATATGTAGAGGGCCGCCGCGTAGCCGTACTCTCCGCTCACATTCCTCGCGCGGCGCCCCCCTCTATTAGGGATTTCCGTGGCCGAGGGCGGGCTCCGGCAAATGCCCTCACCACACTGCGCGCTTCGGCGCAACTCTGACTCTTCATCGCCCGCCCGCCTCACTCTGCGGCGCCAGCGTTAATAAGGGGACCCCGGATGCCTCGCGATCCTCAGGGCGCGGCTCAGCTCGCGCGGGGAGCCCACTATGAACTCGGCCCCGGCCTCCAGGAGGTCCCCGGCGCTCGCCGCACCTCCCTCTATGCCCACGGTGAGCGCCCCCACGCTCCTGCCGGCCCTCACGTCGGACGGGGTGTCGCCCGCCATGACTGACCTCTCCCCGGGGACGCCGAGCGCCTGGAGCGCCATCCTGAGGCCCGATGCCCCCGGCTTCAGCTCCATCGAGTCGTCCCTCGTCACCACGGCGTCCAGGAGCTCCATCATGCGGGGGAACCTCGATGCTATGAGCCCCACGGCCCTGCGCGAGTTGTTGGTCACGAGCGCCACCCGGTAGCCGCTGGCCCTGAGCTCCTCGAGGGCATCGATCGCGCCGGGGCGGGGCTCGACCCTGCGCGCGGCCTCGACCTCCACCGCCTCGTACTCCTCAAAGATTATCCTGCGCGCGACCGAGGCCGCGCGCTCCCCCAGCGCGGCGCCCAGGCTCCTCACGATCTCCCTAGCGCTCCGGGCGGCGATCTCCACGGCGTCAGCACCCGGCACGGCCTCCCTTATCCTGCGGAGGGCGCGCGCCCTGCCCAGCTCGTAGTCTATAATGTACTCCAGGATGGTCCCGTCCATGTCCAGCAGGACGGCCTCTATCCTCCTCGCGCGCGCGGCCCGCGCCAAGTCCAGCGTGGACCCCGGAGGGGATGGCACATCGCATATGGGCCGCCCCTTAAAAAGAGATCTACGGAACAAGTCCCCTGCCGCGGAACGGTTTTCCGCCAGGCGGAGGAGGGCCCGGCGTGCTCGTGGCCGTGGCGTCGCTGAACCCCGTGAAGCTGGAGGCCGCAAGGTCCGCCTTCTCGGCAGCGTTCGGCGAGGTGGAGGTCGCGGGGTCCGAGCCTCCTCCCGGGCTCGCGCCCCAGCCCATGTCGATGCGGGAGATACTGCTCGGGTCCTCCGCCAGGGCGTCCTGGGCGTGCGCCTCCGTCCCCGGGGCCGATTACTGCGTGGGCATAGAGTCGGGCGCGGTGGAGCTCGAGGGCGAGTGGTACGCCGCCACCGCGGCCACCGTCCGCTCCAGGAGCGGGCGCCAGGCCACGGGGTTCGGCCCGGCCTACCCCATACCCAGGAGGATTTCCTCCCTCATGATCTCCGAGGGCCTAGAAATGGAGGAGGCTATGGAGCGCCTCTACGGGGTCCCGGACCTGGGAAGGCGCGAGGGCGCTGTCGGCCTGCTGTCCAGGGGCGCGTCGAGCAGGCTGGAGCTCTGCGCCGAGGCCGTCAAGATGGCGCTCCTCCCATTCATCTCGCCCGGCGACTACCGAAGGCGCTTGGCCACGTAGGGTCCCATCCTACCGTACCCGAGCCTCCTGTAATACTCCCTGGTGCCGACGGCGCTCGTCACCAAGAGCGCCTCGGCCCCCCACTCGTCGCGCGCCACGCGCTCCGCCTCCTCCATCAGCGCCCTGCCTATCCCGCGGTGCTGCCACCCCGAGGGGTCCCTGGTCCCCACGTCGACCTCCGGGCCATACACGCGCAGCTCCCTGACGATCGCCGCGCGCGCCCCGGAGACCTCGGGCCTGTGCGCCAGCGCGGAGGGGAGCCTCAGGCGCAGGAACCCGGCCAGGTGCCCCTCCTCGTCCTCCATCGAGAGGAAAGCCTCCATTCCCATCGAGGCCGGGTAGTCCCTCCTCACGATCCCGAAGCGCGCCAGCTCCGAGGGATCCAGCCGCTCCCTCCCCACCTCCCTGCACCTGATCTCCCAGCACCGGAGCCCCCTCCTCGATATCTCCCTCAGGGCCTCGTCCCTGAGGCCCGTCCTCTTGGGGCCCGCGACGACCGCGCGGGGAGGGATCTCCCTCTGGACCCTCATGACCCTCACCCAGGGCGGCATGGATGGCAGCGCCCTGGCCAGGAGCTCCACGACCTCCTCCTCCCTGCAGGGCTCGTAGAGCCCCCTCCTGTACATCTCATGGAGCGGCGTGCCCTCGAGGACGAGCGTCGGGTATATCTTCACCATGTCCGGCCTGTACCGATCGTCGCGGAAGAGCTCGAGGAGGTCGCGGAGGTCGTCCTCCCTGGTCCTGCCGGGGAGGCAGGGCATCATGTGGACGCCGACCTTCAGCCCGGCGTCCTTGGCTATCCTGATGGCGTCGACGACCTCGGAGAGCCCGTGCCCCCTGCCTATCCTCCTCAGGACGCGCTCGTCCAGCGCCTGGACTCCGATCTCCACCCTGGTGGTGCCGTAGCTGAGCATGAGGTCCACGTGCCGCTCGCGGCAGAAGTCGGGCCTCGTCTCTACCGTGAGCCCGACGCACCTGTGCGCGGCGCGCTCGTTGGCCGCCATCGCCTCCTCCAGGCTCCGGGACTCGAACCCGTTGAGCCCGTCGAAGATCCCCTTGACGAAGCCCAGCTGGTACTCGGCCGGATAGTAGGGGAAGGTGCCCCCCACTATTATCACCTCCACCTTGCTGGTGGGGTAGCCGAGCCTCCTCAGGACGGAGATCCTCTCCTCCACCTGCCTCCGTGGGTCGTAGCCCAGCCTGGCCGCCTGTATGACCGCCGGGGAGTCGGCGGTGTAGGACTTGGGGACGGGCGGCGCGCCGCCCGTCCCCCCGGGGCAGTAGATGCACCTGGCGCGCGGTGGGCAGTCGTGCGGAGCCGCGGCCACTGTGGCGGTGACTATGCCGGAGATCCTCCTCGAGGGCCTCGGCGCGATCAGCCTCCTGGCCCCCTCGCTCAGCAGCCCCATAAGCTCAAGGTTCGACGGCACCCTCCCCAGGGAGTGCCTGCGCGCGACCTCGAGCTTCAGCCGCTCCAGGCGCTCGGCCAGCCTATCCGGGCGGCCGGACGCCGCTAGCGCCTCGACCTCCCTCGCCAGCTCGGCCAGCGCCGCCGAGTACCTGCCGGGGTCCAACGCGACGCTGCGGCAGGACTTCCCTTATAGGGGATTCCCGCCCCCGCGCCGATCGAGCCACTTTTATACGGCTAGCTCGGCGGTCGGCACGTGGAGGACGAGCTGTCCGGCTACAGGGGGCCCGCGCGGGAGCTCCTTCTGAGGGCCGGGGCCCGCGTGGGGGACGAGGTCGAACTCGCGCTGTCGGACGGGGGTTCCATCTCGGGCACGCTCATGCCGCGCTACGAGCACGCGGACGACTCCCACGTGACCCTGAAGCTGGGGAACGGGTACAACATCGGGATCTCCGTCTCGAGGATTTCCGAGATCCGCATCTCGCGGAGGCGCGCCCCCCAGCCGTCGCCCGAGCCGGCGCCTGCACGGGCGCAGCCCGGCAGGGGGGAGGTCCTCGTGCTGGGCACGGGCGGCACGATCGCCAGCAGGATAGACTACAGGACCGGCGCCGTCACGCCCGTGTTCAGGCCGGAGGACCTGTACTCGAGGGTGCCCGGCTTGTACGAGATAGCCAGGCTGGACACGGAGCTGCTCTTCAACGTGCTGAGCGAGAACATGACCCCCGATCACTGGTCGGCGCTGGCGGAGCGCGTGGGGAGGGCCGCGGCGAAGGGATACAGGGGGATCGTTGTGACGCACGGCACCGACACCATGCACTACACGGCCGCGGCGCTCAGTTTCGCGCTGGAGGGCCTCCCGGTGCCGGTCATCCTAGTGGGCGCGCAGAGGTCCTCGGACAGGCCCTCATCCGACGCGTACACCAACCTGAAGGGCGCGGTCGCGGCGGCGGCCAGGGGGGACTTCAGCGGCGTCTACGTGGCGATGCACCGCAGCCTGTCCGACCTTGAGATAGCGATCCACCGCGGCGTGAGGGTCAGGAAGAACCACACGAGCAGGAGGGACGCCTTCCAGTCGATAAACTCCGGGCCGGCGGCTGTCGTGGACCTGAGGACGATGGAGGTGAAGAAGCTGGAGGAGCTCCCTCCCCGCTCCGATCCCGGATCCCTCAGGGTCAAGCCCCGCTTCGACCGCAGGGCATTCCTGCTGAAGTACTTCCCGGGGATGGACGGCTCCATCGTGGACGCGCTGGTGGACGCCGGCTACAGGGCCCTGATACTGGAGGGCACGGGGCTGGGGCACGTCGGGAGGCAGCTCCAGGGGAGCATAGCGAGGGCCATCGAGGAGGGGGTCTTCGTCGGCATGACGTCCCAGTGCATCTGGGGCAGCGTCCGCATGACGGTCTACGAGACGGGGAGGGACCTGCTGAGGCTGGGGGTGGTGCCGCTGGGCGATATGCTTTCGGAGGTGGCGCTGGTCAAGGCCATGTGGCTCCTGGGCCAGGGCGCGGGGCCGGAGGATATGAGGTCCCTCATGCCATCGAATCTGCGCGGCGAGATCTCGGAGAGGAGGCGCATAGTGGCATGAGCTCCGGGCAGCTGGACTATGCTTCGCTGGGCCTGAAGGTCGGGATAGAGCTGCACAGGCAGCTGGACGTGGGCGGCAAGCTGTTCTGCGGCTGCAGCGCGCGGAGGGAGGAGGGCCCCGGATCCTTCAGGCGCTTCCTGGTTCCGTCGGAGAGCGAGCTGGGCGACGTGGACCCGGCGGCGCTCTTCGAGGCGGCGAGGGGGCTGGAGTTCGAGTACGTGTACGGGGATGAGAGCAGCTGCCTGGTCGAGGCGGACGAGGAGCCGCCACACGACGTGAACCGGAGGGCGCTCGAGGCCGCGCTGACCGTGGCCCTGATGCTGGGCTCCCGCGTGGTCGACGAGGTGCACGTGATGAGGAAGATCGTGATAGACGGCTCCAACACGGCCGGCTTCCAGAGGACCATGCTGGTGGCGGTGGGCGGCACGCTGAACGTCGGCGGGAGGGAGGTGGGCGTCCAGACGATCACGCTCGAGGAGGACGCCGCCAGGAACCTGGGGTCCGAGGGCAGGGTGAAGAGGTATGGCCTGGACAGGCTGGGCATACCCCTCATAGAGGTCTCGCTGGCGCCGATCGAGGTCAGGTCCTCCCCCCAGGAGGTGGTGGAGGTCGCAGCCGCCCTGGGCAGGCTCCTGAAGTCGACGGGCCTCGTGGCCAGGGGCATAGGGACCGTCCGCCAGGACCTCAATATCTCGATAAGGGGGAGCGGCATAGTGGAGGTGAAAGGGGTCCAGGAGCTCCCACTGATAGCCAAGATAGTCGAGTTCGAGGCGCGCCGCCTCAGCTGGTTGCTGCAGGTGGCCGCGGAGCTCTCCAGGAGGGGGGTGAAGCCCGAGTCGGCGACCGGCGAGATCCTGGACGTGACCGACGTCCTATCCCGCGCCGGGGAGGGCATCGTGAGGAGGGCGCTGGGGAAGGGGGCCAGGGCGCTCGCGTTCGCCGCCCGCGGTTACCGCGGGCTCCTGGGGTCCGAGCCGCACGAGGGCGTCAGGGTGGGGCGCGACCTAGCGTCGATAGCCAACGCGTTCGGCCTCGGCGGCGTCATACATTCGGACGAGCTCCCCGGTTACGGCATCGACGAGGGGCTCCTGCGCGAGCTCAGGGCGCGCGTGGGGGCGGGCGAGGGCGACGCCGTTGTGATCGCGCTGGGGGATGCGGAGGTGGTGCGCCGCGCGCTGGAGGCGATGGCCGCCAGGCTCAGGGACATAGTCTCGGGACCCCCGGCGGAGACGCGCGCCCCGACCCCGGACGGCAGGACCAGGTACATGCGGCCGAGGCCCGGATCCGCCAGGATGTACCCGGAGACGGACCTCCTCCCCATACCGATAGACGACTCCACGCTGGAGAGGCTCAGGAGGAACCTGCCGCCGCCCTGGGACGAGCAGGTATCATCGCTGGCCTCCAGGTACGGGCTGAGCCGGAAGCTGGCGGACGAGCTCCTGGACTCCGAGCGCTACGGGCTGTTCCTGGAGGCGGTGGAAATGGGCGTCCGCCCGTCCGTCGCGGCCTCGCTGGTCGTGGAGACGCTCGTGAGCCTGCGCAGGGAGGGCCTGGACGTCGACTCCCTATCTGACGAGCACCTGAGGCAGCTGTTCCGCGCCATAGCGTCCGGGCGCTTGGCCAAGGAGGCGGCCCCCGACGTCCTGAGGGAGATGGCGTCGGGCCGCGCCCGGAGCGTGGACGAGGCCGCGGGGGCGCTGGGGCTTTCCGCGCTCAGCGACCGGGAGCTCTTGGCGATCGTCGACGAGGTGATCGGGAGGAACTCGAGGCTGATAGCGGAGCGCGGCGAGAGGGCGCTCGGCCCGCTCATGGGCGAAGTGATGTCGAGGGTCAGGGGCAGGGCGGACGGGGCCAAGGTGAACGAGCTGGTCAGGAGGAGGCTCGAGGAGGCGCTGCGGCGCCAATCCTGAAAACGACGCAAAACCCTTTTCTACCCTGAAAACGAAAATCCCTTTGCAATGTCGGCCGGCATAAGGGTCCGCGTCAGGACGCCCGGGGGCGAGGTCGAGATAGAGGTGGGGGATCCCGCGTCGGTGGACGCCGCGATGGACGTCGCATCGAGGATAATGAGGGAGCTGGCCTCCAAGCCCCAGGGAGGCGCCCCGCCCGAGGCGCGGGCCCCCGGCGAGGAGCAGGGGGCGGAGGAGCCCCAGCAGGGGGCGGAGCGCATCGAGATACCGGACCTCAAGGTGGAGAAGGGCGACTCCCTCGCGGACGTGATACTCAAGATGTTCGAGACGAGCTGGGGCAGGAAGCCACGGAGGCTCTCCGAGATCATGGATGCGCTCTCCTCGTACGGGCTCATTTACCCGAAGTCGAGCGTCGCCGTGGCGCTGCTGAGGCTCGCGAAGGGGGGCGAGATAAGGAGGTTCAAGGAGGGCGGCGAGTACGTTTACATAAGGCGCGAGCCCTTGGCGGGAGGCGAAGCGCGATGCCCGAGCTGAGGATCCACGTGTCCTACGGGGAGGTCAGCGCCGAGTTCACGGGGAAGGACGCGGACGAGGTCCTCCACGCGCTCAACAGCTTCCTGATATCCATAGTTCCGGAGCTAGAGCTGGCCAAGAAGCTCCACGTGAACTACGCGCTGAGGGACCTCGCCGAGATGTTCGGGGACTACGTGAAGCTCACGCCTGAGGGCCCCAGGGTCATGGTCCAGGACCCCAGGATGAGCGACAAGCAGCTGATAGCCCTACAGCTGGTCGCCGCGCGCATAGCCTACGAGCTGGGCAAGGCCGAGAGGGACGGCATGACCATCCAGGAGATAGAGCAGGCGACCGCCCTCAAGCCGAAATCGATAAGCTCCAGGCTCAGCGAGCTGGCCAAGCAGAACGCCGTCGAGAGGCGCGGGGAGAACAGGTCCGTGTACTACCGCATAACCACGTACGGAATAGCTTGGCTCTCTAAGGAGCTGGCGGCCCGCACCTAGTCCGAGGGCGGCCTCTTCTGGACGTACTTGTAGGTCCTGGGCGTGCCCATCCTGGAGAGCGTGCCCGCCCTCACCAGGTCCGCGAGCGCGTGCGAGATCGCGGTGGAGTCGTAATTGTAGCCCCTCCTGGAGAGCTCCGCGGCCACGTCCGAGAGGATCCTAGGCTCGGAGAACCACCCCTCCCTCCACAGGGACTCTATCAGGCCCCTGCAGGTCGTGCCGCCCGCCCGGGCGGCGGGCGCGGCCGCGGGGCGCTCCGCCCTGGGGGGGCCGGCGTGGGAGATCCCCTCGACGATCCTCGCGACGACGTCGGAGATGCGGTCAGGCGGGCTCTCCACCTCCACCTCCACGTCCCCCAGCTTCAGCTTGACCCTGACGAGCTCCCCCCGCGACCTTTCATCTTGATCAACTTGAACAACATTTATTAGCCGCCCGTTCTCACCCATGAGCATGGGTATGGAGGCCGGGGAATTAAACGTTCCTGCGGTGTTCAACTTGATCCACAAGTTCAGCTCAACGGACAGGCTGGCCCTCTCGAGCGTGGAGGATGAGACCCTGATGATCCTGGATGAGGACGACTCCGAGCCGCCCGAAGTGCGGCTGAACATGCGCTGGATCTCGGGCCTCCCCCGCGGGGGGATATCGAACGTGGTGGCCATAGACTCCAGCGCGATACCCCTGGCCTACGCCGACCGTAAGTGGTACCTGGTGTTCAGCGCGGGCGTGGTCGTCAGGGCCGGCGGCAGGTACGCGCCCCCCAGCGTGCTCAGGATCGGGCCGCACATAGCGGAGGTGGTTAGGCGCGAGGGCGAGGACCAGCAGGCCGCCGCCAGGAGGCTCAGGGAGCACGTGGAGGGATCGATAGTGCTCGAGCTGCTCCACGGGAGGGAGGGGCTGGGGGACCGCGCCCTGCTCCTGGTCGATGGATCGCTCAGGGGGCTGTCCGGGCCTGACTGCTCGGCCGCTAGGGAGAGGGGGATATCGGTGATAGGGATCTCGAAGGCGACCAGCATCGTCCCGCCGCTGGGCGGCATGGGCGCACTCCCGAGCGGCCCCGGCTACTCCGTGATCTCGGAGGGCGACTGCTACGCGGTCCTGGCGGCCAGGCTGGAGAGGTACGGCGTGCCGCTGAGGGTGGACACGACCGACATGGAGGGGCTGGGGGACCTGCTCTCGAGCGATGTCATGCTCAGGGGCTACCCGGACTCCCTGAGGCTCGCGCACTACGCGTCGATAATCTCGGTCTCGGAGGAGGAGGCCGCCCTGGCGTCGCTCGCCATGCACGGCGCGGCGCTCAGTAAGCCCCTGGACAGGCGCGAGGTGCTGCTGGGGCTCCTGAGGGTGAGGGGGTAGGCCGGTGGGGAGGGAACCCGGATTGAGGGTCCTGTCGAAGCACGGGGATGAGCTGCTCCTGATATCGGAGGGGGAGGAGGTCTCGAAGGGCGACTACGTGAAGGTCAGCGATGGTCGCAGCGGGCCATCGCTCCTGGCCCAGGTCTACGAGATCGAGTACTTCGACATCCCGGGCATAGAGGAGGACCTGCTGAGGGACCTGCTGCTCGGCGGCTCGACCTACTCCTCGTCCGACCCGGAGTACGCGTCGATAACCAGGCGCATAAAGGACGTGCGCCTGATAAGGTGCAAGGTCCGCGGCACCATTTCGGAGTCGGGCCTCAGCCCCTCGGTCGACTGGCTCCCCAGCAGGGCCACCGGCCGGGTGGAGAGGATGTCCGGGGAGGAGCTCGCGTCCCTAGTGAGCGGGGAGGGCCCCTCGATCAGGATCGGCAGGACGCTCGATGGCCATCCCCTGGAGCTGCCGCTCTCGGCCCTCGACGGCTCCCTGACGCTGATACTTGGGAAGAAGGGATCCGGCAAGTCCCACCTGGCGAAGCTCCTCATAAGCGGACTCGTCGAGAGCGGGGCGTACTCGCTGGTCTTCGACATCAACAACGAGTACGTGGGGATAACCAGGGACAGGAGCGGCGAGCCCTCGAGCATAGCCAGCAGGGTGTACCCGCTGGAGCCGGGCGGATCCCTCAGGTTCAACCTGAGGTACCTGGGAGTGAACGTGATGGCCGACGTCATGAGGAACGTCCTCAACCTGCCGGCCACCTCGCTGAGGGAGTTCCTCAGGATATGGAGCTACTTGGAGTCCACGGACCGCCTGAGCTTCGCGCAGCTGGGCGAGCAGATCGAGAGGTGGAGGGCGAACGAGATGGTGAGGGACGCGCTGCTCTCCAGGTACTACTCCCTGGCCTCGACCAGGCTGTTCACCGAGGATCGCGGCCTCGTGTTCGAGGACCTCATCAGGGACGCGGAATCGAATGGGGGAGGAGGCGCCATCCTGTTCATGCTGGCCGGGGCTAGCACGCTGACGCGCAGGGTCGTCGTGGAGGCGGTGCTCGCGAAGGTCGCGGAGCTCCTGCGCTCGAGGGCGATACCGCCGGTGTTCATACTGGCCGAGGAGGCGCACATGTACGTCAGGGACACGTACTGGGAGGACCTCGTGACAAGGATGAGGCACTACGGCGCGTTCATGATATTCGTCACCAATCAGCCGGACGCGTTGAAGGACCTCGTCTACAGGCAGGCCGATAACCTGTTCCTGTTTAACTACACCAACGATCGCGACATAGAGTTCATAGCGAGGTACTCCGCCACGGACCCGGAGACGCTGTCGGGCATATTGCCGACGCTGAGGAGGGGCCGCTCCCTGATGATGGGCAAGGCCACTGGCTGGCTGCCGGTCGTCATGGACGTGGACGACGCGGACTTCCAGGTGCTCGGGCAGACGCGCACCTTCCTCGAGGCCGCCAGGGCGAGCCGCGGCCCGCGGCTCGCCCCTCAACGAACTGCTTATTAGCGGGCTTCGCCTGGAACCGAACCGTGCGGGGCGAAGCCGAGGGCAGGGATCTCGACGAGGTGATGTCCGATCCGAGGCTCCGCGAGGTCGCCGTGCGCCTCGCCGGGGAGCTCGCCCTGAGCAAGGACCCCGGGAGGCTGATGAGACAGTGGAGGGAGAGGCTGGGAATACAGCAAATGAAGCTGGCTAGCGAGATGGGGATCTCGCCCTCGGTGCTCAGCGACTACGAGGGAGGGAGGAGGAAGGCCCCGGGCTCCCAGTTCATAAAGAAGTACGTCTCGACGCTGGTGAGGATTGACCGCGAGAGGGGGGTCCTCGCGGGCTCCAGGGCCGTGGGCGAAGCCCCCGACGCGATACTCAGCATAGGCGAATTCAGGGAGCCCAGGCCGGTGTCGGGCGTGGTGCGGGCGCTCTCGCTCGACGTGCTCACTGGGGAGGATCAGATGGACCGCCTCCTCTACGGATACACGGTCCTAGACAGCATCAGGACGATATATGCCCTCTCTGGGAGCGAGTTCTACAGGATCTTCGGCTCCACGACCGAGCGCGTGTTGGTCTTCACGAAGGTCGTCATGGGCAGGAGCCCGCTCGTCGCGGTGCGCGTCTCCCAGCTCAAGCCCAGGATGGTGGTGATCCATGGGCCGGAGCGCGTGGATCCGCTCTCCGTGGACCTGGCTAAGAGGGAGCGCCTGGTCATGGCGCTCGCCCGGGGCGAGGTGCGCGAGATAATCGAGCGCCTCAGCTCATTACGATAGAATGAAATGAATTAAGATCATCGAATGAGAATTCGTGATGCGAAGCGGTAATATAGAGAGCTCCATCAAAGGCCGCAGGATTGCTCGAGGCCTCCTGGGAGCTCGCCGTCGGCGTCGCGCTCGTGGCGGCGCTCGCCGTGACGTCGGCAGTGAAGCGTTACCTGAGCGCGGCGGGCGTCGCTGCAGCGGTGGTCGTGGGCATCGGGATCCTGCTCGCGGGGGGGCTCGGATGGCTAATCGTCCTCGTATCATTCACGGTCATGGGATCCCTGCTCACCAGGGTCGGCGCAGACCTCAAGGGGCTGGCGCCGGAGCTGGAGGCCGACAGGGGCATCAAGAACGTGCTGGCGAACGGGCTCCCCCCGCTTCTATTCGCGATAGCCAACTCCGCGCTGGCCGGCCAGCCGTGGTCCGCGGCCTTCACGGCGGCGGTAGCGGCCGCGGCCTCCGACACGATATCGACGGAGGTGGGCATGCTGTCCAGGTCGCGCCCGAGGAGGCTGACCAGGCCTTGGGAGGAGGTGGCCCCGGGGACCTCCGGCGGCATCACGGCGCTGGGCACGATCGCCGGGCTCCTGGGCGCCGCGGCCATATCGCTCATAGCGGCCGCCTCCGGGATCCTCGCGGGCCCCGCCGAGATCTGGATGGCCGCCATCATGGGCTTCGCGGGCAACCTGATGGACAGCCTGCTGGGGGACCTGGCGGAGGTGAAGTACAGGTGCGCCGACGGCTCCCTCGCGGAGGATCCGTCGAGGTGCGGGTCCGCCGCCGAGAGGGTGGGCCATCCTCTCGTGAACAACCACACGGTGAACGCGATCTCTATCTCGATCGCGGGCCTGATCGCGCTGGCGATCGCGCGGGCCCTCCCACCCCGAGGAGCTCCGCGAGCCTGCGCGCGAGCTCCCCCTCGCCGACCCTCTCCTGCTCCCAGGTGTCCCTGTGCCTGATCGTGACCGTGCCGTCGCTGAGGGTCTCGTAGTCCACGGTGACCGCGAACGGGACGCCTATCTCGTCCGCCCTAGCGTACCTCCTCCCTATCGACCCGTCGTCATCGTACATGACGTCGAAGCTCCTGGACAGCTCGGACGCGATGCGCCTAGCCACGTCGTCGAGCCCGTCCCTCGATACCAAGGGAAACACGGCGACCTGCACCGGCGCGACGCGCGGCGGGAGCGAGAGGATCACCCTCCCCTCCCTCATCCCGTACGCCCACGATAGGGAGGCCACCATCAAGCGCTCGATGCCATAGCTCGGCTCCACCACGTGCGGGTAGAACCTCCTGACGTTGACCTTCTCCACTATCTCCTCCCTGACGAGCGGCAGGTCCTCCATCCTCAGCCCGAGGGCGGCTATCTCCCGGGCGGGATCCTCGGAGCTCGATATTATCCTCATCACGTCCTTCCACCTGTCCCCGGCCGCCCTCCTGAGCTCTTCCATGGAGGAGACGCGCCACCTGGTCCTCCTGACCAGCTCTGGCTCAGGGAGCCTCACGGACACGGAGAGGTCCTTCCCGCTGGCCTCGCTGTGGGACCTCAGGTCGTAGTCCGTGCGGTACGCCAGCCCCGCGACCTCCAGCCAGCCCAGCCCGGGCACGTCGACCTCGTGGTCGAAGGTCTGCGCCGAGTAGTGGGCCCTCTCCCGGGCGGGCTTCCCGTGGAACCTCTGGTGGGAGCGAGGCACCCCCAGCGACTCCACGAACCTCGCGGAGAGCGCCATGAAGTACGCGAGGCAAGCGTTCCTCACTATGCCGCGCTCCACCGCGTCCCGCGCGCTGACCTCTATCACGTCCTCGCCGCCCCTCTCCGCGACCTCCTCGGTCAGTATCGGCAGCACGTCCCCCGCGACCTCGTCCATGTAGGGGCACCCCGCCTCCGGGTCCATGAAGAACTCCAGCTCCATCATGTTGAACTCCCTCAGCCTGATCATGGCCTGCCTGGGCGATATCTCGTTCCTGAACCCCCTCCCTATCTGTGCGACGCCCAGCGGGAGCCTCTCCCTGGTGACCTCGTAGATCCTCCGGAACTCGGTGAATATCCCCTGCGCGGTCTCCGGCCTGAGGAACCCGACGTCCTCGGAGTACGGGCCTATCCTAGTCTCGAACATGGTGAGGAACCGGGAGACCCTCCACTCCGAGGCGCCGCACTCCGGGCACCTGACGCGGTTCCCGTTGAGCAGGCGCTCAAGCTCCTCCACGGGGGCGCCCTCGCCCGCGCGCACCCCGGACTCCGCCAGCAGGTGGTCCGCGCGGAACTTCCTGCCGCACCTCAAGCACTCCGCCACGGGGTCCATGAAGTTGTCGACGTGCCCGGAGGCCTTGAAGACCCTGTAGGGCCCGAGCGAGGGCGCGTCCACCTCGACGAACCCGTGCTTCCTGACGAACATCGAGCGCCAGAGCTCGACGATCTTGTTCTTCATGGAGACGCCGAGGGGCCCCATCACGTAGAGGCCCCCCACGCCCCCGTAGATCTCGTAGGCCTGCCAGAAGAACCCGCGCCTCTTAGCGAGCTCCACGACGCGTTCGTAGGCGCCCTCCAAGCTGGCGCGGGGATCCCAGTTCGCCCTTAAGGCTTTTCCCCGGGCGCGAGGCCGGCGCGGGAGAGGAACTCGTCGACGAGCTCACCGATCGTCGGCCCCTCGACGATCCTGAGCTCGTACCTGACGCGGACCACGCGCAAGCCCTCCCCGACCAGTGCGGATATGTCGGCGGGCGTCCCCAGGACCACCACCTCCGCGGGCGACGCGCGCACGGTCTCCGCCAGGTCGCGCCTCTGGTCCTCGGTGTACCCCATGCTGGGCAGGACGGGCCCGATGTGGGGGTACCTCCTGTAGACGTCGGCGAGGCTGCCCCTGGCGTAGGGCCTCGGATCTATCACGGACGCGCCGTACTTGACGGCCGCCACGTACCCGGCACCGTAGGGCGCCCCGCCGTGCGTCACCGTGGGGGCGTCCTCGATCACGAGCGCCCTCCTCCCCCGGAGCGCGCCGGGGTCATCGACCTCAACGGAGCTCTCCGCGATGGAGATGCTCGCCCTGGGGTTCAGGCGCCTCACGCCGTCCACGACCGACCTGAGGTCCTCCGGCCTCGCCTGGTCGGCCTTGTTCACCACCAGGGCGTCGGCCGCCATCACGTTGGCCTCGCCCGGGAACGTCGAGGACTCCAGCCCGGGCCTCATCGCGTCGACGACCGTTATCATGTAGAGCGGGCGCACGAACGGGAAGTCGTTGTTGCCGCCGTCCCAGAGGATCACCTGCCCCTCCTGCTCGGCGGCGGCGAGCACCCTCGCGTAGTCGACGCCGGCGAATACGGGTATCCCCATCCTCACGTACTGCTCGTACTCCTCGCGCTCCTCTATCGTCAGCCCGGCCCTCTCGAGGTCCCCGAGAGTGGCGAACCTCTGCACGGCGGTCTTCGACAGGTCCCCGTAGGCCATGGGATGCCTCAGGGGCGCCACCCTGATCCCCCTGGACGACAGCTCCCTCACAACCGCCCGGGATACCGTGCTCTTACCGGCGCCTGTCTTGACGGCGGTCACAGCGATCGTCGGCTTGGAGGGCAGCAGCATGGTGTCCCTCGGCCCCAGGACCATGAATGAGGCCCCGCTGGCCAGGACCCGGTTCAGCCTGTCGCCCAGCTCCTGGTTGCTCAGGTCGCTGTAGGACAGCACCACGAGGTCCACGCACTCGCGCCTTATCACCCCCTCCAAGTCTTCCTCCGGCAGTATCGGAATGCCCTCCGGGTAGAGGGGGCCCGAGAGCTCCGGCGGGTACCTCCTCCCCGCTATTCCAGGTATCTGGGCCGCGGTGAACGCGACGACCCTGTAGTTCGGGTTCGAGCGGAAGTAGACGTTGAAGTTGTGGAAGTCCCTCCCGCCCGCTCCCATTATCAGCACCCTGGTGACGGCCACGAATCCCTACTTGGGGCGCGCCGGGCCTTAAGCGTACCTGAGGCCCGGGGGGCTCCGGTTTGCTTTTAGGGGGCCCGCCCGGACCCCGACCGTGTGCCTAGGCGCCGATCCGGAGGCCGCGGCCCACACCGCGGAGCACGTGTTCATGAGGGCCCTGACCAAGCGCGTCAACGTCCTCCCGATCCTCGTGGAGCAGGAGGGCTGGCGCGGCAAGATAGTCGTGAGGGGCGATGAGCCCACGTGGGCGGACGTGGCCGGGGCCCTAGAGGAGGCCAACTCCGTGATAATGGAGGGTAGGCCCGTCCTGGAGCACTCCTTCCAGTCGATTGATGAGGCCAGGTCGGCGTTCCCCGGGCTGAGGGCATACGAGGAGAGGATCTCCCCGCCCGTGCGCGTCGTGGAGGTCCAGGGCTACGACTGGGCGGCGTGCATCCGGAGGCACGCCAGGAACACGGCGGAGTCCTGGGGGATAGCCGTGACGGAGATCAGGTCGCTCTCGGGCGGCCGCCACGAGCTCAGGTTCAGCGCGGGCCCCGCGGCGGCCGCGGCCTTCTCGGTGGCCCTCAGGGAGGCCGGGCTCTCGGCCCGGGCCCTGAACTCCAGCGTGGAGGGGCTCTCGGCCCGCCTCGGGGAGGTGCTGGACCAGCTGGGGTCCTCGCGCGCCGCCCTCAGGTCGCTCTCCCGCGCGATCCTCAGGGGGCCCAGGATCCTGAGGGCGGCATCCGGCGCCGAGCTGCGCGTGTTCGAGGCGGAGGGGCTGGAGTTCAAGGGGGTGCTGGAGGACGCCATCGAGGCGGCCACGTCATCCGGCGCCTGCCTGTTGGCCGTGGCGACAGGAGA
>WYEM01000076.1 GCA_009903775.1 Nitrososphaerota archaeon | reverse complement strand
CGCAGGCAGATAGGCATGGTGTTCCAGTCGCCGAACCCGTTCCCGATGAGCATATACGATAACGTGGCCTTCGGCGTCAGGCTGCACTGGAAGGTCAGCAGGGGGGAGCTCGACAGGATAGTCGAATGGGCCCTCAGGGAGGCCGGACTCTACGAGGAGGTGAAGGGCAACCTGAGGAGGAGCGCGCTCACGCTATCCGGAGGTCAGCAGCAGCGCCTCTGCATAGCGCGCGCCTTGGCCGTGAGGCCCTCGGTGCTCCTCCTGGACGAGCCCACGTCGTCGCTCGACCCCTATTCCAGGGACGTGATCGAGAAGCTCATGCTGAGGCTGAAGAGCGAGTTGACGCTCGTGCTGGTCACCCACGACCTGGAGCAGGCGCTGCGCGTGTCCGACTACGTTGCGTTCATGAAGTTCGGCTCCATAGTGAGGTGGGGCGCGGCCGAGGAAGTGCTGAGCGGCTGGAGGGACGCGTGGCCCTCGACAGGCGCACAACGGTGAGTAACGTCAAACCGGGTTCCCGTGCCCGGGCCCCTGAAGGCCTCCTCTCCCCGTTCGGTCGACAACCCCCTCCACCCCGGCATCAACCCGCCGCGAGCCCCGGGGATGGATCCGATCGCTGAGCTCGCGTGGTCCTTCGGGTAGGTCCGGTCGTTGCGGCCTCCTCCCCGGACACTTCCGATCCGCCAGATGTCCTTCCAGAGGGCCGTTTACGCCATCTGGAGAAGGGGCCTGCAGGCCTCGGAGGAGCTCCGATGGATCGTGGCCATGTCTCAGGCCTTGCCCGGTGCGCGTTCGCCACCTCCCACGAGGAGGGATGGAGGATATCCTGAGCTGCATCGCGGATGGCTTCGCCGCCGGGGCAGCGCGAGGCGCTGGAGCCCCGTAAGGGCGGTCCATCCCCACGCGAGAATGTACCTGCAGCGGGACATCGGAAGTCGGTCGCCCCCCGCCGATCGAGCGGGAGGCGCACATATATGTCGAACCCCGGCACGCGCTCCTGATGGCTGATCACCAGCGGCCTCCTCTCCGCCTTCAACAGCCTGTCAAGCGTTGACGCCCATTCCCCCGAGAGATTGGAGAACGGCTCGTCCAGCAGGATCGCCCTCGCGGCGCTCGACAGCGCCATCGATATCTGGACGACCTTCCTCTCGCCGGTGCTCAGCTCCCCGGCGCGCCTATCCGAGGCCCACCTGAGTCCGAACTCCTCGAGCATGCGGTCGGCGCCGGCGGAACCCGGGAGAAGCCCCAACAGCTCCCTCACGCGCATCCAGCCGGGGATCACCGGCTGCGCCGGCACGTACGCGATCCCGCGCTCATGCGTCGGGAGCCCCGACACGTCCCTCCCCATCACCGCGACGCCGCCCCTCGATTCGATCGCGCCTATCACGCCCAGCATGAGCGTCGTCTTGCCAGAACCGTTGGGGCCGTACAGCAGCGCCCTCTCCCCGGGGCCCACCTCGAGGTCCAGGGGGCCCACCTCGAAGTTCCCGCGGCGCGCGCTGAATCCCACGAGCGAGAGCCCCCTCCCCCTCACCTCGATCACCGCTGGCCAGGTAAGCCAGCATTGACAGCGCCAAGGTCACCAGGAGCAGCGCGGACGCGTACCCGACCGCGGAGCTCAACCCGTACACGTCGTACTTGTACCAGATGAGGACTGTGGCCGGCTTCACGTAGTAGAAGAGCGGCGCCAGCGACACCGAGTAAGCCAGTATCACTAGGGACCCGAACTCGCTGATCGCGCGGCCCATGCTGAGGAGCGATATCCTGGCCATCGACCCGATGGACCCCCTCACCAGGATCGAGCAGAAGACGGCGGACGGCGCGAGCCCGAGGCTCCCCATGATGTGCTCCAGCTCGGGATCCGATCTCTCGAAGTGCTCGCGCATCGCCATCACGTAGATGGGCGCCGAGACGTAGAACATCGCGAGGGACATCCCCCACAGCGTGTCCAGCGGGTTGAGGGCCCCGAGGGCGGCGTGGAGCGGGGACGCGGGGGAGAACACGAGGAGGAGCATTATCCCGACCACGGTGTGCGGTATCGACACCGGGGACAGCAGCAGGTCGTAGAGCGCCCCGTGCCACCTCACCATCCTCCTGGCGAGCGCGTACGCCGCGGGGGTGCCCAGGAGCGCGTTCAGGGCGGCCGCTATGGACGCCCCCAGCACCGTGACCCCGAGGGAGGACAGGAACTGCGGGTCCTCCATCGACGACGCTATTCCGGCCGGGCCGGAGGAGTATCGCTATGGGGATGGCGACGACGGCCGCCAGCGCGTAGAGCGGCGCCCTAATCGATAGGTCCCGCATACTCCAGCACGCTCGTGTTCACCAGCGCGGAGAGGGGATACGGCACCGCCCACTCGTTCCCGTAGAGCAGGGGGATGCTCAGCGGGACCGCGCCGTAGCCGGCGAGCAGCTCCCGTCCCGGCGGCGATATCATGTAGAGCGCCGCCAGCGCCGCGAGCCTCTCGTCCGGGTAGGAGCTGGGGATCGTGAAGCATATGTAGATGGGAGCGCCGCGGAGGTCCACCGGGACCCCGCCCGACGTTATCTCCACCGAGGCGCGGGAGTAGAACTGGGCGTAGCCGGGGTCGCCCAGGTTCACCTGGGGCGGCAGGATTATGCGCGGGATGCCCTGGCGGATGGCCGAGGACCCGTAGAGCGCTATGTCGAAGTCCACGCGGCCGGACTCCAGGTAGGCGAAGAGCGCAGAGCCCATGGGGACCTCGTAGAGCCTGCCGCTGGAGTTCAGCGCGGCCAGCATGGACGTGTAGTAGTCCCGGTCGCCGTGCACCCAGATGCCGGCCAGCTGGAGCACCATGAGCGCCCTGTAGCCCTCCGGGTCCGTGTTGGGATCGGACGTCCCGACGGAGTAGTTGCCGGAGAGCACTATCGAGAGTATCCTGTCGAGCGCCGCCCTCTCCGCGGTCGAATTCCCCCGGGCCATCGCGGCGCCCAGGCTCTCGTTCAGCTGCGCGAGCTCGCCGTAGGCGGGGGACGACGGCGAGACCCCTATCACCATGCTGTCCCCGGCCACCGCTATGTACCAGGAAGCGGCGCCGTTCCTCACGAGCAGGTCGTCGATGGCCGCCGGATCCACGGAGAGGAATATCCCGTAGGCGCCGGGCTCCAGGAGCACCTGGCGGGCGGCCGCCACGGAGCCCATGCCGACCACCGTGCCGCCCACGCCCGAGTCGTTCAGGACGGCGCTGAGGTAAGGCGCGTACAGCGATGCCGCGATGGCGCGGACGCCGGGGGGCGGAGGGGACGCGGCGCGGTACCCGAGCGAGTAGGAGGCCACGGATGACGCCGCTATCAGGACGATCACGATGGCCGCGATCGCGGATGCGCGCAACGCCGCGCCCTCACAACATGATCGCTTTTATATCTTGCGGATATTAACTAGAAATGTTTAGAACTGAGCGCTGCCCGCCCGGACTGCGGCGGCATGGGGCGATAGCGCTGCACGGGCGCCCGCGCCCACCTCGCTGGGTATTACGCGCCCACGTGCGGTCGAAGCGCCCTGGAAGGGGTAACCTGCGCGGCGTAGAATATCCCCGGGCGCCCGCTCGGGGGCGGGCCGGGGCCGCTCCCGACCCCGATGACCGGCTCCGCGCCGAGGGGGCGGGAGGATCCCGGCTGGGGAGCATGCCGTGGAGCGGCGAAAGTGCGGGCCGAGGTCGTGATCTGGGATCCGCGGGTTCGATCCTGCGAGGGCCGGGGAGGCCTTCTGGACGGCAGAGGGAACACTTCCGGGGGGTCGCGGCCGGGAAGTTCGACAATAAGGCGAAGATGGCCGCGCGGGGGGTTCGCGCGCAACGCGCTCGTCGCGCGGATCGGTGCCTCCCGCCGGAGGCAACAAAGCTCCCGTGAGCGGGTCCCCCTAAAGGGATTTGGCGGCGCTCCGAGCCCTCTCCACGAGCACCTCCGCCACCCTCGCGTCCACTCCTATGGGATCCGCTATCTTCACCGAGACCTTCCTCCCGTTCAGCTCCGCGTATCCGCCGGTGATGCCCAGGGTCCTGGGGAGGTCCTCCTTAAGGTGAGTCCCGAGCGATATGAACAGGGGGACGACAACGATGCTGTCGGCCCCCTTGGACACGAGGGCCTCCAGGGCCTCCCGCAGGCTCGGGGAGTTGTATTCCAGATATCCAACCTCCACGAGCTCGAAGTGCTCGGAGAGGAGCCTCCTGTACCCTTCGGCCACCTCGCTCCAGGAGGGATCCTTCGACCCGTGCAGTGCCAATAGTATGCCCCTGACCTCCTTCCCACCCTTCAGGCCGGGGGTTCCCCCAGGTCTCCCCCCAGGTCTCAAGGGTTGCACCCCTCTACGGGCGCTACTCCATTGTGATCCGCGATGGGAGATGGAGGCCCCTTCACCGTTGAAGCGATAATATCAGCTGCCCTCTTCAAGGCGCGCATCGCGCCGTTCAGATCGCCGCGCGGCTTATGTCCTTTAGGGCGGATGATGCTCCCTCGGCCTCGCGTTCGGTGACCCCAAATAACCTGCCAACCTGCTTCCCCCGTCCCGAACGATGTCGATGGCGAATCACCTAGTTCGTGGGACGCCTTGAGGAAGCGAAAGGCGAAGTTTCCGTGCAGGTGAAGGAGCTCTCGGTTGATTTCAAAGAGCCTCCTCTCCTCCGGCGACTCCTCGCATGCTTCACACTCACCAGTTGCCCCACGCCCTCAAAGCCCACTTACCTCGCGGAAGGACCGCGAATTATCATTGCGGCACGAAACGGGCTCACTTCACCAGGGCATGCCCGGCGATGGGGACCCGGCGCAGAGATGAAATGGGGCGCTCGCGAGGGGAAGTTATATCTGGAAACGCGCCCTCCATGCTAGGACTGGAGGAGGGAGCCGGGAGTGCCAGCGTGGGCGGCTGGGGCCGTGCTTACGCAATTGCCGGGCCGGAGCCCTGCGCCTCGGGCGGCAAGGCACATCACATCCGGCGGACGGTCTCCGGGAGGAAGGCGACCGAGGAGGCGCCGACCAGCAGCGCCGCGAAGAACGCGCCCAGGGACGTCCCGAATCCGGAGATCGCCGGCAGGTACGGCCCCACGATCATGCCGATCCTCGCCATGGCGGTGCACGAGCCGACGGCGGTGGCCCTGTCGCGGTCGGAGAAGAGCTCCGGCGAGTAGGCGTAGATCGTCCCCCAGGCGCCCAGGTTGAAGAAGTTGAACAGGGACCCGGCCGCGAGGACCGGGATCACGGCGTGCGAGAAGGCGAGCGCCAGGGCCGACGCGGCGGATATCGCCATATATGAGGCGAACGTCGGCCTCCTGCCCCACCTCTCCACGAGGTATGCCGCGCTGAAGTATCCGGGCACCTGCAGGAGCGTCATGGCGAACGAGAACTCGAGGGACGAGACCAGCGACAGCCCCCACCTGACGAGCATTGAGGGGAGCCAGAGGGCGAACCCGTAGTATCCGAAGGCTATCGCGAACCACGCCACCCAGGCCGGGATGAGCCTCCCGCGCTCCTCGCGGAACATCGAGCTGAGGGGGAGCGCACCGCGCGCGCGTTCGGGCTCCGGGATCCCGCGCCTGAGCACTGCCGCGTACAGGGCGGTCGCGGCGAGCGCCCACATGAGGACCGAGTACCCGACCAGCGGCAGGACGAAAGCCGCCAGCGCGCCTGCCAGTATCGTGCCGTACGACCAGAAGCTCTCGAGCAGCACGACGTTCCTGCCCCTTCTCCCGGGCGACGAGAGCTCCGACACCAGAGAGGAGACCACGGGGAGCTCCCCTCCCAGCCCGAGGCCCATGAGGAACCTCACGAAAAGCAGCGGGACTGGCGACGTGAAGAAGCCCATCGCGCCCGCGAGGACGCTGTAGATGATCAGGGTGGCCATGAACGCCCTCCTCCTGCCCCACCGATCGGCGACGCGGCCGAAAAGGAGCGCCCCGACTAGGAGGCCCAGGTTATTGGCGAGCAGCACGTTGGCCTTGTCCGCGGTAGTCCACGCGTAGTGCACGCCCAGGTACGCCAGCAAGTAGGAAAGCAGCAGGACGTCCATCGCGTCGAAGAGCCAGCCGATGCCGCCCAG
>WYEM01000114.1 GCA_009903775.1 Nitrososphaerota archaeon | reverse complement strand
ACAGGGCCGAGGCGTTCGCCGAGCTCCTGGGGGCAGAGCTCTTGCTGATGCCCAGCGACGACCCCCGGGACTGGGGGGAAGCGGGCCGCGGCGCCCGCTCGGTCTTGCTCTGGGACCTCGCCGCCTCCTGCGGGGAGCTGGGGGAGTTGGTCGGGGTCCGCGCGGACTATTACGCGGTCCCCCACGTCGACTGCGATGATCCCATGCCTCGCGCCATGGACAGGGTGGTGGCGTCGGATGGCGTCGACAATCCCTACTCCAGGGTCTCGCTGGCCGGGCCCATAGCCAGCGCAGCCCTCACCCTCCGAGGAGGGGGCGCTGGACAGCGGCCCCTCGATGTCCCTCATGTGGGAGCGGCTGCCCGAGCGCGCCACCGCCAGCATCTCCGCGACGATCGACAGGGCGATCTCGCCGGCGCTCCTGCCCCCGAGGTCCAGCCCGATGGGCGAGTAGAGCCTCCTGAGGTCCTCGGGGCGCAGCCCCCTCCTCATGAGCTCCTCCATCGCCTCGCGCGCCCTCCTCTCGCTAGCCATGAGCCCGACGTACGTGGCCCCCCTCCTCAGGGCCGCCTCGACGACGTCCACGCTGGCTTCGCTGTGGGGCTCGTTGGCGACCACGACGAACCGCGCCCCCGACAGCGCCTCGTTCAGGGCGTCCATCGAGGCGGTCACTATGTCGCTCGATCCATACGGTTCCTCCGATAGGTGGGCGACCGGGAACCCGACTTCGCGCGCGATGCGCGCCACCATCCTGGATATGGGGCCTGATCCCACGACGAGGACGCCCGGGAGGCTGCCCAGGGCCTCCGCCCTGATGACCCTGTCGCCCTCGACGCGCTCCAGGCGGCCGCGCCTCAGGGCCTCCTCGTAGAACCTCAGGTGATCCTTGGATCCCGCGATCAGCACACCCTCCGATATCACGCTCCTCGCGACCTCCGTGACTAGCACCACGGGCCTCCCATCGAGGTCAGCTGCGACACGTGGAAGGACACGTCGCACGAGGACGCGCTAGAAGCGGCGAGCCTCTAAAATATAAAGGTTTCCAGAAATGCCTAGTTTGAAGCTTTCATGTTTATAGAGGGAACGCAGATATTCGGCCGGCCCTCGGAGGGTTCCGTGCTGCTACTCGTGAGGCTCAGCGGCGACGATCCCCTCCTCGGGCTGGGCGAGGCGCGGGCCCTGTGCGAGGCCAGGACGGGCGTCGCCGACGTCGTGGAGAGCTCGCCGCCGGTCGGCCTGCTGAGGTGCGGCGGCGAGGTCGACCTCGGCGCCCTCTGCGGGTTCGTCCCCGAGTCCGGCCCCCTGGTGTGGAGGGGGAGCGTCGACGAGTTCGATCCGCGCGGCCTCGTGGCGGGCCCCCTGGCGATCGATGGCCCGGCGAAGGCCGACGCCGAGGGCTTCGGGCGGGCCAGCCCGGAGGTCGCGAGGGAGCTGGGGGAGCTCCTGATCAGGGCCGGCGTCCCCATAGACGTGAGGAGGCCGCGCTCCATCCTCAAGGCGCTGCGCGTCGGGGATTCCGTGTACGTGGCGGTCATCAGGCCCCACAGGGGCAAGTGGAGGTCGAGGGACCTGCGCCTGAGGCCCTTCAGGCATCCCTCGATGCTGGAGCCCAGGCTGGCGCGGGCGCTCGTGAACCTGAGCAGGCCGGTGGTCGGCGGGGCGCTGCTGGATCCCTTCTCCGGGACCGGCGGCGTTCTGCTGGAGGGCGAGGTCGTCGGGTGCCTGCCCGTGGGGGTCGACCTGGACTGGCGCATGGCGCGCGGCGCCCTCAGGAACGCCTCCTGGGCCGGATCCATCGGCGACATCATCAGGGGGGATGCCAGGGCCCTGCCGGTGGGCCGCGCTGACTGCGTAGCATCAGACCTCCCCTACGGCAGGATGAGCAGCTCCCACGGGTCCTCCACCGAGGAGCTGCTGTCCTCGGTGGTCGGCCAGCTCCCCCGGATCCTGAGGACAGGGGGGTACGCCGCGCTCATGGTCAGGGAGCGCGTGCGTCCGGCCTCCGCCGAGGGCGTGGAGCTCCTGGAAACATATTTACACAGGGTGCACGACGCGCTCACCAGGAAGATCCTGGTCTACAGGGTGACGGGCGCTGACGATCGAGCTGACGTTCCTGGGCACGGCTTCCGCGTCCCCGGCCCACGGCAGGAGGCTGCCGTCGGCGGTCCTCAGGCGCGATGACTCCTACTTCGTCCTAGATTGCGGCGAGGGCACCCAGTACGCGCTGCAGAGCCTCGGCTGGAGGTACGCCAACAAGGAGCTGTGCGTGCTGATATCCCACATGCACGGGGACCACGTCCTGGGGGTGCCGGGGCTCCTCCTGAGCCTGAGCCTCTCCGGGAGGACGAGGGAGGTCCAGCTCCTGGGGCCCAGGGGGCTCAGGGGGTTCGTCGAGTCCGCGCTCGAGCGCATGAGGGCGGGCCTCACGTTCGGGCTGGAGTTCCACGAGGCGAGGGACGGCCTGGAGCTGAGCATGTGCGGCGCGACCGTGAGGGCGTCCCTGGGGAGGCACAGCGCGCCCAACTACGCTTACAGGGTGGAGTTCCGGAGGCCCGGGAAGTTCCACCCTGAGAGGGCGGAGGCGCTGGGGATCCCGAGGGGGCCGCTCTGGAAGGCTCTGCAGGCGGGATCCCCGATAAGCGTGGGGGGGAGGCTGGTGAGGCCCGAGGAGGTCATGGACCCCGTCGAGGTCAAGGTATCCATCGCGTACTCGGGCGACACGAGGCCGACGGCCGGGCTCATCGACCTCTTCAGGGGCGCTGACATACTGGTGCACGAGGCCACCTTCTCGTGGGCCCACAGGAGGAAGGCGCTCGAGAACCTTCACTCGACGGCCAGGGACGCCGCGAGGATGGCCGCCAGGGCCGGCGTCAGGTACCTGGTGCTCACGCACTTCAGCAACAGGTACGCGGACGCGGGCGTCCTGCTGGAGGAGGCCAGGAGGGTGTTCCCGAGCTCCTACTTGGCAAGGGAGGGGAGGACCTTCTCGCTGGCGCCTGAGGGCCTCCTCCTCAGGGACCAGCCAATCAATTGTCGAGTCCACGTCGCTCGACTCTATCCTCAGGATTATCGGCCCCAGCGGTGACTCCCCCTCCTCCTCGACGAACGATATCAGGCCGACGTAGGCGGCCTGCCGGTTCACGTACACGTAAGTCGTGGTGCCGCTGCGGTTCTCGAGCAGCAGCCTGCGGAGCGCTGCCATGACCCTCCTGCGCCTGGCCTGCTCGCGGACGGCCAGGAGGGCGCGCGCCCCCGACGCCTCCACGACCAGCGCGCGCCCCTCCATCCTCTCCACGACGTCCCCCGCCCTATCCCCCCCGAGGACGTTCATGGCCGCCCTGAGGACCTTGGCCGGATCCTCGCTCGGGTTCAGCCTCGCCTCCACCCTCACCCTGACGTCCGCCGGGGGCCTCCTCATGGCTCCTCAGCCCAGGCGCCCACGATCCCGGCCGCCCTCCCGCCCAGCTCCTCCACCGATATCCCCTCGTTCACTATCATTCCGTCGGCGAGCGCTATGACGTTGCCTATCCCAAGCGCCAGCTCGGCGCGGTCGCGCGCGACGAACTCCTCCCACGTGCGGGGGTCGTCCTGCCTCCCCCTCCTCCTCAGGTACTCGAAGCGCCTCCGGGGCGAGGCGTGGATCGCCAGCACCCTCACGCGTCCCATGCCGCGGAGGCGCTCAACCTCCTCCGGCGACCTCACGCCGTCGAGTATCACCGCGCGGGTCCCGGCCCCCGCGGACCTGATCCTGGGCTCCAGCAGCGCCGCCAGGGCGGCCGGGCCGTGCTCCCTCCTGACGAGCTCCATGACCCTCAGCTGGCTCTCCAGTCCCGGGGGCATGCCCCTGCGCCTGACCTCCTCCCTGATGACGTCCCCCATGGAGAGCACCTCGTAGCCGCCGTCGATGCCCGCGACTTGTCTCGCCGCGGTCGTCTTCCCCGCGCCGGGCATGCCGGTCACGCCCACTATCAGCAACTGCTTGGCCATCGCCCCGCGATCCGCGATCCCACATTTAGGCTGTTCCGTCCCGGCCTGACCCCCTCCCAGCCCTGAAGGGCGAGGGTTGCCATTTTAATATCACAGATCTCCCCAGCGGCCACCCCGTGGCATCGCCCGCGCCGGGCTGTCGCGGCGGGGGGATGCGCCCAGCGCTGGCGCGGGAGGCGAATCGTAGCCGCGGCCTCTCGCGGCCGCCGGCCCCGGACCCTCTTGTCAATTATATTTAAACCATACTCAATAAAATTTAATTGAAGGGACGGCCTCCTCGTCGCGGGTTGTCTCAGGAGCAGTTCAGCCGCGCCATCGGCATATTCTCCGTGGTCTCCTCGCCGAGCAGGCTGGAGATACTGAGGCAGCTGAACTCGGCCGACTCGATGAGCTACTCCGAGCTGAAGGCCAGCACAGGCTTCCGGGCCAAGAAGGAGTCCGGCAAGTTCGCCTATCACCTGAGGAAGCTGCTCAGGCAGGGGCTCATACAGCACAGCAGGACCGACAAGCGGTACAGGATAACCCCCCTCGGGCGCCTGGTGCTCAACGCCGCCAGGGAGATAGATGAGAGGGCGCTCCTCCACGTGGAGCAGGTGATGATAAGGACGACGAGGGAGACGATGGAGCCGTTCAGCGCCAACAAGCTGGTGCAGAGCCTCATCAAGGAGGCCGGCCTGTCGAAGGATGCCGCCCAGAAGCTGGCGTCGGAGGTGGAGCACTTCGTCATGAGCCACGAGGGCCTCTACCTAACGACGTCCCTGGTCAGGGAGATGGCGTCCTACCTGCTGCTGGTGAACGGCAGGGAGGAGGAGCGCTACAGGTTCGCCAAGCTGGGGATCTCCGCCTGGGACTTGGAGTCGGCGATCTCCGCCGGGGGCGGCCTGCAGAACGCGCTGCGCCTGGCCGGCCAGCGCGCGCTCCGCGAGCGCGAGCTCTTCTCCCTCTACCCCAAGGACGTCGTGGACGCCCACCTCGATGGTGAGCTCGATCTGAGGGAGGTAGGCACCACGTCGCTGGCGCCGGACCACGTCTCGGTACCCCTGAAGTCGCTCGGTGGGTCCCTCGAGCGCCTGCTCTCGCTGGCCCTCTCCACGAGGGTCGAGCTATCGATAGTGGTCCCCGGGGGGCAGGAACCATCGGCGCTCCGCTCGCTCCTCCTGAGCGCGGAGGCCGCCCTCAGATCGTACGGGTGGCCCGTCCTCCTCAACGCGGTCCTGATGGACGAGGGCCTCCTGGGCGCCGCGGAGGGGATGAGGGGCGAGGGCGGATCCCGCGTGGCGTTCACCCTGGCCTTCAGGGGCTCGAGCGCAGCCGCGCTAGAGCTGGCGTCCCGCGGCCTCGCGGCCTCGGCCATCGAAGGCGGGGCATCGGCCCCCGACCTCAGGTCGTTCATGGGGATGCCGGTGGATCCCGAGTCGCCGATGGTGTCGGTCGTGGGGGCCTCCATCAACCTGCCGAGGCTGACCTACGAGACGCAGGGCGACGAATCCTACTTCAGCGCCAGGCTCCTGCAGGCGGCGGAGAAGGCCGCATCGGCGCTCGAGATCAGGCTGAGGCAGCTCTCCAGGATCTCAAACGGGCATCCGCAGCTGGCGGGCGCGGAGGTCCTGGGGTTCGTGAACCTGGTGGGGTACGCGGAGTCCCCGCCCGCGCTGAGGCTGGGGCTGGGGATGAGCAGGCTGGTCGAGAGCGCGGGCGCCCGCGCCGCCATAGCGTACGATCACAGGTCAGCGCAGAGGATGCGCCGCCTGGACGCGGACCGCATACCGCCGACCGAGCTGCCGCGCTCCCCCGGATGGGCGCTGGAGGGCTACACGAGCGGGCACTACGTGCAGGGGGACGGCTCGCCCCTCCAGTCGCCGCCCATGGGCTACGCCGTCGTCGTGCAGTCGCACGAGGTCCGCGGCGACCTCCCCCCCGGCGGGGCATCGATCCTGCCCACGTTCAGGGTCTGCAGGGCGTGCGGCGCGCTGAACCCGCCGGGCTCCACATCGTGCTCCAAGTGCGGCTCCACCTCCCTATCCCACCTCTACGCTGACGCGCTGTCCTGAGGCGACTGCTGGATCCTGAGTATGGCGGCGGCGAGGTCGCCGCCGGACTCCATCAGGGCCTGTATCGCGCGCTCGCGCGTGGCGCCCGTCTGCTCCATGACCAGCTTCACGTCCTCCTCCGACAGCGAGATCTCCTCCGCCTCCTCGACCTCCTCCCTGCCCATCACGTTGTAG
>WYEM01000060.1 GCA_009903775.1 Nitrososphaerota archaeon | reverse complement strand
GAGCTCCTTCGCGTCCATTCCGATTCACGGAAAGTAAAATACTTACTGATATGTTTTTCGGTTTCCTTAATACAATAATTAATCATTCATCGATTTTCCAAAGGAAATCGCGGCGTCCCGGGACGGCTCGCCAGGGCGCCCCTCCGCCCTCCACCAGCTCGAAGCGCGCCACGCCCGACTCCACCGTCTGGGACCCGACCGACAGGGGCCTCCCGAGGGCCCTGGAGAGCATCCCGGCCACGAGCCCCCTCACCATGCCCGCCGAGGCCTCGTTGAATCCCCTCTCCCTCGGCCTGACGACCGCCCTGACGCGCACCGGCACCTCGTCGGAGACCTCTATCTCCGCGTCCCCCAACCCGTAGACGTCCAGCGCCCTCTCGACGTAGAGGGCCGCCTCCCCGAGCTCCCTGGGCTCCCTGGCGGAGCTCATCACGTCCATGAGCCTCTCCCCGATCTTGTAGGCCACGTGGAAGCTGAGGGCCGCCCCGGCCGGGCCCAGCATGTCCCCCATGGACTCCGACATGTACAGCAGGACGTCGGTCGGGAGCACCAGCAGGTCCGCGGACCCCCTGCTCGAGGCCAGCACCGGGTCCCCGTCCGCGCTCCAGACCTCCGCCCCCGCGGCGCCGGGGATCCCGGAGGCGGCCCTCCTGAGGGCCTCCGCGGACTCGGCCGCCGCGTACGCGGTGATCTCCACCTTCCCGTCCCCGGCGTCCGCCGCGCAGAGGCGCAGGAGCCCCCTCCCCAGGGCCGCGGCTGCCGCGGCTATCACCTTCATCTTATCATTAGTCATGACCCTTATCTTTATGCCATATATCTCACTACTTGCCATCTTATTCGGTTTCTCGCCAACATGCCACCCGTTCACGTCTGCTCTTTTGGAAAGGCCCCCTTATTAATGTATCGCCGGCCCGCGCCTCGCTTCGACAATCGACGAAACACCCGCGCGGGCAATCGATTATATCGCGCGCCCCCGATCTCCCCGGCGTGATAACCGACGCCCACTGCCACCTGGCCGGCTTCGGGGCTGAGGAGATTGCCGGCTTCGAGGGCCTCCTGATAGCGGCCGTCTCGGAGGACGCGGAGGACTCGGCGCGCACGCTGGAACTCGCCAGGTCCAGGCGCGGCACGCTCGGCTTCGTCGGCATCCACCCCTGGAGCGCGGCTTCCGCCCGCGAGGAGGACTTCGCCGCGGTGGAGTCGCTGGCGCCCGAGGCGGACGGGCTGGGCGAGATAGGGATGGACGGCCGCCGCGGCGACCTGCCGGTTCAGCTGGAGGCCTTCACGCGCCAGCTCAGGCTTGCCAGGGAGTACGATAAGCCCGTGAACCTGCACTGCCTGGACGCCTGGGATCGGTGCCTGGACCTCGTCCTCAGGCACGACGTCAGGTCCGCGGTCTTCCACTGGTACAACGGGCCGCCGGAGCTCGCCGAGAGGATATCCAGCTACGGATTCTACGTGTCGATCAACGTGGCCGCGAAGGTCCAGCGCCGCCACGCTGCGCTGGCGGCCTCCGTACCCCTGCGCTCCCTCCTGGTGGAGAGCGACGGCCCCTACGAGTACAGGGGCATGAGGCTCTCCCCCTCCATGATACCCGGGCTCCTGGAGTCCATCGCCGAGCTCAGGGGGATGTCCCGGGAGTCCCTGGAGTCGGTGATCGCGGGGAACTTCCACGACGCCTTCCTGGGCTAGGGAGGCCTCTCCCGGAACCCTTAAAGGCCCCGCGGCCCCCTCAATCCAGGGGATGAGGACTCCTTTAAGTCCTGACGCGTGATGAGCGATGGGCGTTCCTGACCCGCCTTCCACTTGACCTGCTGCGCGCCGCTCAGCGCTTCAGCGGCTTCTCCAGGGCCTCCGCGCACTCCTTGATGCAATTGTTCATGCACTCGTTGTACGACTCGAAGTCCCTCACCTTCTCGCACGCGCCCGCGCACTGGACCTCGCAGTCCACCAGCCCCCCGAGCTTGCCCTCCGCGACCTCCCCCGAAGACACTGGGCGATGATGGCGGAGGTCCCAGATATTCCTTGCTGCGGAAGGGTATATTCGATACTGTCCCCCGATCGCCGCGCGGGCATGAAGGTCAGCACCGTCGAGCAGATGCGCGGCCTGGACTCGGCCGCGGCCTCCAAGTACGGCGTCGATCACCTGCTGCTCATGGAGAACGCGGGCCACGCGGTGTACTTCGTGATACTCCGCGAGCTCGGCGTCAGGGGGAGGCGCTTCACGGTGGTGGCGGGCATAGGGAACAACGGGGGCGACGCGCTCGTGGTCGCCAGGAAGCTCCACTCGAGCGGGGGCTCGGTCCAGGTGTTCGTCGTGGGGGACCCGTCGGGCTATCGCGGCCCCGCCCTCCAGAACTACGAGATGGTCAGGCGCGCCGGGATCCCGTTGGAGGTGCTGTCCGAGGGGTCCCCGCTCGACGGCCTGAGGTCCTCCTTGGAGCGCTGCGACGCGGTCGTGGACGGGCTCTTCGGGACGGGCCTCTCCAGGGACGTCTCCGGGATCCACAGGTCCGTCATAGAGGAGGTGAACCGCGCCGGCAAGGTCGTGTTCAGCGTCGACATCCCCTCGGGCGTGGGCGGCGACGACGGCATGGTGCACGGCGCCGCGGTCCGCGCCACCTACACCGTGACGTTCGGCCTGCCGAAGCTCGGGAACATCCTCTACCCGGGGTACTACTATGGCGGGAGGCTCATCGTCTCGCACATATCGTTCCCGCCCGAGCTCTACGAGTCCCCCGAGATAACCACGGAGCTCAACGAGCCCCCCAGGCTCCCCTGGAGGCCCCCCTGGGGCCACAAGGGGACCTTCGGGAAGCTGCTCGCGGTGGCAGGCGCGAGGAACTACTACGGCGCGCCCTACTTCTCCTCCCTCTCCTTCCTGAAGGCGGGGGGCGGCTACTCCAGGCTCGCCGCGCCGAGGTCGGTCATACCCTTCATCGCCGCCAGGGCGAGCGAGGTCGTCTACATACCGATGGACGAGACCGAGGGGGGCGCGCTGGCGTCCTCCAATAAGTCCCGGATCCTGGAGCTCATAGACGAGTATGGGATAGACATCGTGATACTGGGGCCGGGAATGTCGCTGGACCCGGATGCCCAGTCGCTCGTCCTCGAGCTGGTGCCCGAGGTGGATCGCCCCCTCATAGTGGATGGGGATGGCCTCACCGCGGTCTCCAGGGACCCGGGGATCCTGGCGTCGAGGAAGGCGCCCACCATCGTGACCCCCCACCCCGGGGAGATGGCGCGCCTGCTCGGGAGGACCGTCGAGCACGTGGAGTCCAGGAGGGTGGACGTGGCCGTGGAGGCCGCGCGCTCGCTGAACTCCTACGTGGTCCTCAAGGGCGCCCACAGCGTGATAGCCTACCCGGACGGCAGGTCGTTCATAAACATGAGCGGGAACTCGGGCATGGCCACGGCGGGCTCCGGCGACGTGCTGACCGGCACCATAGCCGCCATGTACGGCCTGGGGCTCCAAGTGGGCGACGCCGTCCGCGCCGGCGTCTTCGTGCACGGCCTCTCCGGGGACCTGGCAGCGGCCGCGAAGGGCGAGGACGGGATAACGGCGGAGGACATACTCCAGTGGCTCCCCGCCGCGACTAAGGCGCTGAGGGACGATTACGAGGGCGTCGTGAGGAGGTACATGCCGGAGGTCATCCGAGGCGATCGCCCTCCTGCTAAAGCTTATGTCGCGGCGCGCGATGGCGCGGGCTGATGAGGGCATGGGTCCTGCGCAGGCAGGCCAGGATCGAGGAGAGGCCGCTGGAGCTCGTCGAGGACTATCCCACTCCCCATCCCGGCCCGCGCCAGGTCAGGATAAAAATAAGGGTGACCGGCATCTGCCGCACCGACCTGCACATAGCGGAGGGGGACCTGCCCCTCCACAAGTCCCCGGTGATCCTGGGGCACCAGATAGCCGGCGTCGTGGACGAGGTGGGCGAGGGCGTCACCCGCTTCAGGCCCGGCGACAGGGCCGGCCTCACGTGGATCTACGGGGCGTGCGGCCACTGCAGGATGTGCGTGAGCGGCCGCGAGAACCACTGCCCCCACATAGTCAGGACCGGCTGGGACGTCGACGGCGGCTACGCTGAGTACGTGGTGGCGGACGAGGGCTTCGCCGTGCCCCTCGAGGGCGTGCCGCTGGACTTCGAGGACCTGGCGCCCATGATGTGCCCGGGGATGACGGGCTACCTGGCGTTCGAGCTGGCGGAGGTCGGCCCGGGGGATCGCCTGGGCCTGCTCGGGTTCGGCCCCACCGCCTACTACGTGATGAAGGTCGCCAGGGGCATGGGGATAGACGTCTACGTCAGCACCAGGTCGAGGGCCCACAGGGAGGTCGCGGAGTCCCTGGGGGCCAAGTGGGTGGGGAACATGCTCGAGGAGGGTCCGCCCGAGCCCCTGGACGCGATAATATCTTTCCCGGCCGTCGGCGACGCCGTGGAGAAGGCGCTGAGGTCCCTGGCGCCCGGCGGCGTCCTCGTCCTCTCGCAGATATTCTCGACGCCGATAACGATATCGGACTACAATGGGAACCTCTGGGGGAGGACCATACGCACCGTGCAGAACGTCAGGAGGAGCTCCATATACAGGATGATAGAGGTCGCGAAGAGGATCGACATGAGCATACCGAAGGACGTCTTCGCGTTCGAAGAGCTCCAGGAGGCGGCCGTGAGGAGCCGGAGGGGCGAGCTCCAGGGGCTGACGGCCGTCGTCAGGGTATCGCGGTGATCCGGCCCCGCAGCGCCCGAGGGCAGTGCTAGGCATGGGCGTTCGCGTCGAACTCTCGGAGGGGAGGGCGCGGGCCCTCTCGGCGGCCTTCGGGTCGGTGGGCCTCGAGAGGGTCATGGAGGTCGAGGAGTCCCTGGACCCGCAGCTCAGGTCCGCGTCTGAGGTGGCCCGCCGCTGGGGCGCCGGCCCCGGGTCGCTCTGCTCCCTCCTGACCGCCCTGATCAGCTACAGGCTGGCGATGAGGGGCGAGGAGTGGTGGGCGTGCTATCGCGACTTCTTCGGGCGGAAGGAGTGCCCGGGGGACCCCGCTGCCGCCGTCGCCGCCGTCGGGGAGTTCCTCCGCTCGTGCAGGGGAGGGGTCATCGCGAGGGAGGCCAAGGCGCGCAGGCTGGAGAGGGCGCTGGCGGCCGCCCCCGCGCTCCGCCGCCTGGTCGAATCCCCCTCGGAGGCGATCCTGGGGGATCCCCGCGCTCTCCTCTCAGCGCTGGCCGCGGCTCTCGGCCAGGATCCGCAGGACAAGACGATAGTCTTCTCGCTCAAGATGGCGTACTACGCCTGCAGGGGCGCCGAATGCCCCGGCGCGGTCCTCCCCTTCCACGTGGGGATCCCCGTCGACGTGCGGGTCTCCTGCGTCTCCCACTCCTCGGGCCTGCTGGAGGTCGCCCCGGCCGTCGACCCCGTGAGGGCCATCATGTCGCGCCCGGAGGTCGCCAGGCGCGCCTGGTTCGAGGTCTCGCGCGGGAGCGGGATCCCCCCGCTCCACCTCGACAGCCTGATATGGATCGTGGGCCGGGCCCCGCGGGACCTGCCCCCGGAGGAGGCCCGCGCCGCCATCTCCAGGTCGCTGGGGCCTGTCCTGGGGCCGCTGGCCCGCGGCCTCGCGGAGGAGCTCGTCCTGCGCCCCTGCAGGTGAGCGGCTTGAGCCCCGTCCCCGGCGTCCGCGATCGCCTCATCGCCCACCTATCGCGCTACAGGGGGATAGTGCCGGACTTCGACGCGTTCATCGCGAGCCAGCTGACCCCGCTGAAGCCCACGATCAGGGCGAACACCCTCCTGATCGACCCCGAGACCCTGTCATCGCGCCTCTCAGCGCTCGGCATGAGGCTCAGCCGGGTGCCCTGGCACCCCTGGTTCCTGCGCATAGAGGACCCCGGGCCCGTCGGGAACCCGGGGAGGACCCTCGAGCACCTGCTCGGCTACTACTACGTGCAGGAGCTATCATCCGCGCTCCCCCCGCTGGCCCTCTCGCCGGGGCCAGGCGATCTCGTGCTGGACGTCGCTGCGGCGCCCGGCAGCAAGACGACCCAGATGGCCCAGATGATGCTCAACACTGGCACTATAGTGGCGAACGACGTGGACTACGAGAGGATAGGAGCCCTGAGGTCCAACGTCGACAGGCTCAGGATAACCAACGTGGTGGTGGTCAGGGAGGACGGCAGGCGCCTCGCCTCCTCCATCCAGTTCCCCAAGGCGCTGCTGGACGCGCCCTGCAGCTCCGAGGGGATAGCCAGGAGATCGCCCGAGAGCGTCGCCAGGCTGACCCTGAACCAGATAAGGCAGCTCTCCAGGCTCCAGAGGGCGCTGATCCGCAGGGCTTTCGAGCTCTTGGCCCCCGGCGGCCTCCTGGCGTACTCGGTCTGCACGTTCGCGCCCGAGGAGGCCGAGCTGGTCGTGGATCACGCCGTTTCGCTGGGCGCGGAGGTCGAGGACCTCAGGCTCCCCGTGAGGTTCGAGCCGGGCATCACCTCGTGGACCGACGAGAGGGGCAGGACCTACAGGTTCTCGCCGCAGGTCGAGCGCGCCGCTAGGGTGTACCCCCACCTGAACGACACGGGAGGAATGTTCATTGCGCTGCTCAGGAAGCCCGCGGCCCGCCGAGCCCCACGAGCTGGAGGAGTTCCTGGCCCTCCTGGAGGGCAGGTTCGGGATACCCAGGGAGGCGCTCAGGGGATACTCGGTCTTCGTGGGGGGCGACAGCTACTGGGTGTTCAGCGGCGACCCCGCCGTGCCCGGATCCGTCCGGTGCACGGAGTCGGCCGGGATCCGCGCGATCAGGGGCCTCAGGGGCAGGGGTCGGGGGCCGAAGCCCACCAGCGCCTTCCTGAGGCTCGTGGGGCACCTGGCCACCAGGAACGTCGTGGAGCTGGGGGACGACGCGCAGGTGATAGCGTTCATGAGCGGGGGCATAGTCAGGGGCGAGTTCCCCGTCGAACCGGGATACGTCATCGTGAGGCGCGGTGGGGAGGTGCTGGGCTGCGGCCTGTACTCGCCCGGGCTCGGCGTCGTGTCCCAGCTGCCGTCCCACATGCGCGCCCTCTCCAGCTGGGGCGTCTTCCAGGAGCGACGCGCGTCGCCCCCGCTGCCCCTCCTCCCCGCGCTCCGCCGCCGCCTCCAGGCGCCCGCTGAGCAGCACCCTGGAGAGCTCCTCGATGCTCGAAGCGCTCATGTGCACGTACCCCTCGAGCACCGGCTTCGGGCGGAATCCTATCGCCAGGTCCGCCTCCGCCAGCATCGGGACGTCGTTCCATCCGTCGCCGACAGCCACCACGAAGCCGGGGCGCAGCTCGTCCTTCAGCGACCTAGCCGCGGCGCCCTTGTCCGGGAACCTCAGCTCCACGTCCTTCAGGCGTCCGTCCTCGAACAGGAGCCTGTGGGACAGGAACCTATCATAGCTCAGTCCCCCGCGGTCCAGCGCCGGCTTCAGCAGGTCGAACCCCCCGGAGATTATCGCGATGAGCCACCCAGCCCCCTTGAGCTCGCGGGTCAGCTCGGCGGCCCCGGGCTCGAAGTCGACGCGCGAGGCCACCTCCTCCGCGAGCTCCCGCGGGGTCCCGCGCAGTATCTCTATCCTCCTCCTCAGGCTCTCGAGCCAGGAGCGGTGCCCATTTATCCCATCGCGGAACTCCCTCAGGACCTCCTCATACTTTCCAGCGCGCTCCGCGAGCTCGAGGAGGAACTCGTGGGGCGTCAGGACGCCCTCCAGGTCAAACATCACGAGCTTGCGGATTGGCTTGCCATGACCACCGCGATGCTCCCGGGGCTCCTTCCTAATAAGCGTTAGCCCAGGAGCTCGATCAAGCTTATTATAACTCCGGGCGCCTCCGGGCCGCGTGAGGCTCGCCGATCTGGGGGGGCTCGTGAAGCCTCCCCAGACGCTGCTGCTCATGTTCACTGCCTACTGCGCCTACTTGGCGGCCGGCGGCAGGTCGCTCCCGGACTTGGCGGTGCTCACAGCCGCGGAGGGCCTCGCGATATCCGGGACCACCGCCGCCAACATGTACCTGGAGCGCGACATAGACTCGGTCATGCCGAGGACTTCCAGGAGGCCCATACCGTCGGGCGCGGTGCCCCCGGGCGCGGCGGCCGCGCTCGCCGCCTCAGCGTTCTTGGCGGCGCTCGCCATATCCTCGGCCTGGTCGCGCCCCCTGGCGCTCACGATATTGGTGGGCTTCCTCTCGGACATCCTGGTGTACACGAACATCGCGAAGCGCGCCACGCCCTACAGCGTGGCGCTCGGTGGGATCGCGGGCGCGATGCCCGCCCTCGGCGGATGGGCCCTGGCCCGCGGTTTCACCGCCGCGGGGCTCGTGCTCTCGGCGGTGGTGCTCGCCTGGATACCGATGCACATCTGGTTCATAGCCACCTACTACCTGGAGGACTACAGGCTGGCGGGCATACCGATGATGCCGGTCATCAGGGGGCAATCCGAGGCGGCCGCGTACGCGGAGGGCGCGATCGCGGCGATGCCCGCGCTCTCGTGGGCGTACTTCGCGCTCACGCGCAGGGGGCTGCTCGCGGCCGCGGCCGCGAGCGCGCTATCCGCGCTGGCCATCAGGAGCGTCGAGGGATTCAGGAGGTCCCCGAGCAGGGACGCGGCCAGGGCCATATTCAAGATGGCGAGCCCCCTCCTGGCGGTTATCTTCCTGCTCGAGGCGCTCGAGGGCGCCCTCGGCATCCCCTGATGGGGGAGCGGCCGATGAGCGGGCCCGCCCGCGGGGAGCTCCTGGCTGTGGCCTCGGTGCTGCTGTCGGTGGCCCTGGCCACCCTCGCGTTCTACCCCTCCCCGAGCCCAGCGCTGCTGGCGTCCGCCGCGGGCACCCTGATCGCGTACGCGGCTGCTGCCTACGCCCCCGGCGGCCGCCTCGGAGCCGTCCTGCTGGCGCTCACGATCGCGCTCGCGGCCGCGGCGGCCGCCCTTCCCCCCTCGTCCTTCCTGCTGCAGGTAGCGATAGCCGCGGCCCTGGCGCTCGCCGCGCGCACGCGGGGCGGCGCGATCGCGCTGGCCTCCGTCGTGGCTTTCTCGACCAATCAGCCGGCGCTCCCCATAGTCGCCGCCGCGGCCTCCATCGTGGCCAGCTGGAGGGCGCGCAGGGCGCACGAGCTGCTGCTGCCGTCGGGCTATCTGGCGGCGTCCCTGGCCGGCTTCCTCGGATACCCGATGACGTCGGCGCTGCTCTCCCTGGCCGCCTCGGCCGCCGCCGCGGCGTACCTCGGCCGCGGCCTATCGACGTGCCCCTTCCGCACCGATCGCACCATGTACACCATCGGCCTCGCGGCGATCTCCGCGCTCGCGCTCGCCTCTCCCCTGCTGCCGCCGGCCACCGCGGCAGCGATGTCGGCAGGCTCGCTCTACGTGCTGGCCTCGGGCCTGCTCGCCCCGGCCCAGCGGGATCGTCCGAAAGGCGTTTAACGCCCGCCGCCGGCGCGCCCCGCCATGGGCTCGGACGATCTCGAGGAGCAGATAAAGGAGAGGATATTGAGGAGGCTGGCGAGTTCAGCGCCCCAGGCGCCGGCGCAGGAGGAGGTCTACGACGAGCCGGTGGAGCTGGGCGTGGACAACTTCGACAACTTCATCTCCAGCCACCACTGCGTGATAGTGGACTTCTGGGCCGAGTGGTGCTATCCCTGCAAGCTGATAGAGCCAATAGTGATCAGGTTGGCCAAGAGGTTCGCGGGCAGGGTGATCTTCGCGCGCGTGAACGTCGACGAAAACCCCGACATAGCCTACAGGTACGAGATCATGGGCATACCCACTCTGATATTCTTCGAGGACGGCAGGGAGGTGGACAGGCTGATAGGCGCGATGTCGGAGCCTGTGCTCAGGAGATCCGTCGAGCAGCGTTGCCTGGCCGCGCGAAGTCGGAGCCGGTCGCTCCTCCTCATCCGCCTCGGATCCGACGGATCCCGACTCGGGCTCCGACCACAGCCTCCGCCTCAGCGCCTCCAGCTGCTCCACCCCGCGCCCCATGAACTCGGCGGCCGTCACCAGCCTCAGGCCCCTCCTCGCCGCCTCCTCCTCGTGCCCCGAGATGTAGCCCCTGTAGTTAAGGTCCCTCAGCAGGTGATGGTCGACGATTATCGTTTCGGCCACCTCCGACTTTATCAGGTGCATGAGTCCCGCGAGGCCCGCGTCGACGGCGCTCTCAGGGATCTTGAGCCCTGCGAAATATGTGGGGGGCCCGCTGAGCTCCAGCAGCCTGGCCCCCCTCCAGGACTCCAGCTCTCCCAGCGCGCCTGGATCCGCCGGCCCCTGGACGTCGCTGGCGAAGATCAGCGACTCCCCGCCGCAGCTTATCCTCGCCATCACCACCCTGCCCACCGGGGTCCCCGGCTCGCCGTGCCAGACGGCCCTCGAGAACTCTATCCTGGGCCCCCCCAAGTCGAACGATCCGCCGTCGGCGTAGTGCACCTCCGCGATCCTCATGACCCTCATGCCCTCCAGGAACACCCTGGCCCTCCACCTCTGGCTCCTGTTCACATCGCTGGACGGATTCTTCAGGAAGAGCCTCTTACCGCGGTAGACCTCCGGATCGTCCCTCATGTAGTGGTCGTAGTGATAGTGCGTCACCACGATCACCTCGGCCTTCCGGGCGGCCTCCGCCACAGCCGACCTGGCCCTCGAGAGGGCCTCCAGCTCCCTCCTGTGGGGAGGGAGCCCGTAGCGCCGGGGCGCTATTGACGCGCCCAGGTCCAGCCCGATGAGGGTCCCGCACGCGTCCACGAGCGTGGCCAGGCTGCGGACCCCCATGCTGTCCGCCGCCAGCACGGAGACCTCGAAGGGCCCCGCCCTCACCCGCCCGGCGTCCCCCGTCCCGTTTCCCCCTCCAGCATCGCCGCGGCCTCTCCCCCGCGCGACCCTCCAGGGAGGGGCGCGCCACCCGCCGGGAACCTCCCCCGGCCTCGGGGGGCGAGTGCCCGCGCCCCTCGAGAGTCCCCACCCGCGGGGCGGGGCGGTCGACGGGGCCCGGCGGATTCGCCCGCATCGCAGCTCCCCCTACCTCATGAGCTCGCCCAGCAGGTGCCTGATTGTCGGCGCTATCAGGCGCTTCACAGCCAGCTCCACCGCGGCCGGGCTGCCCGGCACCGCGAAGGCCACGGCGCCGTCGCACAGGCCCGCCACGGCCCTCGTCAGTATGGACTTCGACACGTCCTCGTCCATCGTCATGGCCCTGAAGGCCTCCCCGAAGCCCGGGAGCAGGCGATCGCACATCTCCTCCACGGCGTCCGAGCTGACGTCCCTGGGCGACGCGCCGGTGCCGCCCACGATGAGCACCGCGTTCGCCAGGCCCCTGTCGACTATGTGGGATGCCATCCCAGCTATCACCAGCTCGTCGTTCGGGAGCAGGATCGGGCCCAACACCCTGAAGCCCTCCCTCCGCAGGAGGTCAGCGGCGAGGGATCCGCTCTCGTCCTCGTAGGGCGAGCCCGCGAGCGCGGACTCGAACCTGCTGTCGCTGGTCACCAGGACTGCGAATACCGGTTCGACGCTGGGAGTCGGATGTCCCACGCCGCCGCCCATCGCGGCCATCGATTTAACCTGAATCCCGGGGCCCACGACACGCTTTTATGTCCCGCGGCGGCCCGTGCCGATCGATGATGGTCGATGTCACGCGCAAGGACGAGGTCTACCGCGAGGCGACAGCCACCGGGAAGATACTGCTCAGGGACCGCACGCTGGAGGCTATCAGGCGCGGCGAGGTGAAGAAGGGCGATCCGATAATCGTGTCCAAGGTGGTCGCGATAGAGGCCGCGAAGAGGACCCCGCAGGACCTGCCGTTCTGCCACAGCGTGCCCCTCACGGGCGTCGACGCGGACGTGGCCCTGGAGGACGACGGGGTCAGGGTCACGGTCACGGTCAGGGCGATCGCCAGGACCGGCGTGGAGATGGAGGCGCTCAACGGGGTCACGGCGGCGCTCCTGAACGTCTGGGACATGGTGAAGTACCTCGAGAAGGACGAGGATGGCAACTACCCCTGGACGCGCATATCCGATGTCCGCGTGCTCAGGAAGGTGAAGAGGGCGCCTGGCGGCGGGGACCGACGCCGCGGCGGATCCTCTGGTAGGGTTAATTAGGGGTGCATCCCCCTCCGCCCGTGTCGTCCCCCTCCGAGCAGGGATCGCGGGGCGCCCGCCCGCTCGTCGACTCGTTCGGCAGGATCATAAGGAAGGTCAGGATCTCGGTGACGGAGCGCTGCAACTTCCGGTGCGTCTACTGCATGCCGGTGGCCCCCGAGTGGTTCGAGAGGGAGCGCGTCCTCAGGTACGAGGAGATAGCGCGCGTCGTGCGCATACTCGCCTCGATGGGCGTGAGCAAGGTCAAGCTGACCGGCGGGGAGCCACTGATGAGGAGGGACGTGGAGAGGCTGATCTCGATGATGGCCGGCATCCCGGGCGTGGATACCATCAGCATGACGACCAACGGCTTCTTCCTCGAGGAGAAGGCCCGCGCCCTCAGGGGGGCCGGCCTCCAGGCGGTCACCGTCAGCCTGCCCAGCCTGGACGCCGCCAGGTTCAGGGCCATAACCGGCGTCGACGCGCTCGACAGGGTCCTGCGCGGCATTGACGCCGCGATCTCGGCCGGGCTCTCCCCCGTCAAGGTGAACTCGACGATCGTGAGGGGGCTCAACGAGGACGAGGCGCCTCGCCTCGCCGAGTTCGCCAGGGAGAAGGGCATCTTCGTGAGGTTCATAGAATTCATGCCGTTCGATGGGAAGGGCTCGTGGAGGATGGACAGGGTCGTGTCCTGGCGCGAGATCTACGAGTCGCTGAGGGGCAAATTCGACCTGGTGCCGCTGCCCCGCGAGAGGGGGAGCACCTCCATGAACTATGCGTTCAGGGGATCCGCGGGCGGCGTGGGCTTCATAGCCTCCATAACCTCCCCCTTCTGCGAGGACTGCGAGAGGATAAGGCTGACCGCCGACGGCAGGATAGTGCCGTGCATGTTCAGCCCCAAGGAGTTCGACCTGAGGTCGGCGCTCAGGGGGGGCGCGCCCGACGAGGAGATAGAGCGCCTGATACGCGAGGCTGTGGCCGCCAAGGACGGCGGCGTCAAGTACATGATCAGGTCGGGGAACCTCCCCGCGGTCATCAGGCCCATGTACACCCTGGGCGGCTAAACGTAATTGGATGAAATATGAATAACACCAACCGATTTCGTTAGGCTTATATGGGGGACGCCCTCAGTCCGTGCGTGGCCGAGGGCTGGAGGATAGTCAGGGTCGAGGGCGCGGTGGGCATGCGCGCGGCCCACGACGTGACGGCGGTGACGGCCTCCTCCAAGGGCCCGGTGCTGAGGCGCGGCGACGTGATAACGGAGTCGCACGTTGAGGCGCTCAGGAGGGCGGGCCACGACCATATCGCGGTCCTCGAGCCGGGCGGGGCGGGCGCCGACGTGGTCTGGGAGGATGAGGCCGTGATGGAGATCGCGCGCGCGATCTCCGGGGAAGGGGTGGAGGCCCGCTACGCCGGGGAGGGCAAGGCCTTCATACACGCGTCCAGGGCGGGCTACCTCTCCGTCGACGGCGGGCTCCTGGCGGCCATCAACGCAGGCACGGACTTCCGCGTCATGTCGAGGCGCGGCGGCTCCTGGGTCGGGGCCGGCGACCTCGTGGCGATAGTCGAGCTCGTCCCGCTCTACGTGTCGCGCGCGGACATGGAGCGCGCGAGGGGTATGGTCCGCGCCTCGGTGTCCGTCAGGCCCTCGCTGGGGCTCAGGGCCTGGCTCGTCGTGACCGGGACCGAGGTCTACGAGGGGCGCGTAGAGGACCTGGCGGAGCGCCCCCTCAGGTCAAAGCTGGAGCGCTACGGGTGCTCCCTGGCGGGCAAGACCGTGGTGCCGGACGACGAGCGCGCGATATCCTCGGCGATCGCGGGCGCCGCCTCCGGAAATGACCTCGTGGTGGTCACGGGCGGGATGAGCGTGGACCCCACGGACGTGACCCCCAGGGCGATACTGGCCACCGGCGCCAGGCTCGTCCTCTACGGCTTCCCGGTGAAGCCCACGACAATGAGCATGCTGGCCTATCTGGACGGGAAGCCCATAATAGGGGTCTCGTCCGGCATAATATATTTCTCCGAGGAGAACGTGCTGGACGTCCTGCTGCCGCGCATATGCACCGGCGGGAGGTGGAGCAGGGAGGAGCTAGCGTCCCTCGGCGACGGGGGCATAATGGCCAGCTTCCTGAGCAAGCTCCCGGGCGCCGGGAGCAGGCGCTAGGTTATGAGCGCCACCTCGACGCGGTCGCCGCGCCGCGGCGCCTCCTCCTCATCCAGGTTCAGCAGCGCGTCGGCCCCGGCGAGCTTCGATGTCACGCCGGTCCCGTGCTTGTAGATGATCCTGGCGACGCGCTCCCCGCCCTCGCTCGAGAGCCTCACCAGGTACTGCTGGGAGAACCCGATCCTCCTCTCCGGCGGATCCTCCGCCAGGACGGCGGTCACGCTGGGCCAGGGGCGCCACTCGGCCCCGGCGACCATGTGGATGAGCGGATCCAGGAGCCTCGTGAGCGCGTGCAGCGCCGCCAGCGGATGGCCGGGCAGGACCGCCAGGAGCCTGCCCCCGCTGACCGCAAGCTTCGCTGGCTTCCCCGGCTTCATCCTGAGGTCCCCGACGCTGCAGTCGGAGCCCTCGACGAGCCTCCTCGTGAAGTCTATGGAGCCGGGGCCGCTGCCGCCGAACGTCACCAGCACGTCCGAGCTGGAGAGCGCCTCCTCGGCCTCGCGGGCGATCTCCGCCGGGTCGTCGGGCACCACCCTGGAGGCCACGAGCTCCGCGAATGGCGCCCTGGCCTCGAGGTACCATGAAAGGAGCACGGAGTTGGACTCGGGGGTCCCGCCCTCGCTGATTATGGCCGAGGGGGCCCTCGTCCTGTCGCCCGAGAGCTCGGAGCCCACGCTCAGGGCCGTCACCCTCACGCGCCGCCTCACCCTGACGAGGTCCACGCCCACGCTGGCGAGCGCCACGAGGTCCAGGCGCGTCAGCACCCTCCCGCCCGGCAGCAGGAGTTCCCCCCTCCTGGCGTGGTAGCCCGGCGGGTCCACGTAGCTCCAGGGCTCGATCCGCCGTGCCACCGTCAGGTACCTCGCGCCGCCCCTCTCCACGACCTCCGCGTCCTCCTGCGGTATCACCGCGTCCAGGTCCCCCGGGAGGTAGGCGCCGGTGGTCACGTAGATGGCCTCCCCGGGGCCCAGCTCCGGGGCCCTCGAGCCCGGGAGGGCGCTGCCCACCACGCGGAACTCCCCCGGCGACTCCCGCGACCTGAGCGCGTACCCGTCGTACTCGGCCTTGGGCAGCGGCGGATAGTCCCCCGGGGACCTCACCTCGCCGGCCAGCACGCGGCCCCTCGCCTCCCACACGCTGAGCTCCTCGTCGCCCTGCACGGGGCGCAGGCAGCTGGACACGCGCTCCAGCCCCTCCCTGATCCCGATCACGCGCCGACCGGGGCCTCGGAGCGAGAAAAGGATAACTGCGGGATCGGGGCCAGTGGGGGCGGCTCCATGATGCCCTCCGGGATAATAGCCCTCCTCACGGACTTCGGAACCGCGGACTACTTCGTCGCCAGCATGAAGGGCGTGATCCTCCGCGCGATGCCTGAGGCGAGGATAATCGACATCACGCACCAGGTGCCGCCCTTCAACGTCCTGCGCGGGGCTTTCGTGCTCTGGAAGGCCTACAAGTGGTTCCCCCCGGGCACCGTTTTCGTGGGGGTCGTGGACCCGGGGGTCGGCTCCCGGAGGAAGGGGCTGCTGATAGTCGGGCGCAACTACTACTTCGTGGGGCCGGACAACGGGCTGCTCAGCCTGGCCGCGTCCGAGGACGGAGTGGAGCGCGTCATCGACCTGGGCGCGCTCTCGCCCGGCGCCTCGAGCACCTTCCACGGCAGGGACGTATTCGCCCTCGCCGCCGCCATGGTCGCCAGGGGCGTGGACCCCGGGAGCCTGGGCCCCCCGGCGGAGATCTCAGTCTCGCTCGCCGTAAGCGGGGCCGAGGTCAAGGGGGGGTCGATCAGGTGCAGGATCGTCTACGTCGACGGGTTCGGCAACGCCTTCACGGACTTCCGGGGCGAGCCGCCCTGGCCCCGCGGCTCGCAGCTGGAGATGGAGCTCGAGTCGGGCGAGGTGCTGCGCGGCAGGTACGTGGCGACCTACTCCGACGTGCCCAGGGGGGACATAGCGGTCCTGGTGAACTCCGAGGGCCACCTGGAGCTGGCGGTCAGGGAGGGCAGCTTCGCGTCCCTGCACAAAGTCGCCGAGGGCACCAGGCTCGTCATACGCCCCGCGCGAGGGACCTGGCGGCGGCCGTCGCGGATTCGTGCGCCTCCTGCAGGGGCAGGGGCAGGCTGTCCCTCCGCGTCAGGGCGGCCTCGACTATCCCCACGGCCTCGTCGAGCGAGATCCCGTGGCCCACGCTCACGTAGATCCTCATCCTGCCGTTGATCAGTATCCTGGCAACCTCCTCGCCGTCCAGTATCACCGAGCGGCCAGCCTCGCTGCCCACCAGCCTGCTCCTGGCCACCCCTATGCTGCGCACGTTGAGGACCACTCCCAGGTGCGAGGCTATGCCGAACCTCCGGGGGTGCGCCACCCCGTGCCCGTTGACCATTATGGCGTCGGGGCGCGCCCGGAGCCTCCTGAGCGCCGATATCATCGGGCCGGCCTCCCTGAACGCGAGGAAGCCCGGGATGTACGGTACCCTCTCCTCGAGCGACGACACGGCGCGCTCCAGGGTCCTCATCTCGTCCAGGTCCACCAGCGCCGCCGCGCCGAACGCGCGGCCGCCCGCGTAGGCCACGTCCAGCCCCGCCACCAGCCTGATCCTCCCCAGGGAGGGATCGGACCTGAGGGAGACGCGCCGGGCCAGGAGGGCCTGTGCCCTCCTGGCTTTCGCGGCGTTGAACCTCACTCGGCCCGTCGCGCCGACGCCAGCCTGGTCAGCCTCTCCCACCGCTCGTCCACCATCCTCTTGAGCTCCTCCAGCGCCTCCCGGTACTGCGGGAGCAGCAGGTGCCTGAACCTGCCCTGGATGGACAGGAAGTCCTCCAGCGGCCTCGGCTTCGTCACAGGGAGGGTTATCCGGTAGCGCCCGTTCTCCACCTCGTAGAGCGGGAAGAACCGGGTCTCCACGGCCCTCTTGGCCACCTCGACCGTGAGCGACGGATCGAACCTCCATCCCCTGTTGCACGGCGCGTACACGTGGAGGAACGTGGGGCCGTCGTAGCTCAGCGCCTTCCTGACCTTGGTCATCAGGTCCTTCCAGTGCGAGATGGACGCCGTGGCCGCGTAGGGCACGCCGTGCGCCGCCACTATGGCCACGATGTCCTTCTTGGCCTCCCTCTTCCCGGGCCAAACGCTCCCGTATGGGCTGGTCGTGGTCCATGCGCCGTATGGCGTGGCGCTGCTCCTCTGGATGCCGGTGTTCATGTAGGCCTCGTTGTCGTAGCAGACGTACAGCATGCGGTGGCCCCTCTCCAGGGCGCCGGAGAGCGCCTGGATCCCTATGTCGAACGTGCCGCCGTCGCCCGCGAAGACCACGACCGGCCTCTCCCTCTCGATCTCGCCCCGCCTCCTCAGGGCCCTCATGGCCGCCTCCACGCCGGAGGCCACCGCGGCCGAGTTCTCGAAGGCGACGTGGACCCAGGGGACCAGCCACGAGGTCTCCGGGTAGACGCTCGTCACGACCTCGACGCAACCAGTGGCGTTCACCACTATGGGGTCCTCGGGGTACGCCTGAAGTATCTGGCGCACCGCTATCATGGGGCCGCACCCCGCGCACGCCCTGTGGCCGGGCGCCAGCCTCTCCCTGCGGTCTATCTCGAGGAGGCTGCGCACCTGGGCCCTCTCCCCGCCCTTGGGCTCGGCGGATCCCGCGCTCACGATCGATCTCCCCCGTAGTAGAAGAACGACTCGAAGTCGGGCCCCGGCTCGGCGGCGTGCCTGAACAGGCGCTTCGCGTCCTCCTCCGCGAACCACCTCCCGCCGAGCCCGTACACGACGCTCAGGACCCTCTTCCTGAGGCCCGCCTTGTAGAGCGCGGTCATCACGTCCGAGGCCAGCGGGTGGGCCGAGGCGCCGTAGCTGACGGATCTGTCCATGACCACTATGGAGCCCGCCCCCTCCACGGCCCTGAGCAGCTCGTCCGCCGGGAATGGCCTGTACCACCCGAGGCTGACGACGCCCGCCCTGATCCCCTCCGACCTGAGCTGCGCCGCCGCGACCCTCGCGGTGCCCGCGTAGCTCCCGAGCATGACCATGACTATGTCCGCGTCATCGGATAGGAACCGCTTAACGGGCCCGTACTCCCTGCCGGATATCTTCCGGTACGCCTCCTCCACCGCCCTGATGGCGGGCGGCGCCCCCTCCATGGCGCGCTGCTGGTCCTCCTTGAAGAACTGATAGGTGTCCGGCAGCGACATGAGGCCGAAGCTCTTCGGCGGATCGTCCAGCAGCGTGGGCCTGCGGGGCGGCCTGCCCACGAACGATTCCACGGCGTCGTCGGGCAGCATGCGCACGACCTCCGCCGAGTGCGTCAGCGTGAACCCGTCCAGGTTGACGGCGACGGGCAGGTTCACCGCCTCGGCTATGCGGAACGCCTGTATGACGCGGTCGTAAGCCTCCTCGACGTTCTCGGCGAACAGCAGTATCCACCCGCTGTCCCTGGAGCCCATGATGTCGCTGTGATCGCCGTGGATGTTCAGCGGCGAGTTCAGGGCCCTGTTGGCGACCGCCATGACTATCGGCAGCCTGAGCCCGCTGGCGGCGTAGAGCATCTCGTGCATGAGGGCCAGGCCCTGGCTAGCCGTGGCGGTGAAGACCCTGGCCCCGGTCAGGGCGCCGCCTATGCAGGCGCTCATCGCGCTGTGCTCGGATTCCACCGGAACGAACTCGCCCTTGAACTCCCCGTTGGCAGCGAACTCCGCTATCCTCTCCACTATGACCGTCTGGGGCGTGATCGGGTAGGCCGCCACCAGGTCCACGTTGGACTGCCTCACAGCGTGAGCCACGGCGTCGTCCCCCGTGAGGAATGCCCTGCTGAGGCCGGAGTCGACCCTCTGCTGGACCCCCATCGCGCGCCCACCTCCTCGGGGACCATGTCTATCGCCTTGGTTGGGCAGACCTGCGCGCATATTCCGCACCCCTTGCAGTGGTCGTAGTCGACCTTGACCTTGCTCGGCCCCCTGCCCTCCCTGTCCAGGGGGACTATGGCAGGCTCGGGGCAGTATATCCAGCAGTAGAGGCAGCCCACGCACTTGTCCAGGTTCACGACGGGCCTCTCCAGGCGCCAGTCGTTCGTGTGATACTCTACGCTGGATCCTCCCTCGTACCATCCGCCCGGGTTTATCGGGAACGCGAGGGTGGGTCTCCTGCCGACGCCCGCGCCGTCGCTCACGCTATCATCACCTCGGCGGCCCCCCTCCTGATGGCCTCGGCGTTGAGCTCCCCCACCCTGCCGGGGAAGGCCCTCCTGGCGGCGTCCGCCAGCTGCTCCACTCCCACTATGCCGGTGGCGGCCGCCAGCGCCCCCAGGACCGCGGTATTGGGGTTATTCCTGCCCAGGACATCGAGGGCTATCTTGGTCGCGTTCACGGTCGCCACCCTGTAGCCGACCCCCAGCCTCAGGCGCTCCCTGAGCTTCCCCGGCTCCGCCGCGGAGTTCGCGACCACGAAGCCGCCCTCGCGCAGCCCCTCGGCGACGCGTGGATCGAATGATAAGTAGGGGTCTATGACCACGACGTAGTGCGGCCTCTCCACCGGGCTGCGGACCTCTATGGGGGAGTCGGAGGCCCTCAGGAACGCCGTGACGGGGGCCCCCGACCTCTCCGCCCCGAACTCGGGGAAGGACTGGGCGTAGTACCCGGCCCCCATCAGGGCCTCGCCCAGGAGGCGGCCGGCCAGGACCGCGCCCTGCCCGCCCCTGCCGTGCAGCCTCACCTCATAATATACCAAAGTGGGTCCTCGAATCGCCTGGACGGGGTTCCTTTAAACGTTGTGCAACGATCGCTCCCGGAGGCCCCAAGGGGCCTATCGCCCGAGCTCCGCGCATGGATGGCCGGCCCTCGCGCGTCCGGGCCCCGGCGAGCTGCGCCGGGGGGTCACGGGGGCCGCCCTCCGGCGCTCCCCCTGAATGATGCGTAATAGAACGCGGCGGCGGCCGAGTAGAAAGCCCCGCAAACGTAGAATGGCGCATCGAGCGATTGTTGCATGATGAGCCCCCCGAGCGCGACCGTGGCCGCGTTGGCTGCGTTCCAGGATATGGTCTCCAGGCTGGAGAACGCCGGCCTCTCATCGGGAGCCAGCATTGAGAGCTCGAAGGACGACTGAACAGGCCCTATAGCGTTCATCACGGTCGTCCTCCCCAGGTAGAGCGCGGAGAATATCGCCTCCCCGAACGGGGTCCTGGATGAGGCCGGCATAATCACCATGAGCGCCGTGGCCAGGGCCCAGGATCCCACTATGGCGTTCAGCGATCCCAGCCTGCGCTCCAGCTCCGGCATGTAGAGCATGAGCGCAGCCATGGCCGCGTTTGTCGTCGAGAACAGCAGCGATATGTAGGACGCGCTCGATCCGAACCTGTACTTGAACTGCAGCGGGAAGAACGGTATCAGGAAGCCGGCGCCCGCCCCTATCATCGTGGCGGCCGCCACCAGCCGCCACATGGTCCCGAGGTCCTCCCTCCTAATTCTCCACGGATTCTGACCGGGCCTAAGGTCCAACTTCACCCCGGCGCTCGCCGCGACCGCGGAGGCCATGGCGAGCGAGGCCGCGGCGATCACCCAGCGGTAGGCATCGACCCTGCCGACCTCCGGCTGGAGGGCGTCCGCCATCGTGCCGGAGAGCGCCGTGCCCAGGAAGGCGCCGACCTGGCCGAGGAACCCGCTCGCCACGAACGCGGCCGTCCTCCGCTCCCCCGGCTCCGAGGTCGAGACGAGCGATGAGAGGTTCGGGGATACTAGCGCCTGCCCCGTCCCGGCCCCGATGAACGACGCCATCAGCATCGAGGGCGCCGAGGAGAGCGCCAGCGCGGCGACCGATGCAGCCGTGAGCGCGGTGCCCGCGGCGATGGACCCCCTCGCCCCCGTCCTCGAAGCTACATGCGGTGCGCCGAGGAGCGATATGACGAGCGCCGCCTCGCCGGCCGCCGAGAGGGCGCCGAAGAACGCGGCGGAATACCCGAGCGACGTCACGTAGAATACCGCTATGAACCCGTAGAGGCCCGAGGCGAAGTTGTACGCGCCGTTGTAGACGGCGAGGCGCTTCGCGTCGCTCGACAGCCCCGCGAGCTCCCTGATGCCCAATGGTGCTCATCAGATTATTCAGCTGGCTGATAACGGTTTCATCGAGCGGATGCTGATTTCGCGGCCCATTGAGCTGCCCTGTTTCATAGGGCGCGTCCTCCTGCCCGGGCGGGCATCCCCGTCCGGGGGTCGCCACTTCGCTCAACCAGACGGAGCCTACGGGATCACGGGAATAATATTTAAGGGCCTATTTGGAGATGCCCTAGGCAATTGATAATTGCCGTACCGGTCGAGGATGATCGCGGGCGCGACTCGGAGGTCGCGATGCACTTCGGGAGGGCCAGGTACTTCGCTTTCGTCGAGGTCGACGGCGGCGCGATAAAGGATATGATCATCAAGGCCAATCCGCACCGGGAACACGGCCCGGGGGATCTCCCGAGGTTCATGCGCGATAACGGGGCGCGGATCGTCATAGCCTACGGGATGGGCGGGCGCGCGATCGAGTACTTCAACTCTTACGGGATAGAGGTTGTGACCGGCGCCTCGGGGAGGGTCCTGGACGTCGTGGAGGCGTTCGTGAAGGGCACGCTGTCAACGGATTCCTCGTGGCGGGCGCGCGGCGACTTCGGGCACGAGCATGAGCACGGGGAGGACCGGGGGCTCCATCCCGGCCGGCACGGGACCGCCCATTCGTAGGAGCTAAATGCAACGATTGCAGCAAATTGACGGTCCGGAGGATGTCGGTGATCGCACTATGAACGAGAATATCGGTATAGATGACCTCGACATGAGGATCCTGGAGCTGCTGGAGGAGGACTGCACGCTATCCTACAGGGAGATCGCCGAGAGGCTCAGGAGGAGCATGTGGTCGGTGAGGGATCGCATCGACGCCATGAGGAGGCGCGGCATAATAAGGGGCTGCAGGGGGGTGATCGACTACGGGTTGATCGGGCAGAGGTGCGCGATGGCCCTCAGCTTCAACGTCCCTCCGGACCGCGTGGAGGAGGCCGAGAGGCTACTGCGCGGTCGCGGCGACGTCAAGGACCTCCTGATAAAGAGCGGGGATCGCCGCTTCTTCGCGGTGATCGTCGGCAGGGAATGCGGGGAGCTCCGCAGGCGCATACTGAACGATATGGCGAAGGTCATAGGCATGTACGACGTGGAGCTCGACGTCGTCATAGAGCGCCTGAAGCCTCGATGCCCGAATGATTGGCAAAAATTGTGGCAGTTTGCGCGTACTTTGCGCAAAAATTTGTCAGAAACATAGATATTGGTTGTGACAATCGCCAGAGGCGATGCGGGAAAGAAGTGATCTGGAGAGGCTAAGGGATCATCTGGACAAATTCCTCGGGATGTACGTGGGGTTGATGATAGTCATTGGAATTGTGACCGGTTACTACGCGATGGGATGGGTTCGCCTCCACGCGGGCGCGCTGAACGACCTGATGATGGCGTCCATATACATTATGATATTTCCAATGATGGTGATGCTGAACGTGAGGGGGCTTGCCGGCGCCTTCAGGAACTGGAAGGTGGTGAGCGCTGTGGTGCTCCTGAACTTCGCGTACGGCCCCCTGATGGCGATCGCCCTCGGTCAGGCGTTCATCGGCAGCCCGTTCGTCAGGCTGGGCCTGTTCATGGCGTGGGTGGTTCCGTGCTCCTCGATGAGCATAGGGTACGTCGGCCTGATGAGGGGGGACATAAACTCCGCCACGAGCATGGTGGCGCTGTCGTTCATCCTCTCGCTGGCCCTCATACCGGTCGAGGCGGGCCTCTACATGTCCACGTTCGCGCGCGGCATAGCGCTCAGCGGCGCCGCGCTCTCCGCCGTGGAGATGAGCCTCGTGATGACGATAATAGAGGTTCTCCTCATACCGCTCGTGGTCGCCATCCCCACGCGCGAGGCGCTGGTCAGGATGATGGGCCGCGACGGATTCAGGCGGATAAGCCCGCTCTTCCCGTCCCTCACTATGATCGGCATGTTCATAATAATATTCACGATATTCTTCGCGCACGCCGGTGTCCTGATAACGCACATAGTGGACGTGCTGGGCGTCTTCTACTCGGCGGTGGTGTTCGGCACGGTGTCCCTCGCGGTCCTCACGGTCCTCTTCAGGCACCTGAACCTGGGGAGGTCGCGGGACCCCGTCGAGCGCTACAGGTCGGCCATGGTCGCGATCCTGACCGGCATACCCAAGAACGAGGCCACCGCGATCGCGATAAGCACGGTGGCGCTGGCGTCGCTGGGGCCGCAGGTGGCGTTCCTCGCGGCGATGCCGCCCTCGCTCCTCCCTGCGTTCCAGGTGGTGTTCATAATAACATATCTGAAGCTCAGGGACAGGCTCATAAAATACTTCGGTTCAAGCCCGGAGGAGTTGGAGATCCTGGAGATGGGGGTCGGCGGGAAGGTCGAGGTGAGGATCCCATGAGCGGGCTCAGGGTGCTCGCGCCGGTGGACTTCTCCGAGGGCTCGAGTGAGGCGGTGGAGAGGGGGATCTCTATCCTGGGCGAGATAGCGGTGCTCCACCTGGTCTACGTGACGCCGCGGGGGCTCAGGGAGCTCGGCGACTTCGTCGAGGAGGACTACGTGCAGAGGGCCAAGGGGATCGCCGAGGGGAAGATGGCCGAGTTCATCGGGTCGCTGCCCGCGGGCGCCGCGCGCGAGGTTAGGTACACAGTGGCCGCCGGGGACCCCGCCAGCATCGTGGTGGAGATGGCCAACTCGGGCGAGTTCGACGTCGTGCTCATGGCGCACAGGGGCTACTCGTACATCGAGGACTTCTTCATAGGGAGCGTGACCCTCAAGGTGATCTCGAAGTCGAGGATCCCGGTCGTGGTGGTCAGGAAGGAGGTGCCCGGTCGGTAGCCGGGCAATTTTTGCCAGCAAGCAATATATCAACGCAATTATCAGTATGCGACGATGACATCGGGGATTGATGAGATAAGGAGGTTCGCCGAGTCGTCCCTGGGCGAGCTCCCGGAGGTCATAGGGCTCCTGGCCAAATGCGACGAGGCGGCCGCGGTGGAGCAGTTCAACGAGAACATCGCGCTGTACCTGGGGAGGGATAACATCCCGAAGAAGGTCGCGGCGCTCGCGGCGATGGCGGTGGCGGCGGCGAACGGGCCGAAGGAGTCCGCGGTGCTCCACTACAAGCTCGCCAGGAGGTTCGGGGCGGACCCGCTGGAGGTGGTGGACGCCCTCAGGGCGGCCAAGATGGCGTTGATGTCCTCCACGCTCTCCGCGGTGAGCGACCTCGTGGGCCCGGGCGACGTCATGGACGATGAGGCCGCGCGGGTGCTAGAGGAATTCGAGAAGAAGGTCGGCCCGGCGCCGGCGAGGGTGCGCGACCTGGCCAGGTTCTCCAAGCACCTCCTGAAGGAGCACCTGAGGGAGAGGGGGGAGCTCATATTCAATCCCCGGAAGCTCGAGCAGAAGTACGCTATCCTGATAGCGTTCGCCGTGAGCGTGTCCATACGCGACCGCGAGTGCGAGGAGATCTACCGCAAAGCGTTCCTGAGGAATGGAGGACGCGAGGAGGAGTACAAGGACGCCATGATGATTGCCAGGTTCGTAACGGGGAACAGGGCGTTCGTCAACGGGATCGATATACTGAGGTCGGCGTGCCGTCCCTCCACCGGTTGACGGTGGGCGTGCAATCCACGATCGTGGGGCTTCCGTCCCCCAACCCTCACGATTGATCGCTTGTGAGGATATTAATAGCGGCTCAGGCGGTCGAGATCGCGCAGGGCTCGTTCGAGGCGGCGTTCAGGTGCTCGAACCGGGGGCGCGTTCGGGGAGCCGCCATCGTCGTTCGAGGGGATTTCGTTCAGGAGAGCGGATATGATGGCCGAAGTCGAGGCTGCCAGGCCCCTCACGTACTGGGCCGCGCACCTGGAGGAATCGGGCGATCCGAGGTTCACGCTCGCGTCCTCCATAGCCAAGCACTACGCGATGGAGGCCGCCCCCAGGACGTCGAGGAATGCTAATCGATACGCAGAGGATGGAGGGCTCCGTTACCTTAAGCTGACCATCGATGGACCTAAATCCGAGGGGAGCCCTCCGCCCGACCCGCAATGAGCACTAACCCGATCCAGATCAGGAGGAGGACTCCCCTTCCGGTCATGGCCCACGCTGTCATCCCTATTTCTCGGGCCTCTCGCTGAGGAGGGCCGCCAGGGCCCTGAGGCCCATCATGAGCAGGAGCCACGCCTCGATGTGGAGGTGGGCGCAGAGGCTCGGTCCCATCCTCGGGTCCATCGGCGCCGATCATAGGGAAGTGCATCGCATATTCGTGGATGAGACGATGGCGAGCGTGGAAGGGACCCCCCGCGTGGATCTGGGTCGCCTTCGAGCCTGACCTCCATGCGATGCTCGACTTCCACGTCAGCTGGCGCGGGAACTCCATAGATGCTTACCTGTTCATCAGGAGGCTGGTGCGCAGGTACGGCGGGGTCCCCATCTACACGGATGGCGCGGGATGGTGCGCGGACGCGTTCAGGTGGGCGGGCGCCGAGCGCGTTGTCCAGTGCGCCAAGGAGGAGACCGAGGCGTTCGACGACCCGTTCCCGGCTAGGAAGAGCGGGCCGTGCTGCCCACTCAATATCAAAATAAATGATATATTTATGATAGAAACGGGAGCTTGCCTCCTGCATCTCCTGACGGAGCGGGATTCCCAAATTCCCTTGACACACTATACTCGCATGATCGCATCGGATCGGACGCACGTTCTCGAAATTTCCATACGGCATAATTGCGGGCGGCGCCCACCGCCCGCGTGGGCCCGGGGCTAATAGTGCTCCTCGCGATGACGGTCATCATGATGGTGGAGCACGCGGTCGTGGCGGCGCTCTCGATCCGCGGCGCCACCCTGAGGAGGTCCATCGGGGTTCCGGCTGCTGCCTACGAGATCCTCTACTACGTGCTGGCCATCGCGACGATCTTCCCGCCGACGGCGCTGGCCCTCGCCCTCTACGCGTTCGCCGCGACGCACTTCGCCGGCGGGATCGCGTATATAGCGGCTCACCCCCGCATGAGCGGGATAATCGGCGCTGGCCGGCGCGGGCTCCTAAGATACTACGCGGCCTATGAGCTCGCCGAGCTGGTATTCCTGATCGCGCTGACGGCGTTTCTCCTGAGCTCAGCGCTCCGAGACCATCCGGGAAGGGTGCATGGGGACCTTTATCGGAGCACCCATCCGAAGATGGTATGCGGGTGCTGTGGCTGGGAGGTTCCGCGAAGTCAGGCGTGATCGCCATCCTCCGAACTGTCCCGGGGCCCGCCTCTCCATCCTCCGAATGATCCGGTGGCAGCCCAGATTTCCATTCCAGCAGTTCCACGTTACGAGTGCCGCGGGTGGGACTTGAACCCACGACATCCCGGTCTTCAGCCGGGCGCTCTCCCAGGCTGAGCTACCGCGGCGCCAGCTGTGCGGACTCGATGGTTTATTACCGTTATCTCGACAGGGATCTGGGGAGCCCTTCAGGGTTGGATTGTGCTGCCATGCGCCGGGTCCGTCTTTCAGACCGGGTGTAAGCGCGCGAATCGAACGATCGACGTCGCCGTTCGGGGTAACCTTTTTAGGTCGATGCATGGGGGCGTGAATTGAAGGGGGCCGTTGCCTAGCCAGGCAAGGCGTCGGGCTCCAGAGGCCACGGGGAGGATTGACCGCGAGGGATGATGAACCTCTGGAGCTGGGGCAACCCGAAGATCGGGGGTTCGAATCCCTCCGGCCCCACCAGTGGGGCTGTGGGCTAGCCTGGTAGGCTGCCGGCCTCGGGCGCCGGCGGTCGCCGGTTCGAATCCGGCCAGCCCCACCA
>WYEM01000086.1 GCA_009903775.1 Nitrososphaerota archaeon | reverse complement strand
GGCGCCCTGGCGCCGAACCCGTACATAGAGGAGTTCGTCGACCTGGGGATAGTCTTCATACTGTTCATGGCCGGGGCGGAGGAGGTCCGGCCCGGCGCGCTGCGCGATCCGCGGGGCATAGTCTCCGGGATATCGATATTCGCGGCGAGCCTCGTCGCCATCTACGCGATAATCTCGCGCTGGCTCTCGATGCGGGGGACCGCCGGCATCACGATCGCGATAGCAGTATCCATGGTGAGCGCCGGCCCCCTCTCCAGGACGCTGCAGGAGGTCCGCGCCGGGGGCGCGACCGAGCGCGCGAGGGTGTTCGTGGAGGCGCTCGCCATGGAGGTCTCCGCCGTCCTGGCGTTCTCCATGCTCTCCGTGAGGAGCGGCGGGATCCTGGAATCGGCGCTCGTCCTGGCATCGGTGGTCCTCGGGATCCTCGCCTTCGGCAGGTTCGGCCTGGGCAGGATCCTCTCGGCGGCCGAGGGCCACCTGCGCACAATGGAGGTCGTCTTCTCGATCCTGGTGGGGTTCGTGCTCCTCCTCGGGTTCCTCGCGCAGGCCGTGGGCTTCAACTCGGCCATGGCCGCGTTCTTCCTCGGGGTCTTCGCCTCCGACTATTTGCGCAGAAACGTCTACCTGCTGGAGAAAATGAGGGCAATAACGTACGGGTTCTTCGAGCCCATGTTCTTCTTCGGCCTCGGCCTGTACTTCGTGCGCGTGGACTACGGAATAGCGATCCTGGGCCTCGGCCTATTCGCGCTCGCGATGTCGATAAAGTTCGTCCTCGGCTCGCAGATGGCGCGCCTGATCCGCGTCGACGGCCTCAGGAACTTCTTCGCGATAGCGCACGAGGGAGGGGTCGACGGCGCCATCATGCTGACCGCGCTCCAGCTGGGGCTCGTGGGGGGCGCGGCCTACTCCTCCGCGATGCTGGCGATACTCCTCATGACAATAATAGCGCCCCTGGGGTACGGCGGCAGGTCCGCGCTCGCCCGCCACCGGCCGACGCCGTCGCTCGAATTCGTCAGGTACGAGCTGGAGGACGTGACGGCTGAGGAGCTGTCCAGGACCCTCCCCACGGTTTACGTGCGCGAGGGCGACAGCGTCCGCGATGCCCTGTCGTCGGCGCAGGAGCTGGACGCGAGGGTCATGGTGCTGGTGGACGATTCGATGAGGGTCAGGGGATTCGTCAACGTGCACGACCTTTTCCGCGCCGCGGCCTCCGGCTGGATGGACTCGTCGGTATCGGAGGCCATGTCAGCCTCGGGATCGCAGGTCCATCCGGTGCCCACGGTGGGCCGCGCGGAGAGCGCCTCGAGGGCCCTCGAGGTATTCAGGTCCTCCGACGCCCAGGTGGTCGCGGTCGTCGACGCGGACGGCCGGCTGGTCGGCACGATACTCGAGAGGGAGCTCCTCAGGTACCTTTTCCGGGGGAGGTCCTCCTAGCGGATATCTCCCTTATGAGCGCGGGGATCACGTCGCGCCAGTCCGCCACTATCCCGTAGTCCGCGCTCCTGAAGATCGGCGCGTCCCTGTCGATGTTTATGGCCACGACGGTCCCGGCCTCCCTTATCCCCATGACGTGCTGCGCGGCGCCGCTTATGCCGACCGCTATGTAGAGCTTCGGCCGGACGCTCTTCCCGGTCTGCCCCACCTGCCTCTCGTGCGGCACCAGCCCGAGGTCCACAGCCCTGCGGCTGCCTGCCACGACCCCGCCCAGGGTCCTGGCCAGCTCCTCCAGCGCGGCGAACCCCTCCTTGGTGCCGACGCCCCTGCCCCCCGCCACCACGTACTCCGCCTTCTCCAAGGGTACCTCGTCCCTCCTCAGGGCCTCGCTCCTCAGTAGCCTCATCCCCGGCGGCGCCCTCACGTAGCTCGACGCGGGCCTGACCTCCACCGGCCCATCCCGCGCCTCATCCCTGGGCGGCACCGGGAACACGTTGGGGCGCGCGGTCGCTATCTGCGGCCTCCTGGTCGGGGTCTTTATGTACGCGAGCATTATGGCGGCGAACGGCGGCCTTATCATGAACAGGTCCCCGCTGTCCTCGTCGACGTCGAACTGCGTGCAGTCCGCGGTTATCCCGGCCCTCAGCAGCGACGCCACGTAGGGCGCTATCTCCCTCCCCCTCATGGTCGCCGAAAGCAGTATTACGTCCGGCCTGCGCTCCGCCGCCAGCGCGGCTATCGCGCCGGCGAACGCCGGCGGGGCGTACTCCGAGAGCTCCCTCCCCGCTATAACGGTCGCCCTGTCCGCGCCGCGCTTTATCATCTCCGAGGCGGCGGCCCTCAGGGCCCCCTCGTCCCCCCCGAGCAGCACGCCCTCGACGAACGTGCCCAGCTTGTTCGCGACCATCCTCGCGGGGGTCAGCATCTGGAGGCTCGGCTCCGATATGGCGCCGCCCTCCACCTCGCCGACGACCCATATGCCCTCGTGCTCGCCGGGCTGCCTGCAGCCCCATTCGGGGCACACCGTGGCGCAGTCCACGCGCTTGGACTTCCTCTTCTGCGCGAGGCTCAACTACCTTAACACCCCCTCCCTGAACAGCGCTTCGACCAGCTTCCTGGCCGCCTCCTCGGGCGTCCCCTCCAGGATCTGCCTCCTCCGGGGCACCTCCGGGGTCCACGTCGACTTGGCGACGATGGTCGGGCTCCCCCTGAGCCCGACGCAGCGCTGGTCCAGCTTCAGCTCGGCGTTGGACCAGGTCCTTATCGGGTTCTCCTCCCTCAGCCTCAGCTTATTGCTGAGCTTGACGGGGCGGGGCAGCTGGCTCTTCATGGCCACGCCGAGCACTGCCGGCATATCCAGCTCATACCACTCGGCCCTGTCCTCGAGCATCCTCTTGACGATCACCTTGCGGCCTGAGCCGTCCAGCTCCACCTCCGTCGCATAGTACAGGTAGGGCAGCCCCAGCCACCCGGCCACCTGCGCCGGTATGTGCGCGGTCGAGCTGTCTATGGTCTCCTGGCCGAAGAGCGCCAGGTCGAAGCCCCCGAGCCTCCTCAGGGCGCTCGATATCACGTAGCTGGTGGCCAGGGTGTCGGCCCCCGCGAACGCCCTATCGCTTATCAGCACGCCCTCGTCCACGCCCATTCCTATCACGTGCTCCAGGCCCTTCACCGCCGATGGCGGGCTCATGCTGAGTGCCACAACCTTCCCGCCGTACCTGTCCCTTATTCTCAGCGCGAGCTCCACGGCGTCTAGGTCGTGCGGGTTCACTATGCTCGTCACCCCCTCCCTGATGAGGGTACCGGTCCTCTCGTCGAACCTGACCGCCTGCTGGTTGGGGACCCACTTTATCCCGACCGCGATTGTGAGCCCCATGATCGCTCCCCCCTACGCGGTCCTGTACTGGATGCCCCTGCCGCTCACCGGGTAGTCCCACTCTATCGCTTCCATCGGGCACACGACCCTGCACGTGCCGCACTCGAGGCATCCCTCGTAGCTGAAGACTATGGATCCCCCCGCCTCCACGTAGCATCCGGCCGGGCACATCCGGGTGCAGGGCTTGGTCGGGCACCCGGCGCACTTCTCGGCGTTCAGCCTTATGTGGGGCCTCGGGTCGACGTCCCAGGAGTCCCTCTGCAGCAGGTCCTCGACCCTGATCCGCTGCAGGCCGGCCGTCTCACTCATATCATATCGACCTCGCCATCATCAGCGCGTCGACCAGCGCGCCAATTATGGATATCCCGGACTCCTCCGCGGCCCCCCTCAGCGCCTCGTAGATCGAGGGCGTGGATTCCCCGAGCTCGAACATGCTCCTGAGCGCGGCCCCCATCAGCGCCGGGTACCTCCTGAAGTACCTGTCTCCCCCCTCCATGGCGCGCTCCACCCCCCTCAGCCTCCACAGGTCGCGGAACGGCCTGCTCCTCCTGAGCGGCTCCTCGTAGAGCTCCCTCAGGTTCTCCTCCGTCGGGCCTCCCCTGTCCCTGGCCGCGATCGCCGCCCTGCCGGCCATGTAGCCGCTGTAGACGGCGTAGTCCACGCCCCGGAACGTGTACCCCAGGTTGAGGAGCATGCCCGCTGCGTCGCCTGCCACCATGAGCCCGTCGGCCACGAGCCTCCTGGGCATGTACCTGTAGCCGGACTCTGGCGTCAGCTTGGCCGCGTACTCGACGACGTCGCCGTCTGCCCAGTAGCGATGGAGCGCCGGGTGCGTGCGCAGCTTCTCGATCATAGAGTGCACCGGTTCCTCTATCGCGCGCGCCGCCGCGTCCACGTACAGGACGAGGCCCAGGCTCACGGTGTCCTTGTTAGTGTACACGAACGCGCCCCCGGGCAGGCCCCCGGTGACGCCGCCCACCAGTATCCAGGAGAGGCCCTCGCCCTTGTCCAATCCGAACCTCTCCTCAACCTCCTTCTCGCCGATCCGCACGACCTCCTTCACCCCCAGGGCGAGGTCCCTGGTGCTGGCCCTCTCCACGAGCCCCGCGCGCTCCAGGAGGAGCCTGTTGACGCCCTCCGCGTCTATGATCACGTCGGCCTCCACGAGCTCTCCCCCCGCCTCCACGCCGGAGAACCTGCCGGATGGGTCCCTCCTCAGCGAGTCGACCCTGACCTCGTCCACGAAGACCGCGCCTGCCGACGCGGCGCGATCCACGAGCCACGCAGCCAGCTTCGTCAGGTGCGCGGTGAAGGCGCGAGTCGACCCGCCCTCGTACTCCAGCGTGGCCGTCCTGCCGGCGTCGTCGACGATCGAGAGCCTCTCCTTCCCGACCCACCTCTCGATGGGCGCGCCCTTGAGGTCGCCCAGGGCCTCCTCCAGGTAGTGCGAGTAGACCTTCCCGCCGTAGACCTGTTTCGATCCGGCCCCCCTCCCCCTCTCCACGAGCAGGACCTTGAGCCCTCCACTTGCCGCGGCGTAGGCCGCGGCGGCGCCGGCCGGCCCGGCGCCCACCACCACTACGTCGAATCTCATATGCATCCGCTCATATTATAATACGATATTTTAACGTTGTGTCCGCGCTGCCATCCGGAGAATGCTATCCAATATTTGGCGCGCGCATATAAGTGGCCTGCGGCCGCACGGCCGGCGCCCGCATGAGCCGCCAACGCCCGGTGCCCCTGCTCGAGGTGCCCTCGGTGCCGTGCAGGGTCATAGAGCGCCTGAACAGGTTCGTAGTGCGCGTCGAGCTCCAGGGCGGCGCGTCGCTGGCGCACCTGAACAACACCGGCAGGCTCCTCGACTACCTGAGGCCCGGCGCGTCCGCCTACTGCTCCCCCAGGACTGCGCCCGGCAGGACGGGCTACCGGCTCATCGCGTTCGCCGAGGGCGAAGCCGCCGCGCTCGTCGACACGTCCCTCCAGATGCGCGCGTTCGAGGCCGCGCTCGCCGAAGATCTCATACCATGGGCACCCGCCTGCTCCATCGCGAGGAGGTCGCCCAGGCTCGGCGGCTCCGTCCTGGACTACCTCCTCGAGTGCGCCCACCCGCCCGGCCTCGCTTACGTCGAGGTCAAGAGCGCGGTGCTCAGGGGGCCGGGCGGCGCGGCGATGTATCCGGACTGCCCCACCGAGAGGGGGAGGCGCCAGCTGCTGGAGATGATCCGGCACTCGCGCTCGGCCAGGATGATCGTGGCGTTCATCGCGGCGCTCCCGGGCGCCGCTGCGTTTCGCCCGAACGCGTCGGGCGATCCCGCGATGCCCGAGCTGCTGGCCCGCGCCGCCTCAGCCGGCGTGGAGGTACGCGCCCTGTCCATGCACTATGATGGGAGGCGGATCCTGCTCGACGACCCGGACCTCCCGGTCGAGCTGCGGCGACTCGGCGCTTCCCCTGCCCGTAAGTCGCTATCACGAGCATTGCCGCCGGCTCCTTGGAGCGGTTCACTATGGAGCGCTTGGTCCCCGGCGCCACGTACAGGGAGTCCATCGCGTTGAGCGAGTATTCCTGGCCGTCCTCCGATATCACCGTGACGGAGCCCGATAGCACCACGTAGACGCGCTCGGCGTCCGAGGCGCTCATCTCCGCGCCCCCGCCGGGCAGGAAGTAGCTCAGGGCCACCCAGAAGCTCTTGGGTCCGCCCATGTCCCTGTGCTGCATCCTGTAGCTCACGCTGCCCACGTGCCCGCTGGCATCGTAAGCGGGGGCGTCCTTGAACTTCGTCAGAACGAACCCGTCGCTCATGGCGCGCAGCTATCCCCGCCGGCGCTATTTAATCCCTTAACATCGCAGGGGGGCCCACGGGACCCACGGGCAGCCCGCGGCGCACGCGAGGAGCGCGGCGACGTACAGCGCCAGGGCGATCGATAATGACGCGGCCGCCAGCCTCAGGCCCCGCCCCACGTCGGCCGGGCCCGGCAGCTCGCCCTCGCCCAGGGCGTACTCGCCGGCCTTCTCCAGCCTCACCCCGAGGCAGCCGGCGGCCGCCGACATGGGATGGCCGGCATTGGCGCTCGGCGTGGAGCCCCCGTAGCGCGAATGGGTCCTGAGGGCCCGGGCGGCGTCGCCCCCAGCCGCCCGGCATGCCAGGACCTCCAGCATCGCGGTCAGCCTCGCGGGGACGTAGTTGAGCGCTGTGTCCACCTTCGCCGAGAACCATCCCACCGCCTCCATCTGGGGATCCCTGAAGCCCACGGCGCCGTCCATCGTGTTGGAGAGCCTCTGCAGCAGCGCCCCTATGGGGCCCAGCAGCAGGTAATAGAGGAGCGGGGACGTCACCCCGTCGACCAGGCTCTCGAACAGGGACTCGATCGCCGCGGACGCGACGTGGCCCGCGCCCGCGGAGGCCAGCTGCCTCCTGACCAGCCCCTGCGCCGCCTCCCTGGCGCCGCTCAGGTCGCCGGATCCGAGGCGCGAGCCCACCTCGCCCACCTGCTCGAAGAGCAGCCTGACGGGCACCGAGACCTTGACCACGTAGGACGATACGAGTATCCATGGGATCATGCCGGCGCGCCAGGCGGCCCAGAGCGCCGCCCCGTAAGCTAGCGCGTGGACGCCCACCACCAGCGCCCAGAGCGCCGCCCCGCCGGCCCTGCCGAACCTCCTGAGGGCGCCCTGCAGCCTCATGGCCATCACGTAGGACGTGTGTACGGGGTGCACCGAGAGCAGCGGGCCGCTGTGGAACGGGTACGCGGCGTCCAGGGCCAGCCCGAGCGCCAGGGGGAGCAGGGCCTCCGCGATCCTCTCCTCGAGCAACCCGCCGGCCCCCCGCCGGCCCTCATGCCCTCACCAGCAGGAGCGTCGCGAGGAACGCGACCTCCCCCGCGAAGCCGAGGGCATCCCCGTTCACGTATCCCACAACCCTGTTCGCGGCGAGCGCCGTCGCGCAGCCCACGGCGAGCGCCGCGATCGGCACCGTCAGCGTCATGGGCCCTCCACCGAGCAGGAAGATCAGGACCGCCGACATCGCGTAGATCGCGGCCACAGTGCCGGCACCGGTGCGCTCCTTGAAGGCCCTGGCCATCCCCTCATACGGCTCGATCCTCCCCAGGCCGAGGGCCGCCGCGATCGCGGCCACCTCCCCTATCTCGGCGATCACGAACGCCAGGAGGAACCCGGAGGACACGGCGCTGAGCGACGACGAGAAGAGCAGGATCGCCATCACCGAGAACGATGCCACCGCGAACGATCCCCTGTGGGTGTCCTTGAGCACCGAGCGGGGGTCGGCGCCCGACCTCGAGGCCAGCAGCGCCTCGCTGAAGTCGGAGAACCCGTCAGCGTGCATGAAGCCCTGCCCCAGGTAGTGCATCGCCAGGGCCAGGGCCGCCACGGCGTACGGCGGGAGGCGCCCGATGGCCAGCAGTGGGATCGAAGTCAGGAGCCCCCTGACGAACCCTATCACGGGGGCCGCGCCGAACCAGCGCGCGGCCTCCTCCATCGAGCCCCTGGACGGTATTATGGTCAGGACTCCCAGGAGCGCCGCCAGTCCCCTTATGGGGTCCCCGTCGCTCAATCGCCGCCTCCTCCAGCGAGCCGAGGAGCAGGTCGTCGTCCTCGCGCGACCTCACCGCCACGCGGAGGAACCTGTCGTCGAGCCCCTCGAAGGTCCACCCCTCCCTCACGTTGATCCCGCGCGCCCTGAGGCGCTCCACCAGCGGGCGGGCCGAGCGCCGGTGCATGAGGAGCAGGAAGTTGGCCGAGCTCCTGAACGGCAGGAGGCCGATGCCCCGAACGCGGTCGGCCATGCGCGCCCTCTCCACGGACAGGTACTCCCTTGACTTAATAATATGGATATACATGGCGCCGGCCGCGCTGCCGAGCGACCTGCGCGCGAAGCATTCGGCTATGGATCCCACGTTCCAGGGTGCCCTGAGCGCGTCCATCCTGGCGGCGATCTCCCGGGGCGCGACCGCGAACCCGAGCCTGAGGCCGGGCACCGAGAGCCACTTGGTGAGGGACCTGAGCACGATCAGCCTGTCACCCACTGGAGGCCTCAGGCCGGGGTAAGCGTCGCTCAGCTCAGCGTAGGCCTCGTCGAGCAGCACCCACGACCTGCAGCCGGCCGCCAGATCCTCCAGGGCGCGGGGATCCACGAAGCTGCCCGTGGGGTTGTTCGGATTCGTCAGGGCGATCAGCGCCCCGGGATCCCCGCAGCGCGCCTCGAGCTCCCCCAGGTCCAGAGCGAACTCGTCGCCGCGCATCTCCATGGTCAGGGGCTCGTAGCGCAGGCCCAGGGCCTCGGCCAGGTCGCGGTGCTCCCCATACGATGGCTGGACGGCCACCAGGGTCCGCGCGCGGACGGCGAGCGCCGCGAGGAGGACCCCCTCGGACGATCCGTTCAGCGGGACCACCTCATCCACGCCGTAGAAGGAGCGCAGCGCCTCCCTGAGCTCCGAGTACTCGTAGTCAGGGTACCTGCGGGCGACGTCCTCGGATAGGCATCCCCTCAGGGCCTCGGCGGCCTCCGGTGGCGGAGGAAGCGGATTCAGGTTCACGCTGAAGTCCGGCCCGTCCCCCTCCCACCTTCCCCCATGGTGCCGCACAGCGCGGTCGCCTCCTCCAGGTCCTCCGCGGTGTCCACATCCAGGAGCGCTGGGCGCCACGAGATGAATATATCCTCCCACTCGCCCGCCGGCGCCCTGAACAGGGAGATCCCCGTCTGCCAGCAGCGCCCGCCCCTGCAGGCGTTCAGCGTGACCACCTCGGCCCTGGACCTGGTGGCTAAACCCACGAACGCGCGGAGCTCCGGGACGGCGCGATCGATGAACGGCATGTCCGCCGGCAGGACCAGCGCCGGCGTCCCGGCCGCCTCGAGCGAGAGCGCTAGGTCGCTCACGTAGTCACCTGACCCGCGCAGGCAGCGCACGCGCCCGCAGTAGAGCTCCTCCGTGAGCGGGGTCGAGCCGCTGGTGCAGAGCAGCGGCTCGCCCAGCTCCGAGGCGGCTGCCAGCGCCGCCTCGATCAGGGGGCGCCCGCAGACCCTCAGCGCGGGCTTCTCCACGAACCCCAGCCTGCTCCCCCTGCCTCCGGCCATCACTATCACCCTGATCCCATCCTCGCCCCTCTGGGCTAGGATCCCCCGAGGCCTCAGACTTCGCCCCCCTTCGCGTCGCTCCTGCGGGCCCGCCGGCAATGAACGTTGCTCCCCCGCGGTCGAAAGCGTCCCCCGCTGCCTCTCCGCGCGCCGCTGCCCGGGCTTCCGGTCCAACTTCGCCCCAGCGCTCCTCGCGGTGCCCACTCCGCGACCATTTCTGGGTCCACCTTCCCTCCCTGGGAGGACTGCTGTCCTAATCCTTGAGGGCCTAGGCGGCTGAAGCCGCTAGTCCCTAGAATGTTCATTCACAATTATGATCACCCATTGCACCCGGGGACCTCCACCTCGCCCACTCCTCACGGGCTATCGGAGTTGGCCCATGGGCGGCCGTCGGGCCCATCGCCGCGGGGGTGAGGAGGAGGTTGGTGCCCTGAGTCCCCCCCCCCACAGGTGCTCGTCAGCCACGTGGCTGACGCCCCCGGCCTCGGGGTAGGCTGAGAATGCCCCGCCCCTCTTACTCGGCTCGAGGAGGGAGCGGGCCCTCCAGGCGGCGCCCTGGCGACCTCACTCATAGCTCCGGAGTCACTGGGCCAATAAATAATGGAAAACCAGGGTTTATAAACTTAACAACTGAACACCAACTACGCAACAGCTCCACTTAGGGACCGCTGTGAGCCGCCCTCCTGTTGCCGCTATCCATGGCAGACGATCTGGCCGAAGTGTGGTGCGGGGGACCTCGATCGGAGATCCCGTGGCGCGTCCTCAGAATCCTGAGCGCCAGGTCGGTGAAGCTGCGGACCCCGGACCCCTCGAGATCGCTGAGCAGCGACGCCACCTCCTCGGGATCCCCCCCGAGCAGCGACGCCGACCTCGCCAGCTCCACGCACCTCAGGGCCCTGGCCGCCGCCTCCGCGCTCGCGCCCGGGTACCGCAGGCCGCTCACGCCGAGCGCCAGCTCGAGCCTCCGGCGCCCCCCCAGCCTCGACGCCAGCTCGGCGAACGCGCTCGACATGGCGCGGAGGATCGCCCTGCCGCTGGGCGTGGCGGGGCCGGAGTACGCGTCGCCTCCCCTGGGAGCCGCGATCAGCGTAGCGTCGGAGACCGTGCCCACGGCCGCTGAGTCCCTGCACGAGAATCCCGATAGGACCGATAAGGCGCCCTTCGCCTCCGAAGCCGTCCTGAACGCGTCCAGCAGGCCTTGGGCGGAAAGGCGCTGGCCCACCACAACGAGAATGTTCACCGTCCCAGTCTCGGGCGCGGGGGAGCCCCCGCTGCCGTCTAGGCACGCCATGCCCGAGAGGCCGAAGGTCGCGTGTACCTCAGCAACAACGCCGTCCGCCTCGCCGCGGGAGCGCACGTATGATGCGCGCAGATCGGCCGACGTCAGGAACGTGGGCGTCCCGGGCGGGAGCCCAGCATCCCGGGCGAGGGACTCCGCGTAACGCTCGAAGTCGTCCACGTACTCCAAGACCCTCCCCATCAGCACGCGCCTGGCGATCCCGCGCCCCCCGACCACCGTGGTGCCGAGCACGCGCATTTCCTCGCCCAGGTCGATGATTATCATGCGATCGTCTAGGAAGGTCGCGCTGACTGCGGGACGCGGCGCCCGCGTCCCGCGCCTGATACCGGGGGTCGCCATCTCGCGATGTCAGGCCCTCCAGTATCGAGCGCACCACCCTGAGCGTCAACGGCTTCAGCTCCTCCGACGTTAGTATCCTGCTCTGGCGCGCCAGATTGTTGCTCACTATCAGCGCGGCGGCGGCCCTCAGCCCGCGGGCCGCCGCCACGGCGAAGATAGTCGCGCACTCCATCTCCACGGCAATGGCGCCCGCCCTCCTCCACCTCTCCATGACCTCCGGCCCCTCCAGGTAGAACGCGTCGCTGGAGAACACGTGCCCCACGTGGACCCTCAGCCCGTCCCTGGCGAGGGCGCCGGCGATGGCATCCGTCAGCTCAGGGTCCGCGGGGACGGGCCCGGCCACGCCGGAGTACATCAGGGGAAGGGTGCTCACGTGGAGGGCCGCGTCCGGGACCACCAGATCCCCCTCGCCCACCTCCGGCGCGAAGGCCCCCGCCGTTCCCACGCGCACGACCGTGCGGGCTCCCAGCATGGCGAGCTCCTCCACGGCGATTGCGGCCGAGGGCCCCCCTATGCAGTGGCATGCCAGGGTCACCCGGGAGCCCCCATAGGTCCCCGTGTAGGCGACGTAGCCGCGGTACGAGTTGATCAGCCTGGCGTCGCTGAGGAGGGCCGAGGCCTGTTCCACGCGCGCCGGGTCCCCCATTATTATAGCGAGCTCGGCGACGTCGCCGGGCCTCGCCCTCAAGTGCACCGGCTCGCGCTCCAGGCGCCTGCTCAATGCGTCCTCCGGTCCGCTCCCTCTTCTTATAAGAGACGTGGTGGGAAACCTCGCCATTCGTGGCGGGGACGGCTTAAAGTGCGATGCCCCCTATTCCTTCACGATGCCCGCCGTGGGGTTCAGATTCGGGGCGCACGCGGGCCAGCGGACGTCGGGGGCGTTAAGGGCCCAGTTGAGGCTAGCCTGCGAGGTCCACAATGCCCTGCGGCGGGCGGACAGGATTTCCACCGCAGGAACGGGAGACACCTGACGTTGTATTATGCGGTGGAAAGCCTGCCCTCTAGGGCTGGGTAGTTCGCAAGGTGGCCGCCGCGCGGGAACGCTAATATTCCGACCGCGCCCAGCCGGCGCGTGTCCTCCGACGTCGTGTCAGAGGGCGACACGGTGCTGCTGCTGGCGCCCAAGGGGGTGGCCTGGCTCGTCCGCGTCTCCAGGGGGTCGGAGCTCCACACCCACCTCGGGATAATAAGGCACGACGACCTGATAGGGAGGCCCTACGGCTCGCCCGTGGAATCCCAGCTCGGCGGGAGGCTGCACCTGCTGAGGCCGTCCCTCGAGGACTTCATCATGCTCGGCGAAAGGCCGACCCAGATAGTCTATCCCAAGGACATGGGGCTGATAGTGGCCAGGATAGGGGCCATGCCCGGGTCCAGGGTCCTGGAGGTCGGGACCGGCAGCGGCGCGCTCACGATGTTCCTAGCCGCGGTGGTGGCGCCCGAGGGCCGCGTCCACAGCTACGAGGTGAGGCCCGAGTTCGCCGATGCCGCCAGGAGGAACTTGGAGAGGGCCGGCCTGTCTAAGTACGTTGAGATAAAGGTCAGGGACGCGTCCGCGGGCGTCGACGAGAGGGGGGTGGACGCCGCCGTCGTGGACGTCGGCGACGCCCTGCGCGTCCTGGGGGCGGTGCACGAAGCCCTGCGCCCCTCCGGGGGGCTGGCGGTGATCGCGCCCACGTTCAACCAGGTCGAGAGGATAGTGTCATGGCTCCGCTCCAGCGGCTACGTGAGGGTCGAGGCCTTCGAGACCACGTACAGGAGGATAGAGTCCAAGCCCGGAGCCACCAGGCCCTCCAGCTCCACGGTGGCGCACACGACGTTCGTGGTGACGGCCCGGAGGACGCTGGGAGGCCCCGCTCCTGCCTAACGCATTTAAGCACGGAGCCTCCCGGCCGCGCGTGCCGGCCCGGAGCTCCGATGGCGGCTCGGCCCCGGAGGCGCCCCTCCCCGACAAGGCGGAGGACCTGGGGAGGTGGTACGACGAGGTCCTGGAGAGGGCCGAGCTGATAGACGTGAGGTACGGCGTGAAGGGTTTCGTGGTCTACAGGCCCAACGCGATGAGGATAGTGAAGCGCGTGTACTCGATGTTCGAGAGGGAGCTCGAGGCGAGGGGGCACTCGCCCATGCTGCTCCCCCTCGTCATACCGATGGCGAACTTCAGGAGGGAGACCGAGCACGTGAAGGGTTTCGAGGATCAGGTCTTCTACATAACGGAGGCTGGCGGGAAGCCCCTGAACGAGAAGCTGATCGTCAGGCCCACGTCCGAGACCGCGATATACCCCATGATGGCGCTCTGGATCCACAGCTACAAGGACCTGCCGCTGAAGCTCTACCAGAGCGTCGCCGTCTACAGGTATGAGACGAAGGCGACCAGGCCGCTGCTCAGGGGCAGGGAGTTCCTCTGGATAGAGACGCACGACGCGTTCGAGGACGAGCGGGGGGCGCTGGCGCAGATAAAGGAGGACCTCGAGGTCGCCAGGAGGGTGTACGAGTCCCTGGGCCTCGCTTTCCTGGTGGTCGAGAGGGAGCCCTACGACAAGTTCCCGGGCGCCGAGTCCAGCTACGCGTACGACGCCCTCCTGCCCAATGGGACGGTCCTCCAGATAGCGACCACCCACTACCTAGGGGAGCACTTCACCCGGGCGTTCGAGGTCACGTTCGTGGACCGCGAGGGGAATCGCAGGCGCCCGCACACGACGTGCTTCGGGATAGGGATATCCAGGACCCTGGCCGCGCTCATAATGACCCACGGAGACCGCTACGGGCTGGTCCTTCCCTTCGGCCTCTCCGTGCACGACGTCGTGATAGTGCCGATAGTCCAGGGGGGCTCGGCGGAGGGCGTGCTATCAAAGGCGAGGCGCCTGGAGGAGGAGCTCGGCGCCGCGGGCTTCAACGTCCACCTGGACGACTCCGAGGACACCCCGGGCGACAAGTTCTACCGCTGGGAGATGCTCGGGGTCCCGGTGCGCCTGGAGGTCGGCAGGAGGGAGGTGGAGGGCGGCTACGTGACCCTCTTCAGGAGGGACACGAGGGAGCGGGAGCGCGTGGCCGACGCCGACTTGGCGAGGCGCGTCGGCGAGCTGGCGCGCGAGATCCTGGATAACCTGAGGAGGCGCGCCTGGGACAGGCTAGCGGAATCAGTGGCCGACGCGCGCACCAGGGAGGACGTGGTGAGGCTCGCGAGGGAGGGCCGCATAATCAGGGCCAACTTCTGCGGCGAGGAGGAGTGCGCCCGCGCAATAAAGGAGGAGACCGGCTACGAGGTCAGGGGCAGGAGGATAGACGTGGATGAGCGGCCCACCGGTAACTGCGCCTGGTGCGGCCGCCCGGCCAAGAGGGTCGTCTACATGGCCAAGGCCTACTGAGGCGCGCTCAACCTCATGTTTTTATCCGAGCCCCGGGGAACCGCGACGTCTTGACCAAGAAGAGGAAGAGCAGGGGCAGGTCGAAGGGCGATAGGGGGAGGAGCGATCTCGTGCACTGCGCCAGGTGCGGCGCTCTCGTGCCCAGGGACAAGGCGATAAAGGTCACCGCCAAGTACTCGCCGGTGGATCCGGCCCTCGCGAAGGAGCTCAGGGAGAGGGGCTCCTACGTGCCCACAACGCTGGTGACCAAGTACTACTGCGTGTCCTGCGCCGTACATTACGGCATAGTGAAGGTCCGCTCGGAGGAGGAGCGGAAGACCCCGGGCAGGCTCCTCCACAAGCGATCCTGGGCGATCACCCGCCGGCCAGTCCCAGGGACCTGAGGGCCCCCGCTATGGCCGGCGCCGCGCTCACGCGCGTGGTCTGGTTGGGCACCGTGTCGGAGCTGAACACCTCCTCCACGCCGTCCTCCAGTATCTTCTCGAGCGCGTTCTCGACCAGCAGCGCGTGGGTGACGCCCACGACTATCCTGCGGGCGCCGAGCCCCGCCAGCAGCTTCGATGCCTCCCTGATTGTGCCGCCCGTGCTTATTATGTCGTCGACCAGCAGCACGTCCCTGCCGCGCACGTCCACGCCCCTCGTCACGGACACCTTGACCTCCCTGTCGCCGAGCCTCGTCTTGACGAGCGCCGCGTGCTCCGCCCCGAGCTCGCGAGCCGCGAGCTCGGCCCACTGCTCGGCCTCCGCGTCGGGCCCCACCACAACCGTCCTCCCGGGGTCCACGAGCCCGGCGTCCGCGGCGTACCTGGCCAGGAGGGGCATGGCGCTCGCGTCCACGTAGGGGATCCCGACAAGCTTGCTCATGTCGAGCACCCTGTGCCTGTGGACGTCCACCGTGACCAGGCGATCGGCGCCCGCGCTCCTGAGGAGCTTCGAGACCGTGACCAGGCTGACGGCCTCGCCGGGCTTGAACCTCTCGTCCTGCCTCGCGTAGGGGAAGTATGAGAGGACAACGGTGACGCTCCTGGCCCCGAGGTCCTTCAGGGCGTCGGAGGCCAGGAACGTCTCCACGAGGTACTCGTCCGGAGAGAGCGCCGCCGACTGCAGGAAGACCGCGTCCTCCCCGCCGACGTCGTCAAGCACGCGCACATACTTCTCGCCGTCCGGGAAGCGCCTGTACTCCACCTTGGCCAGGCGGGCGCCCGTGAGCTTGGCCACCCTGTAGGCGAGGGGGCCGTTCGAGGAGCCGGGGACGATGATCATTGGCGGCCTCCGCGGCGCGGATTCTAATAAAGACTTGTCCTGCGCAATGTCAAGTGTCCGGTTCGTTCACGCGAATTGTCCTCTAGCCTTAGATAGAGTTCCCGTAGACCTGCCATCGAACCCGCGCCCGTCCGGGAGCGGCGGGGCAGCGCAGGGGGCTTCGAGCGCGCTCCCTCCCTCGTCCCGGGAGGGGGAGGGGGGGACCCCCACCCCCCGAGGCTGCCCCAATGCGCCGGACAGGGGCGCGCGGGTGGAAGGGGGAGCCCGGACCTCCCGGGATCCCCATCGGCGTGGGGCCCTCCGGCCCGGCCTCCGGCCGGGAGGAGCGCCGCCTCGCCCATGGGATCCGCGGGCGGCCCCCGGGCCTCCCCGCTTCCGGCCTGCGCTCCCCAGGGCGCGAGCCCAAGCGCGGGTTCCCTCATGCTAACGCACGGCCCGGGCCGCCCACTTCGCAGCCTTTATTTCTGGCGGGCTCTCCGGCGCTTGGGTGTGGAGCTGGAGCCCTTCGTCGTGGAGTTCTACTCGGGGGAGAGCCCCGCCAGGGGGCTGGTCGCGTCGGCGCTGCTCGACAGGTCGCTGAAGGATAGGTACGGCGGCAGGGTCCCCCTAAGGTCCATAGTCGTGGTCTCGCGCACGGATGCGTACATCAGCGGCATCGTCGGGCGCGTCCTGGAGGCGCTGTCCAATGCCAGCGTGGACGTTCCGCCCTCCAGGGTGATCGAGGCCTCCTCCCTCCCCCACGCGGACCTGGTGATAGCGTTCACGAGGGAGGAGGCGCGCGAGGCCCCGGGGGGCCGCCCCGCGCGCCTCCTAGGGGACCTCGCGGGCCTCCCGGATCGCGAGGTCGAGGACACGCTGGGCGATCTCTCGCAGCTGGTGCGGGCGCTGGACGACCTGATCGCTAGGGCCCTGCCCGCGATATTGCTGATGTCCAGGCACAAGCACATGGGCGACGTTGTGAGGATACTGGAGGGCGTGTCGGAGCGCTACAGATCCTCCGAGAGGGAGATGTCGCTCGCGCTCTCCGACTTCCCGGCGGCGGCCGCCGCGATCGACGCGCTGGACGAGGCGCTGATGGGGCTCGTCGCCCCTGATGGCCCCCTCAGGAGGTACGCCGAGGCCTACGGGAACGTCTGCACGTGCGGCGGCACGATGCAGCTCACGTCCGAGCGCTACAGGGACGGGATCTACGAGCTCACGTTCGCCTGCAACAGGTGCGGGAGGCGCGTCACTAGGCTCTACCGAGGGCGCGCAACGGAAAAAATCCGGCGCGCGACCGCGTCGGCGTGCTGATAGTCGCCGTCGTAGGGTCCAAGAAGAGCGGCAAGACCTCGATAATAGAGGCGCTGGTCAGGGAGCTCTCCACCCTCGGCTGCAGGGTCGCGGTCCTGAAGCACATACATCACGAGGAGTTCGAGTTCGACGTCCCCGGCAAGGACACCTGGAGGGCATTCCACGCGGGCTCGGTCGCGGTGGTCGGGGCCTCCTCCTCGAGGACGCTCATAGGCATTAGGGGGACCATGGAGCTCCCGGCGCTCCTGAGGGTCGTGGAGGAGCTCTCGGCGCCCGACCTGATACTCTTGGAGGGCTTCAGCGGGGAGCTGTCGGACTTGTCGGGCGTTCACATAATATCCATGGGGGGCAGGAATTTCGCCCTCAATGATGGCGAACTCATATGCGAGTGCAGGGGTCCAGGCGATCGCGATCGCGCGGTGAGCGCCGTCAGGGCGCTAATCGGGAAGTGCCCTCACGAGTAGCTACCCTCTCGCCCGTTTACACCATGCGGCTGAACATGTATGTGAACTACCCCTCCCTCGCGGGGAGTTGAAGTTCGCCCTCGAGCAGTAAGGCCGTCGGCGAGGACCCTCCTGACCCCGCCCTCCCCTCCGCGTCCCCCACAGGCCCCCTCGGGCGCCTCCCGTCCATCGAGACCACATGCCCCGTCTTTAGATCCACAGCGAAGTGCATTCCATCTTCAGGTACCCCTTCCTCACCTTCCGGGCGCACATCATCCAGTCCCCTCCGTTGTGGACCTTGATTCGATTACGGATGCATCGACGGCTGTGCTGACCGGCCCGTTCGACCTGACGAGCGAATCGCCGAGGTCCACCCCGAGCCCGTTCACCCTCCCCCTCGTCGTGGGGCAGCCCGGGACCTGCAGCCCATCCGCGAACCCGGAGGGGAAGCGCACGAACTTCCGGTCTGCCCCCAGGGCATGTGGAGTGGAAGAGGAGCCTGACAAACGCGAGGGGCCCGATGAAGGACTCCGGGCAGTGGTGGAGTGCGGCCCCCCGAGGGGGCATCCGGAAAATCCAATGAGTCGCGATGAGGTCATTGAAAAGTTCATGCGCAACGCCCGGCGCTCCTCCAGGCCGCTGGATGACGGCGCGGCGAAGGAGGTTGTGGGGCGCGTGTTGAGGATGGAGTCGATGGGCGACGTCAAGGAGCTCGTGGAGCTGCTGGCATGAGGGCCGTCCGGCGCGTTAACCTTATAACTGATCTCCGCTAAGAGGGCGAGGGTTCACAGTGGGTTTAGTGCCCTGGTACATGCGGGTTGCGCACTTTGTGCCGCCCGACGTCGCGCACTCGCTCGCAAGATACGCGCTCTCCGCGCCCTCGCCGGGGCCCCTGATCGATGAGGGGCTGGAGGTGGAGCTCGCCGGGCTCAGGCTTCCGAACCCGATAGGGCTGGCGGCGGGTTACGACAAGGACGGATACCTGTACCCCGCGTTCTCCCGGTGGGGGATGGGGTTTTACGTCGTGGGCTCGATAACCGCCTTCAGGAGGAGGCCCCTCAGGAGGCCCAGGCTCTACAGGCCGAGGGATGGCCTCTGGATGCTCAACGCGTTCGGCCTCCCCTCGGAGGGGGTGATCTCCGTCGCCCGCAGGCTCAATGGCCTGGGGGAGCGGCCCAGGGTGCCCATATTCGCGAGCCTGGCGGGGTTCTCCCTGGAGGAGTTCTCGATCCTCATAAGGGCGGCCGACGCGCTGCCGCAGGTGTCAGCCATCGAGCTCAACATAAGCTGTCCCCTCTTCGACGACCCGGCCGGCATGGAGGAGCTGGCCGAGCTCTCCTCGAGCCTGACGCGCAAGCCGTCATTCATCAAGCTCAGCCCCAGGCACTCCAGGGTGCTGGAGGAGGCCGCCGGCATAGCCGAGGGGCACGGCCTGGGCATAACGGTCTACAACACGATACCCGTGAGGAGCGGCGCCCTGGGCGCCGGGAGGGGCGGCATGAGCGGCCTCCCGCTCTACGGGATGATGCTCTCCGCAGTCGCCAGGATAAGGAGCGTATCGGACAGGGTTCCGCTTATGGCGGTGGGCGGGATATTCACCGGCTCGCAGGCGCTGGCGGCGCTCGAGGCCGGCGCCGACGCCGTGCAGTCGCTGACCGCGGTGGCCTTCCGCGGCCCGCTCGCCTTCCGCGCGATGTCGGAGGAGCTGCTGGCGGCGATGAGGGAGCGCGGGTACTCCAGCGTCTCGGAGGCCAGGGCCAGCAGGGTGAGCGCCGTCCTCAGGGCCCCTCGAGGTCCACGTAGCGCCACCCCGCCCCGAGCAGCGATCCCAGGTCCACCGCGGGGTCCAGCCTGAACAGGTGCGATGGCCCCCCCGTGTCGGTGTTCCCGAAGCCGGGCGCGGCCTCCGGGAGCGCGCGGGCCAGCCTCACCGCCAGCTCCCTCTCCGCCGCCGGCCCGCTGGTGCCCTCCAGGACGTACGCGCCGATCGCCCTCCCCCTCGCCAGCAGGCGATCTATGTGCCAATGGACCTTGCCCCCGCGCCTAGCGTGCCTGCACACGCGCCCCCTGAGCCCGCCCGGTCCCCCCGCGCTGCCCACGTACGCGTAGGCGCCGCGCTCCAGCTCCCTCCCACCCACGCGGATGCCCGAGTCGAGGGACACGAGGAGGACGTAGAGCCCCCTACCCTCGCTCAGGGACGCGCACCCCACGCGGAGCCGGGGCGGCGGGCAACCGTTTAAAGAGATCCATCCGTCGTCGCGCGCGTGCTCAACTGGCTGCGCTCGCGCCTGTCCGGCCTCCAGGGCCGCCTGGGCAGGGCCGCCGCGTCGCTGATGCCGGATCCCTCCGCCTGGACGGCGCTCGGGCTGGCGCTCGCGATGCTCGCCGGCCTCGCTTACTGGGTGGGGCCCGTCTGGGCGGCCGGCCTGCTGCTCCTAGCCTCCGGGTTCCTCGACGTCGTGGACGGCGCCGTGGCCAGGGCCACCTCGCGCGTGAGCGCCGCCGGCGCCTTCACGGACTCCAGCATGGACAGGTTCGCCGAGGTCGCGGTCTACGCCGGGCTGGCGGCCGGCGCCCGCGCCCCCGGCTGGATGATCGCCCTAGCCCTCGGGCTCTCGCTCACGGTGAGCTACATGAGGGCAAGGCTGGAGTCCCTCTCGCGCGAGAGGCCGAGGGGGCTCGAGCTGGGCGAGAGGGCCGAGAGGCTGCTCGCGCTGGGCGTGCTGAGCGCGCTCGGCCTCCCCCTGGTGGGGGTGGCCCTGGTCCTGGCGCTGGCGATCGAGACCAACGTGGAGAGGTTCTACCTGTACGTGGGGCACCTTAGGGCCGCGCGCCGAGGCTCAGCCCGGCACCCTCTCCTTATCGAGGACCTCCACGCGGACCTTACCCTTGAGCAGGTCCCTGAAGCGCTCCGCGTCCTTCCTGTCCCCGACTATCGCGCCCCAGTGCATGGGGACGGCGATCTCGGGCGAGATTTCGGCGGCCGCCTCCGCGGCCTCCTCCGCAGTCATCACGTAGGTCCCGCTGACCGGCAGGAGCGCCACCGCGACCTTCCCCCTGAGGTCCCTCATCTCGGGTATATGATCGGTGTCCCCCGCGTGATACACGGTGACGTCCCCGAGCCTGATGAGGAACCCGACGCCGGCGTAGTCCCTGGGGTGGAACGGCTTCCCGGGCGCGCTGAACTTGTTCACGTTGTACGCCGGCACGGCCGAGATCTCGATCCCCCTGACGGTCGCGGAGGACCCCGGGGAAAGGTATGTCGCCCTGCCCACCGGGATCTTCCCCCTGCAGTTGGCCGAAGCGACCACGTCGGTCCCGGGCCCCGCCACCTTGCGGAGGTCATCGGGGCTCAGGTGGTCGAAGTGCTCGTGGCTTATGGTGACCACGTCGCCCACCGGATACCTCGGCTGCGGGAGCTTGTACGGGTCCGTGTAGATGCGCATGCCCTTCCACTCGATCAGGAACGAGTCATGCTCCAGATAGGTTATCCTGACGCCCTTATGCTCGAGGGGCATCGACGCGGTGCGGCGCGGCGGGTGGCAATAAGTGTTGCTGCGGGGCCGCGGCCACCCCGCGCCCCGTTCGGGCTCGCCGCCGTTAAGCTAACTTTAAATAAATCCTCCTCCCACTTCAGCCGGAGGTTCGGAGTTAAGGATGGAATCTGAGGTATTCGAGATCTGCGTCTCTCCCGATCACGTCATGGGATTCCTCGGCTACCTGAGCGGTTTGGGGGGCGTGGCCGAGGCCGGCGAGGTGAACCGCGCGTCGGGCGTCGACATGGACGTGCTGCCACACGTGCTGAAGGCCGCCGAGATGCTGGGCCTCATAGAGTCGGACTCCGGGTACATAATGCTGACGAAGCTCGGGAGCAGGCTGGGGAGCGAGAGGGCTGCCCAGGCGCGCAGGACCCTCAGGGAGAGGCTCGTGGAGCTGGAGCCATTCAGGTCCATCCTGCAGGCCCTGCGCTCGCGGGGATCCCTCGGGCGCGGCGAGGCGCTGGAGGTCCTCAGGAGGTATTTCTACTGGGAGGGCGAGGAGGAGGCCGAGCGGGTCCTCCGCTGCCTGCTGGCCTGGCTACTCTACGCCCACCTGGCCGACTACGATCCCGAGGAAGGGGTCATGAGGCCGCCGCGCGAGCGCAGGTCGGCCTCCCCCGGCGCTTCCCACCGTCGCGGGTAGCCTCTCGCCCGCGCGTCAGCAGCCTGGTCCTGTCCGGGTAACCGACCACGACCGCGTCGGCGATCCCCAGGAAGAAGCCGGTCTCCACCACGCCGGCGATGGACCTTAACCTCGCGTCCAGCTCCCGGGGGTCGGCGCCGCGGGGCACCTCCACGTCCAGCAAGTACCCCCTCGTGTCGGAGGCCAGGGGCCCGCGCTTGCCCTGGCAGGTGCGCTCGGAGTAGCGGAGGCCCATCTCCTCCAGCCTGCCCTCCACCATCCCTATGGCCTCCGGGAGGACCTCCACGGGCACCCCTCCCCTCTCCCCCAGCGCCGACACGAGCTTCGATTCGTCCACTATGAACACCCTGAACCTGGAGTGGCTGGCCAGGAGCTTCTCCATCGTGAGCGCTCCCCCCCTCCCCTTTATCATGTCGAGGTTGCCGTCGACCTCGTCCGCCCCGTCCACGTAGACGTCCATCGACCTGACCGTCGACGGGTGGGCCACCCTGAATCCCCTGCGGGCCAGCGCGAGCGCCGTCTCCGCTGATGAAGCCACATAGACGCGGTCGTCGGGCTCCAGCAGCCCCACGAGCTCCATGACCGTCGAGCCGGTGCCCATCCCCACTATCCTCGCGCCCTCCAGGAAGCTCAGCGCCCCCTCGGCCGCCCTCCTCTTCGGATCCAACTCGCGCGTTCCTCGGCGCGTCCGGTTAAAAGCGATTGCGCGCTCGGGTTAGCCACGGGACATCATCCGGCTTCAGGAGACTGGCCGACCTCCCCTCATGGCGCGCAGAGCTCCGCGGGGCCGCGCGGTAATAAAGTGAGCGGCAGTCCTCGCCCCCTCTGAGGGGTCGCACCACCGTGCGGGCTGAAGTGAGAGGTTTCAAACCGAGCCTTGTTAGTGCGTTCAGCAGCCCGCGCGAGGGGCGGGTGGCGCCCAGGCCCCCAGCGGAACCCTCGCCCCTCAGGGCGGGGTTCAGAACCTTCGCTGGCGAAGCGGGCACGGCGGAAGATGAAATATTAGGCGGTTCCCCGGGGTCCCCGGCATGAAGTTCGTCGGGAGCGCCGTCTACCGGTTCAGCAGGGAGCTGCCGCCTGAGGTCGTCGGCTCTCTGGGGGCCCTGGTCGAGGAGCTGAACTCGGGCGTGCTCGGCGGGACGGACGCGAGGGTGACCTCCTACCAGGCATCGGGCGAAACCCTCAGGCTCGGGCTGGAGACCGGCAGGCGCGCGAAGATACACAACGTCGCCCTCCGCATCAGGAACTACTTGGAGGGGGCCTGGGGCAGGGCCCACAGGCTGGGCATAAGGGAGGTCTCGCTGGAGGACGTCATCGTCGAGCTGGACAGGGAGTACAGGGTCTCCCTCAAGCTCCCCTACGTCATCGGCACGTCGTCGGAGGGCGGCAGGACCCGCGTGTCGCTCGCCAGGCTCAGCGAGTCCGAGATGAAGAGGCCGCTGCTCGACAGGCTCCTGAAGCTGCTGGAGGACAAGGAGGCTAGGGCGGCCTGGGGAGGGAAGGCCGAGCACTGGGTCCAGATAGCCAGGAGCGCGGAGAAGGAGCCCCGCTGCTCGGAGGACCCGAACAAGGTCCTGGAGGCGTCCGGCCTCATCAAGAGGTTCTCGGTCGGGCAGTGGGTCTACACGCCCACCTTCTACGCTCTCCTCAAGCCGCTCGCCGACCTCTTCGTCGACGAGGTCGTGAGGCCCCTGGGGTTCCGCGAGGCGCTGTTCCCCAAGATGTACCCGCTGGAGGTGGGCCTGAGGACCGGCCACCTCAAGGGCACTATAAACTCCATGGTATTCGCCACGTTCCCCAAGTCCTACGATATATCGGAGTTCGAGGACCTGACGGACTACATGACCCTCATGGACGAGGTGCCTGTGGAGGACCTGGCCGGGAGGCTCGAGCCGCCGGGCAACTTCCTCTGCTACGCTCAGTGCGAGCCCTTCTACTGGTTCTTCGGCGGCGAGGTGATGGACGACGCCGGGCTGCCCGTGAAGTGGTTCGACCGCTCCGGCCCGTCCTACAGGTGGGAGTCCGGCGGGATATACGGCATAGAGAGGATGGTGGAGTTCCACAGGGTGGAGGTCGTCTGGATGGGCAGGGTCGAGCAGGCCGTGGAGATCCGGAACCAGCTCCTGGAGGGATACAGGAGGTTCATGGAGGAGGTCCTGGACCTCGAGTGGAGATGGGCCTGGGTCACCCCCTTCTACTTGGAGCAGTCGGGCGAGGTGGAGGCGGCCGAGGCCGCCGCCCCAGACATAAACCAGCCAGGCACGATAGACTTCGAGGCCTGGCTGCCCTACAAGGGAGATCGCTCGGATCGCAAGTCGTGGCTGGAGATAGGCAACATATCGATCCACGGCACGAAGTACACGAAGTCCTTCCGCGCCAAGCACAACAAGGGCGAGACTCTCTGGTCCGGGTGCTCGGGGTTCGGCACCCAGAGGTGGCTCCTCGCGCTCCTGTCGCAGAAGGGGTTCGATCCGTCCAACTGGCCAGATAAGTACAGGGAGAGGGTGGCGGCCCTCCGCATACCCAGGCCGGTCCGCGGCGTCACGTACCCGAGGAGCGAGGAGGGCAGGAGGCACCTCGAGCGCCTCGTCGAGCTCTTCTCGTCCGCCGGCCTGATGGAGCGATCGCCCGCTCCCTCCCCAGGAGCTCCGCCGAGAGGCGCCTCAGGCGGGGCGGCCCCCCGCCTGACTCCAGCTCCAGCAGCGCCGCCTTCACGCGGGGTCCCCCCGAGCTGTAGCCCCCGATGCCGCGCTCCGACACCACCCTGTGGCAGGGGATCACCACGGCGTCGGGGTTCGAGGCCAGGAGGCGGCCGACGAGCCTGGGGCTCACGCCCATGAGCGCCGCCAGCTCGCCGTACGTCGTGACCTCGCCGGGCTCCAGCAGGAGCAGCAGCGCCCTCAGCGCCTCCGCGTAGTCGCCCATGCCCGCCCTCCTGGCCGCCAGCCCCCCGCTCCCGGCCTCCTCCACAACGAGGAGCGGCATTCGCCAGGCTTATATCGCGCCGCAATATAATCGGCGGGGTTGCTCGTCGAGGGTTACAGGGTCCTCGTCACAGCGTCATCGAGGGGCCTCGGGAAGGCTATAGCCAGGGGGTTCCTGGAGGGCGGCGCTGCGGCCGTCACGATATCGAGCAGGGACAGGACGGCGCTGGACGCCGCCGCCAAGGAGCTATCCAGGGTCGGCTCTGGGAGCGTGTACGCGGTGCCGGCCGACCTGACCGTGAGGGAGCAGGCCGAGGGGCTCGTGGACAGGGCGCACGACCTGATGGGTGGCCTGGACTCCGTCGTCTACGTGACGGGGCCGCCCAAGGCGGGCAGGCTCCTCGAGCTATCGCCCGATGACTGGGAGTACGCGTCCAGGCTCCTGGTGCTGAGCGCCGTCTGGATAACCTACAGGGCGATCGATAGGCTCAGGAGGCCCGGGGGGAGCATAGTGTACATGTCCAGCACGTCGATAGCGGAGGCGAACCTGGACCTGGCGCTCAGCACCGTGCTGAGGACGAGCCTGGCCGGGCTCCTGAGGGTAGTCTCCCACGAGGCCGGCGCGCTCGGCCTGAGGGCGAACATGGTGCTCCCTGGCCTCGCCAGGACCGACCGCATGGAGGCGCTGGTCCGCAGGACCGCCCGGTCGCGGGGCATCAGCGAGGAGGAGGCGGAGCGCGCGCTGACCTCAGTGATACCCCTCGGGAGGGCGGCCGATCCCTCCGAGGTGGCGTCGGTCGTCGTCTTCCTGGCGAGCGACGCCGCGCGCTACGTCAACGGCGCCACGGTGGCGGTCGACGGGGGATCCATGCTCCGCATACTGTGATATATAAAAACGGCAAACCTGTCCTCTCCAAGGATGAGGTGAAAGCTTTTAAATCCAAACCTCCATTTTCACTCCGGATGCTCTCCTCCGGTCAACTTCTCGGAGATGAGGGGCGGGAGCCGATCCCTCCCGCGATACCGGAGGCGAGCATCCAAGAGGTCAAGCACGAGAGCAGGAGGGCGAACGTGGTCCGCCTCCTGCCGAGCGACTCCCAGGGGAGGGAGCTTAGGAGGTTAGCGAGCATCTCGGCGAGGCTCTTCAACGAAGTCAACTACGAGAGGAGGCAACAATTCTTCCGCGGAGAGAGGGTGGACTTAGAGGGGACGTGGGACAAGTATTACGAGAGGTACAAGGGTGCGCTCGGCGTCAACGCCCAGGCGGTCCTGCAGAAGAACAACGAGGCCTGGAGCTCGTTCTTCTCTCTACTGAAGCTGAAGAGGGAGGGGAAGCTGCCGCCCCACGCGAAGCGCGTCGGCCCGCCGCATTACTGGAAGGACAGGGGGAGTAAGGAGAGGAGGCTCATACTGGTAGTCAGGCAGGACAGATATATGGTGGACGAGAGGAACCACAAACTCATCCTCAGGGACTTCGGCCTCGAAATAGAGTTCGCGGGCAGGCTGAGGTGGCACGGAAAGCGGGGCAGGCTGGAGATACGCTATGATGAGGCGAGGGGAGCCTGGCACGCCTCCATACCAGTTGAGGTGGGCGTCGAGGAAACTAAAATGGGAAAGAAGAGCAAGTATATCGTTCGCGGCGAGAGGAGGTCCATTCAGATCGCGGGGCCGAGGGGCGATGAAGCCGCGGCCGTGGACCTCGGGATCAACATACTCGCGAGCGCTGTGACGAGTGATGGCACCTGGCTCCTCTACAGGGGGTCCAGGGCGAAGGAGGACTTCTTCTACCTCACTAAGAAGATCGCTGAGGTGCAGTCAGAGGCGGACGAGGCGAGGAAGGGCGGCGACGAGGAGAAGTTTCGGAGGCTCAACAGGAGGAGGCGGAGGCTGTTCCGGAAGCTGGTGGGGCGCATGGCGCACCTGTATTGGAACCTGGCCAACCATTTGGTTAGGGGCCTCTGGGAGCTCGGCGTGTCTAGGATCTACATCGGATATCCGTTCAACATTGCGCAGGAGAGGGGAAACAAGCTCACCTCCAACCTCTGGACCTACCGCAAGTTGATGGACGCGATTGAGCTCAAGGCGCAGGAGTACGGCATCCGCGTGTACGAGGTCGTGGAGTACAACACCTCTAATCACTGCGCGATACATGGGACGAAGGTGGCGAGGGGCCCGAGGGGAGTGGTCACCTGCCCGCTCGGGCACAAGTTGCACAGCGATCTCAACGGCGCGCTCAACATACTGAGGCGCGGCGCGGGCTCGATGCCAACAACGCTCAGGAGGCCGCTCTCCTTCCTCGTGGACCACGGCGGAGTAGCGCCCGCCAAAGGGGGCGTAACCGGCGAGACCCCGCCCCGGGATCCCCCGGGGGAACCCTCGCCCTTCTAGGGCGGGGAGGGGGTCAGAGGGATAAACCTGGGATGGGCCCTGGGGCCCCTCGCAGGGGGGCTGCTGGCTGACGCGCTGGGCTACGGGACCGCGTTCATAGTATCGGGCGTAGCGCTCGCAGCCTCGGCGCTCTTCGCGCTGACGGTGGAGGCGGCCGGCCCCACCGGGAGGCCCG
>WYEM01000066.1 GCA_009903775.1 Nitrososphaerota archaeon | reverse complement strand
TTCCTGAACACCCTGTAGCCGCATATGCACTTTATGCTCAGGTTGGCGCTCAGGTAACTGTCCAGCTCCCTCTTCGTTATCCTGGCCCCGCACCTCACGCACTCGTAGACGACATCGCCGGGCTCCGACACGCCGCGCCGAAATGTTCCCATCCGAATTAAAGATTTCCGGTGGTTCCGTGGCTCCGTTACCTTAAGCCGATCGATGAACCTAAATCCGAGGGGAGCCCTCCGCCCGACCCGCAATGAGCACTAACCCGATCCAGATCAGGAGGAGGACTCCCCTTCCGGTCATGGCCCGCGCTGTCATCCCCATTTCTCGGGCCTCTCGCTGGGGCGCGCCGCCAGGTCCCTGAGGCTCATCATCAGCAGGAGCTACGTGTCGATATGGAGGTGGGTGCAGAGGCTCGGTCCCGCCCTCGGATCCCTCGGCGCGGATCCGAGGGACGTGCGCAGGATATTCGAGGATGAGACCATGGTGAACGTGGGAGGGACCTCCGCCCTGATATGGGTCGCGTTCGAGCCTGACCTCCATGCGATGCTCGACTTCCACGTGAGCTGGCGCGGGAACTCGATCGATGCGTACCTCTTCATCAGGAGGCTCGTCCGCAGGTACGGCGGGGTCCCGATCCACACGGACGGCGCGGGATGGTACGCGGACGCCTGCAGGTGGGCGGGCGCCGAGCACGTAGTCTACGATCGCCCCCTGAGGAACCTCATGGAGCGCATGGTCCAGTACGTGAAGGAGGGGACTGAGGCGTTCGACCTGTTCCCCGTCGGCGGGCGCGGGCCGAGGTCGAGGAGGGCGTTCGAGCGCATGCATAACTGGCTATCAGCGTTCATGTTCATGCACGACTTCGTGTTCGAGGACGGGGACCTGGGGAGGCCTCCGCTTGAGTGGAAAGAGGAGGGAATGCCACCGTGGCTGAACGGGCCGCGCCCGATACTCTCGCTCGGGTAGGGGGTGGGCTTAAGGTAACGGAGCCGGGGGGACCGCGAAAAGGTTCATAAAACGCCCCCGGATCACTCCGGTCGGGCCGGTCGTCTAGTGGTAGGATGCTCCCTTGGCATGGGAGAGGTCGGGGGTTCAAGTCCCCCCCGGTCCACCAGTTCCCGCGGCGCGCCCCGGGCCGTCCAAGGGGACCGCTGATGTCTAGGCCTTGGGCGCCCAGCTACAGGGCGAATCGACGTGCTACGTTAATATTGGGGGAGGCGATATGGGCTCAGTTGTGAGCGAGGACGCGGGTTCCCACCCTGGGGAGCTGCCGAAGGAGACCCTGGACTGGTTCGGGGGGGACGAGCTCCGCGCCCGCGTCTTCTTCGAGAAGTACGCGCTCAAGTCGACCGACGGCACGCCCCTCGAGAAGACGCCGCCAGAGATGTGGCGCAGGATAGCGCGCGAGATAGCCAGCGTGGAGCCCACGGAGGAGAAGCGCAGGGAGTGGGAGGAGAAGTTCTACTGGCTCCTCGAGGACTTCAGGTTCGTCCCGGGCGGCCGCGTGATGTTCGGCGCCGGGAACCCGCGCAAGGTCACCCTGATCAACTGCTACTACCTCCCCATACGCGAGGACAGCATAGAGGGGATATTCGGGGCCGCCGGCGAGATGGCGAGGACCTACAGCTACGGCGGCGGGGTGGGGGTGGACGTCTCCATACTGAGGCCCAGGGGGAGCCCGGTCCACAACTCCGCGCTCACGAGCACCGGGAGCACGAGCTTCATGGAGCTCTACAGCCTGGTGACCGGGACCATCGGCCAGGCGGGGCGCCGCGGCGCGCTGATGATAACCATGAGGGTGGAGCACCCCGACATCCTGGACTTCATAAGGATAAAGGACGACCCTGAGCGCCGCAACGTCCGCTACGCCAACATAAGCGTGAAGGTCACCGACCAGTTCATGAGGGCGGTGCAGGAGGACGCGGACTGGGAGCTCTGGTATCCCGACCTGATGTACCCTGACGACATCGAGAGGGACCTGGGCGTGAGGACCGTGGAGGAGGCGCTCGCCGCGCTGCGCAGGATGCAGGCGGAGCGCCCCGGGGAGGGGATCCTCGCGGAGATAGACCCCGTCTACCAGTCCCCGTTCGACTACCCCACCCGGTACCAGTACTGGACGACCACGGGCGAGCTGAGGAGGCGCACGGTCTACCGCACCATGAAGGCGCGCGAGCTCTTCGACGAGCTCGTCAGGCGCGCCTGGAGCAGCGCGGAGCCGGGGGTCATATTCTGGAGCACGGTGAAGAGGGAGAGCCCCAGCGAGTACGACCCGAAGCTCGCGGTGCAGGGCACGAACCCGTGCAGCGAGCAGCCCCTCGAGCCCTACGGGGCGTGCAACCTGGGGAACGTGAACCTCGCGAGCGTCGTGAGGGACCCGTTCACCGAGGGCGCGTCCATCGACTGGGGGGCCCTGGAGAGGATAGTCAGGTACGCGGTGCGCTTCCTGGACGACGTCCTGGACTACAACAGGGACAAGCACCCGCTGAGGGAGCAGAGCGAGCACAGCATGTACGGGAGGAGGGTGGGCCTCGGGGTCACGGGGCTCGCGGACATGCTCGCGATGCTCAGGGTGAGGTACGACTCGGAGGAGGCCCTCAAGATAGTGGACCAGCTCTTCTCCAAGATAAAGGAGTGGGCGTACGACGAGAGCAGCAACATAGCGGCGGAGAAGGGCCCGTTCCCCGCGTTCAACGCGGACAAGCACCTGGCGCGCCCATTCGTGTCGCGCCTGCCCGAGGGCCTGAGGGCGAAGATAGCGGCGCAGGGGCTGAGGAACGTCGCGCTGCTCACGGTCCCGCCCGTGGGCTCGGGGAGCATACTGGCCGGGGTCAGCAGCGGGATAGAGCCGATATTCGCGATCAGCTACAAGAGGAGGAGCGAGAGCCTGAGCAAGAAGGAGTACAAGGTCTACCACCCGACCGTCAAGATGTACATGGATAAGTTCAACGTGGCCGACGAGCGGTCCCTCCCGGACTACTTCGTGACCGCCCACGAGATAGACCCGGAGTTCCGCGTCAGGATGCAGGCCACCATACAGAAGCACGTGGACAGCGCGATCTCCAGCACGGTCAACCTCCCGAGGGAGATAAGCCCGGAGGAGGTGGCCCGGATCTACACGCTGGCGTGGGAGACCGGCTGCAAGGGCATAACCGTGTACAGGGAGGGCAGCCGCGAGGACGTGCTGGTGGCGGAGGGCGAGGGCGGGGAGGAGGCGCGGGCCGAGGCCCCGACGGCCGAGGAGGGCCGCCCCAGGCCCAGGGCCCGCGGGTTCAGGCTCTACGGGATCACGTACAAGTTCAGGACGGAGGCCGGGAACCTCTACGTGACGGTCAACAAGAACGGGGAGGGGAGGCCGTTCGAGGTCTTCCTCCAGATAGGGAAGGGAGGGTCGACGCTGGGCTCCCTCGCCGAGGCGATAGGCCGCCTGGTGAGCCTGGCGCTGAGGAGCGGCGTCGACCCCCAGGACGTCATAGACCAGCTGAGGGACATCAAGAGCGTCCCCATGAGGCAGGAGGGGGGCATCATAATCAACTCGATACCGGACGCGATAGCGAAGGCCCTGGAGCTGTCGCTCGAGAAGGGCGCGGAGGGCGGGGAGGCCGGGGGGATCTTCCTCCCCATGGGATCCAAGCCGGAGGGCGCAGAGCCGAAGGGCGGGGAGGTGGCCGGCGAGGACGAGATGGACCGGGCCGCTTACGACATCTGCCCCGTCTGCGGCGGGGTCATGGTCAAGGTCGGCTCGTGCGCTACGTGCATGAGCTGCGGCTACTCCACCTGCAGCTAAGCGGGGCGGCCGCCCAGCTGGGCGGCCGCGCACTGGTGGGCCGGCCAGGAATTGAACCTGGGACCTCCGCCGTGTCAGAGCGGCGTCCTGACCAGGCTAGACGACCGGCCCCTCCTGGCCTCGGGATCTCAACTTAAATAGTATTTCCCGCAGAACCGGCACATGGGCGACTCGAGGCTCCCCGGCTTCTACAAGCTGAGCCGCGAGGAGAGGGTGAGGGCAGTCGCGGCGTTCTCCGGCCTGAGCGACGATGAGGTCAGGATGCTCCTGGGCGGATACGGCCTCACGCCCGAGGAGGCCGACCGCATGTCGGAGAACGTCATAGGGCTCCTCCAGCTCCCCCTCGGCGTCGCGACGAACTTCCTGATCAACGGGAGGGACTACCTGGTGCCCATGGCGATAGAGGAGCCCTCGGTGATCGCCGCGGCCAGCAACGCGGCCAGGGTGGCCAGGGTGAAGGGCGGATTCAGGGCCTCCGCGGACAGATCGCTGACCCTGGGCCAGATACAGGTGGTCGGGGTCCCGGACCCCCACGCCGCCGTCCAGCGCGTCCTGGAGCACCGCGAGGAGCTGCTCAGGATAGCCAACGACACGAACCCGACCCTGCTCAGGGTGGGAGGGGGGGCGGTGGACCTGAGCGGCCGCGTGATAGACACGGAGCGCGGGAGGATGCTCATAATCGAGCTCCTGGTGGACACGAAGGACGCGATGGGCGCGAACACGGTGAACACCATGGTGGAGGAGATAGCGCCGATCGTGGAGGAGCTCGCGGGCGGGAGGGTGAGGCTCAGGATACTGTCCAACCTCGCCACCCACAGGATGGCCCGCGCCTGGGCCGTCTTCGACGCGGAGGCCGCCGGGGGCCGGGACGTGGTGGAGGGGATACTGGACGCGCACGCGTTCGCGGCCGCCGATCCCTACCGCTGCGCCACCCATAACAAGGGCGTGATGAACGGGGTGGTGGCGGTCGCGCTGGCCACCGGGAACGACACGCGGGCGCTGGAGGCGGGGGCCCACACGTACGCGTCCCTGGGGGGTCGGTGCCGGCCCCTCACCAGGTGGGAGCTGAACTCGGCCGGCGACCTCGTCGGCAGCGTGGAGATGCCCATGGCGGTGGGCACCCTGGGCGGGGCCACGTCCTCCCACCCGGTGGCGAGGCTCTCCCTCAGGATCCTCGGCGTGAGGACCGCCCAGGAGCTCGCGTCCGTCATGGCAGCGGTCGCGCTGGCCCAGAACTTCGCCGCCCTGAGGGCCCTCGTGAAGGAGGGGATACAGAGGGGCCACATGAAGCTCCACGCGAGGAACCTCGCGGTGATGGCGGGGGCGACTCCCGACATCCTGGACGAGGTCGTGAGGAGGCTCTCCGAGCTCAAGCGCGTGACGTACGACGACGCGGTGCGCATAGTCGGGGAGGTCCGCTCCTCGGCGGCCCGGGCCGGCGGCTCGGACAAATCTTAAAATGAAGCTCCTGCCGGTGAGCTGACGCGCGGCGGTCGTCTAGTCTGGACTAGGACACCAGCCTGCCACGCTGGTAATCGCGGGTTCAAATCCCGCCCGCCGCACCACACGCGTGGGGCTTTACATGAATGTGTTAATTTTTGGGAGGGTTTAATGGTTTCAACGCCCTCCTCGGGGAGTTACCGCCCGACGCATGGTGTTGGGAACGTGAGCTACCCCACCCTGAAGGGTGAGGCTTCCTGCTTCACTGCCCACCTTGCCCGCGGCCGAGAGCCACGGGCAGAGGGTGGAGCTCCGCAGGCGCTGCGGGTGGCTCCCACCCCGCCCTCCTCAGCATGTTGAGGGACGCGTTGTAATCGCGATCCGCCCTCCAGCCGCAGGCCGGGCACTCGAAGGCCATGTCGCCCAGCGTCATTTCACGTTGTCTGCCGCCGCGCACGGCTATCTGGTATTCGCGGGGGTCCATGGAGGCCGCCGCACCGGGTGGTGGGCGTCCGAGGACCATATCCCCTAAATTTAGGGGGATATCTGTTTCGGAGGACCGGGCGAAGCACGAGGAAACCGCCCCGATCGCCCAGATCTCCCATTTCCTGGCGAATCCGGCCCATCGGGGCAATATTCCGGGACCATGAACCTTTATAAATGGAGCTCTCCATGGGACTTGTGGAAGGGCCGCGCGCGGGGATCCGCGGGCGGGCCCGATCGGGTTGAAGTCGGACCAATATGGGATTGAAACGACGACAGCTGGCCCGTGAAGGATCCGCTCGTCAGTATCGAGTGTTGAAGTCGGACCAATATGGGATTGAAACCCGCGTAGACGTAACCGGAGGTGGGCGTCGTGTTCGCCGTTGAAGTCGGACCAATATGGGATTGAAACCGTGCATCAGGCGCCTGACCACCTCGTCCGACACGTGTTGAAGTCGGACCAATATGGGATTGAAACGTGTACGGCACGGTGTACGTCAGGACGGCCGGCGAGTGTTGAAGTCGGACCAGTGTGGGATTGAAGCTGAAATGTGAGCTGTGGCTGATAGCACCGCGGGGCACGGGGTCCAGCCGGCGTTGCTGGTCGAGGCTCGAGTATCCTATCGATGGGATGAGGACTCCGTGGCCTTCCTGAGGGAGATCCTGCCGTCCCTGAACTCGAGCTCGTAGACATCGTTCACCTCGAAGCGTATGCCGAGCATC
>WYEM01000089.1 GCA_009903775.1 Nitrososphaerota archaeon | reverse complement strand
GTCACGAGGAGCTCCTGGCCTCCACGAGCGAGTTCGCCCGCAGGAGGCTGCGCCTGAGGGCCGGGGCCACCGCCCCCCCTGAGCCCTACGGCCGGCTCGAGGTGGTGCGCGTCGAGAGGGGGAGGGTGAGGATAGAGCCGGAAGGCGGGGAGCCCGTGGAGCTGTCGGAGGGCGGCTCCATAACCCTTGAGGGCGCCGCCCGCCGCTCGATTGTCGCGCTCCGCGACTCGGTGCTCGACATTACGTCCAGCCCCGGCGACCCGCGGGCCCGGTGAGTTTTTCGGCCGGGGCCGCGGAGGCGGGCCGTTGGAGAGGCCGACCGCGGAGGGCGTGGGGAGGGGAGCGGGTGAATATTGGACGACCTGGCAAGGGACGGGTACGAGACGCGCATGTACTTGGCCAACGTCGCGTTCGTCACGCCCCGCTACGGGTTCGGTCCCTTCGACGAGGTCCTCCTCGTCCCCTACTTCGCCCCGACAGCCCTGTCGTCTGAGGAGGAGCTCGAGGACTTCCTCTCCTCCTCGTCCCCCTCCCCCAGGAGGCGCGCCTCCTGGGGGAGGGGCAGCTCGGGTACCTCTGGATGCTTTCCTCGAGGTGCATCAGGGTTAGGCTTGGCCTCGGGCTGGATAAGGGATCCCGGATAATCATCGATCGCGTGAGGCGCGGCCTGCCGGGGTTCGCCTCGCTCATGGCGTCACCACCTCGTAGCACACCGCGTCGCCGTTGATGAACCCGTCCATCGTGAGCACCCCCAGGTTGATGAGCTTCGTGACCGCGTTGTACCAGAAGTCGTAGAAGTTCAGGGCGTTCTCTATGTAGTCTAGGAGGGACATGTCGCGGCGCGCGGCGCGCTCGCGAACCCTCATGCTGTAGAGTAACTTGCCCAGGGCCATCAGCTCCTCCAGCAGCTCGCGCGCCTCCTTCCCCGACCACTCTTTCAACTTCTCCAACGCCGCCGCCTCCGCGGTCGCGATCACGATCTCGTCCGCGTTCGGCTTCGTCCCCTCCTCGCCGCCCCTCACCCTCTTCAGGGCCCGAAGGCTCACGCGCGTGACCCTCAGGATTTCCCTCATCGGGTAATGTTCCTGCACGAGTTGGCGCGCGATGTCCTCCTTACCTAGGCCCCGCGCCTCGAGCTCCCGGACCCTCCCCTCTAATGGCTTCCTGCCCCCATCCGGGGCCTCCCTCGCCTCAACCCCGGACCCCTTCTCGATCCCTAGGTAGTGCTTGACGATGCGCCGCCTGCCCCCGACCCATGACCTGTGGACCCCGTAGAGGTACACGCGGCCCCCGCGGCGCCTCCGCTCGACGTAGCTCAGCGGCTGGCCGCACACGCGGCATATCCCCTTCTCCATGCGAGGGGAGGGCGTCCCGACCCTTATTAATATTGCACCACAATATGATTGTGGTGCAGCATAGCGCCCCCTCCGAAGCGCACCATATAATGAGCGCCGAGTGCACCACACAACGGCTCCATATGCACCACGCAGCCAGCTCTGTACTCCGTCATAGTGTTGGGATGCGCGCCCCTATCCGCCCTTGTGCACCACATCATGAGTCCATACCCGCCATATGTATTCGAGTCTGTGGTGCGCGCGCCGCACGGGCTCGTGCGGCCCGATGCTTCCCAGCAATCCCCGGTTCAACCGGTAAAACGCCATAATGAATGAGATGGAGCTTCGAGCGGGCTGAGGATGCACTGGGCCGAGCGGGAATCCCAATAACCTTGGGCGGCGCGCACAGATCCCCCGGCCGGGTACTCCGGGCGGTGTCGGTCGGATAAGCCCGGGTGAACGGGACCATCTCCACGGCACCGTCACATTCAATTCCATTCCACTCCAACCCGTTGAGGGAGCTGGAGGGTGATCCGCGCCCTCGACATGTTCAGGCGGAATGGAATCGAGAAGGAGGCGCAGGCGCCCCAACCTCCACATGGCGACCCCTCCTCACGTCCACGGCGGCGTCCAGTATCCTGCCTCTGGGGACGAGCTTCCCCTGCTCCCTCGGGGAGCTGGTAGTGGAGGCCCCTCACGACCCCCCTGAGCGAGAAGGGCGCGCTGAGCTGGACCGGGGCCGGGATCCCGAGGCGCGCCCCAGATATAGGGCGCCGCCCCATGCGGGGCCGCGTTGAGGCTCGCCTACGTCACTTGGAGGAACCGCTCGACGCTCAGGGAGTACTCGGGAGGGAATGTCGCGAGGGAGTACCTCATAGCCAAGGTGGCGGAGCTGGCAGGTGCGGACGAGGTCTTCGGGATCACGGTCGAGGACCTCGACTCCGGGGCCTCTAGGATCCTCGCCGGCGCCGGCCGTCTCCTCTCCTCCCTGGGGGCCACGTCGCTCGCCGCGCTGATGAGGGAGCTCAGGTTCACGGCGGTCGGCTGCCCCGACCGGGCGGCGGACCTCCTCGCGGGAAGCTCCATCCTGGTGGCCGACCACGTCCGGGGGCTCCTCATGCTCTCCAGGTGCCTCGGCCGGCTCCCCCGGGGCATGCCCATAGTCTACCTGGCGCACGACTTCCACATGGAGACGCCCTACGGCTACCTCCCCCGCGCGTCCCGCGGCCACTTCGAGGGGGACGTGAGGGAGCTCCTCCGCGGCGGCGCGGTGAGGCTCGTAGTCACGGTGACCCTCAGGGATAAATATCTGTACGAGGAGGAGGCCCCCGGAATCGGGGTCGTCGCCTTCCCCGCCGTGTTCCCCCCGGCCCGGCCGGTTGGACCTCTCCAGGAAGCCGGACGACAGGATCGTGGTGAACATGGTGGGGACCCACGGCCCGCCCCCCGCGTTCGTCTCCAAGCTATCCGAGCTCCTGAGGAGGGATGGCGTCAGGTTCGAGCTCGTCAGCCTCGGGGGCCCCGCCCCCGGGGCTGCATACGTCCCGAACCTCCCGAGGGATCAGTTCCTCCAGAGGCTCGCGGAGGGGCACGCGGGGATCAACTACAGCGGCTCGACCCGCCCCCAGTCCGGGATCAACGTGAAGAGGTTTGACTTCGCCCTCGCCGGCGACGTCCCCTTCAGCCACCACCTCTCGGTGACGGGGGAGCCCCTCCCCAGGGAGCACGCGTTCATCGACGCCTACGACCTGGCGACGAAGCTCTCCCAGTTCAGCCCCCGGGAGCTGGCGGAGTGGGGGAGGGAGAACGCGCGCTACGCCATGGCGCTGCACGAGCGCGCCGTGAGGTCCCTGGGGGAGGCCGTCAGGGGGCTGCTCCGCCGAGGGGCTCGGCCGCGGACCAGGGCCCCCAGCCCGTTCCTCAGGGACGACAGCCTGTACTTGAGCCAGTACCGGCGGAACTCGGGGCGGCGGAACTCCGCGTAGAGGTTCCTCCCGAACTGGGCGTGCGCCATGGCGACGAAGGGCTTGAACGCCTGCCCGGGGGTCGAGCCGTGATGGTAGTGGTGGCTCGCGACCGTCCAGGGGACCTCGCCGATCCCCATCAGGTGCATGAGCACCCCGAGCACGGTCTCGTCGCTTATGAGCCTCCTCAGGTCGTGCTGGACCCCCAGGAAGGCCCTCTCCACCCTCTCCACCAGGTCGGGGCCCGGGAACCTCCTGAGCCCCACCGCCTGCTTCGGGCCGAAGAAGAAGACCGGGCCGCCCCTCAGGAGCCCGGCCGCCGACCCGTCGTAGACGCGGTAGGCGAACAGCGGGAGGCGCCTCCCCCCGGCGTCCAGCTCCCCCGACGGCGAGCTCCTGCGCGCGAAGTGGAAGGTGCCCCTCCCCCACTCCTCCCAATCCAGGATCCCGTAGGCGTCGCCCGGGATGCGCCCCGCCACCTCCCGGAACCCCGGGTCCAGGACGTTGTCGCTGTCCACGAAGACCACCTCCCCCCTCCCCCCCAGCCCCCTGAGCATCGCGAACCAGGTGGCCCCCCTGGACCCCCAGTTCCCCGCCTCGAACGGGACGCGGAGCTCCCTCTCCAGGATCCTCCTCTGGGACGGGTGGAAGACGTTGTCCACGAACACCATGGACTCCTCGGCGCCCGCGTTCTCAGCGGACCTCAGGAAGTACTCCCCGACCTCGTGGATCCTGTGGAACGGCAGGTAGGTCACGAGCAGCACCGCGCTTCACCGCCGTCAGCTCGCCGTCCTCACGAGTTCGCCGAGCCTCCTCGCGTAGGAGTCCAGCGTGAGGTCCCTCACCCTCCGTGACGAGGAGTAGTTCCTCCACGCCCTGCCGTCGGTGAGCAGCTTCGCCAGGGCCTCCGCCGCCTCGTCGGCGTCCCCGTAACCCAGCCCGTTCCTCCCCTCCTCCGCTATGTCGGTCCAGGCCCCTCCCGACCTGTGCACGACCACGGGCAGCCTCCTTGCGAGGGCCTCGGCCACGACTATTCCCCAGTGCTCGTTCACCGTCGCGTGCAGGAACGCCCTGGAGCGGTCCATCGCCCCGTTTATCGCGGACCTCGGGGCGTCGGGGATCAGCTCCACAGCGTTCCCCAGCCCCATCCTCCTTATCAGCTCCCTCAGCCTGCCCATGTAGGACGAGGCGGTCCTCGTGCCGGCGCCCCCGAATATCCGGAGCCTCGCCCCGGGCACCTCCCTCAGCAGCCTCGGCATCACCTCCCCTATGACCCAGTGGTACCTCTTCTCCTCGCTGAACCTGCCGACCATCACGACCTCCTCCAGCCTCTCCTCGAAGGGCCTGGCGTCCTCGAGCACCGGCACGTTCGGCGGCAGGGGCGGATTGAGGACCTCCGGCGCCCTCCCGTAGACGCGCCTCGCCAGCTCGGCCGTCCACCTGGAGTTCGTGAGCACGAGGTCCGCCGCCTCGAACGGATTCCCCCTCATGTAGCGCGGCAGGAGCCTCACGTAGCCCCACCAGTAGACGTTCATCGGGAACTTCCCGTACCTCTCCACTATGTAGGGGTCCTCGCCGTACGCCAGCCCCGTGCCCCTGAACCTGGGATCCACCGATACCTCGTGCGGGAAATGTATGTACTCGATGATCCTGAAGCCCATCCTGCGCCTGTGCTCGAGGAGGGGCCTGTAGGTCGCCCCGTCGGTGAAGAGCAGCTCCGCGCGGTACCTCCTGATGGCCTTCAGCATGGGCCTCCAGGCGACGAGCCTCAGGTACAGGCCGAACATCCTGAGGCGCACGTTCCAGTTGACCCTGGGATAGCGAGAGATGTCTATCCCGAACCAATCCGCGTAGTTCCTCGGGTTGAACTCGGTGGGCGACGTCAGCACGGGACTGTAGCCAGCCATCTCGAGCGCGTGGGCCGAGGACGCGCACACGAGCTCCCCCCCTCCAGGCCTGTCCCAGTAGTGATGGCCCACCACCGCGTAATTCACACTTCAGCGTCCGCCGCGCCCATATTTAAACGGGATCCGGCCGGAGGTCCGTTCTCTTTGATGGGTTTCCACCAGTCCCTGGCCGACCGGTCACATCATCAAATGAATTGGTTTGAGGGGAACGGGGAATCCTTGGCCTTCGGGGCGTGGGAGAGGTCAGGATCCCCCCGGCGCTCGCGCTCACCTGCGCTCGCCGGATCAGCAGTCCCCCAGTCCTTCGGTTCTCCCTTCCCCATTCGGGGGACCTCGGGCCTCACACCCCCTCAGCCGCCCCATCCCCGGTTTCCGCGCATGCTATAGAACGGGCGCCGTCGCCAGACGATGGTCGCGGCCGCCAGCGCCGCCATAGCGACCGCGAGGATCGCGTGCCTGGCAGACCTCCCCAGCCTCGCGCCCATGCCCATCACCGCCGTGGCCCGCGTCCTTCGCCGGCGTTCCTCGAACTATTTCCCACGCATCCCATTTTCCAATCAGGAGGCATGATTGCGCGTTAAATTCGATAAATTGCGCGGCAGAGCGCCGCGGCCGATTAATTTATCTAGGAGGGGCGCGCATAATATTCCAATGAACGGAGTCGGCATCTGTCGAGGACCTCAACAGGGCCAGGCAGTCGCTCATAGAGGAGCTGCAGGCCATCATGTGGTACGACGCGAGGGCGAAGGAGGTCGAGGACGGGGAGCTGGGGGACGTGATAGCCCACAACAGGGACGACGAGAAGGAGCACGCGACCCTCCTCCTGGAGTGGATCAGGAGGCACGATCCGGCCATGGACGGGGAGCTCCGCGAGATCCTCTTCTCTGGGAAGCCGCTGTCCGGGATGGGAGACTGAGGCGGGCCCTCCATCGGGGCGGGCGGCCGGCCGTCGGCGGCGCACCCCCGCCCCGTCCCGCGCCCTCCTTCTTCGCGGGCCAGGCCGCGGTCAGCGCGACGTAGAGGGTTATGCCGACGGCGGCCGCAGCGATCGCCGGCATCAGGAGGTCCTGGGCGGCCGCGGACGCCGCCTCCCAGCCGGCCGCCAGCCCGTATCCGGCCCCCATGAGCGCGGCGTCCCAGAGCGCCGAGCCGATCGCGGTGTAGACCCCAAACTTCACGGCGCCCATCCCCAGGGCCCCCGCGGGGAAGGAGATGAGGGTCCTCATGCCCGGGATCATCCTCGTGACGATGACCATGGGCTCCCCGTACCCGCGGAACCACTCCTCGGCCCTCCGCAG